>JANPLC010000051.1:0-4658 GCA_031426335.1 Planctomycetota bacterium
GACTTCGCCATGCTCAACGAGAAACTGGCGGTGCATTACGGCATCCCAGGCGTCCACGGTTCGCAGATCCGCCGCGTGAAGCTGCCGGCCGGTAGCCCACGCGGACCGTTCCTGACCCAGGCGGCAATCCTCAAGGTCACCGCCAACGGCACGACCACGTCGCCGGTGCCGCGCGGTGCCTTCGTCATGGACCGCCTGCTCGGCAAACCGCCCGAACCACCGCCGCCCAACATCACCGCCGTCGAACCCGACGTGCGCGGAGCGACGACCATCCGCCAGTTGCTCGACAAACACCGCGCCGACGCCTCGTGTGCGTCCTGTCATGCCAAACTCGATCCGCCGGGCTTCGCCCTCGAATCCTTCGATGTCATCGGCGGCCAGCGTGAGCGCTACCGTTCGATCGGCACCGGTGATCCTGCGCCGCGTGGCGCCATCGATCCGTTCCTTGATGTCAGTTTCAGACTAGGCCCGGTGGTCGACGCCTCGGGTGCGCTGCCCGATGGACGCACCTTCAGCGGCATCGGCGAGTTCCAGGCCCTGCTCGCGGCTGACGCGCCGGCACTACTGCGCAACCTCGCCGAGCAGTTCGCTGTCTACGCCACTGGTCGCGAGATCGCCTTCAGCGACCGCGACGATCTTGCCGCCATCGTCCAGCGCACGACGAAGAGCGGCGGGGGCATTCGCACCCTGCTGCATGAACTCGTGCAGAGCCGTCTCTTCCAGACCAGGTGACCACTATGATGAACCATCTCCGCCTGTTCTTGCTGCTCCTGGTGCCCGTCGCCCTCGTCCATGCTGGCGACGAGAAGATGGAGACCATCACCTACCGTGTCCTCGGCCTGTGTTATCCCGAGCGGGTCGACGATCTGCGCGCGGTGCTCAAGGATCGGCCGGTGACCATCGTGGGCATCGACTACGCTCGTAGCGAGGCGACCATCACCCACGACCCCAAGACTCTTTCTGCTGAAAACCTGGCCCATACCGTAAACGCCAAGGGCTTCTGGGTCATTCCGCGCTCGACCGTTCCGGTCGACCAACTCAAGCGCATTGAAATCCCGGTCACCGGCCTCGACTGCAAAGGTTGCGCCCTGGGCACCTACAACGTGATTTCGCGTATCGACGGTGTCGAGCAGGCAACGGTCAGCTACAAAGACGGAAAGGTCTTAGTACTGATCGATCCGGCGCGCACCAGTCAGGGCGCGTTGGAAGAGGCTTTGAAAAAAGGCAATGTGACCCTGACTGGCAAGTGACCCGTTTCACGGCGTCGTTCGCAGGTGATGAACGATGCACTCAAGAAAACCGGCAGCACGCTGGTGAAATACACCGAGTATCCCGACGTCGGCCACAACTCGTGGAATCAGGCGTATAAGGAAGCCGAGCTGCTGCCGTGGTTGTTTGGGCAGCGTCGGATGAATTGCACCCGGTGGAGGGAAATGAACCAGAGGCCGGTATATCCGTTCATGTCCGTGCATGACCCGAACTCCGTCGTGGCCATCGCTCTGCTCCCTGTGGTTTGTTGGCATCCTGACCACTGATTCAGGGATCGCCGCGGAATCTCATCCGGCCACCCAGGTCCGGTTTCCGCCGCTTCCTTTTGCCGATGAGGTGGAGGTCTTCCTCCGACCGACCTGGCCAACCGGCACGATAGGCGAAGAGATGGTTGCCGTGTTGGAGATCAAAAACGTCGCTCCTGGTTCTGTGCGCATGTTGAGTTGGCAGTCATGCGGCGATGGACCGATCAACACCGAGTGGCGGCTTCAACGCATCTACGGACTGAGCCTGGGCGTTGCCGATCAGTTTGCCTCACAGCATGGCATCAAACTCAGGAGCCCGAATTTTGGCGGGCTGTCACCGATGGTGATCTTGTCCCCTGGAAAAACCAAACTGGCCGGCATCCGTATTGATGAGTACCTGCAGTTCACCCAACCGATCGAAGATCCCGTGACCATCACCTGGACCATGCAACTGCGCGAGGGACAGGTGAAGACCGGGCAGTTCACCATGCGGATAATTGCCGCCAAGGACGCGCTGGACGAACAGCGGGAACAAAGCGAGCAGGCTGCTGACGCTGAGCTTCGTGCTGAGCTTGAACAATATGGAGCCACGTCGGCGCCGTAAAACGGCGCCGACTCTGGTCACGGCGTAACAAACCGTCCCGCGCTCACCTTGATCCGCAGATTGTTCGGCTGCTTCTCGCGACCGACCGACACGGCGATGGTGTGGCGGCCGGCTTTCACTTGGCGGCCGGTTTCCTGAGGATCGAAGCGGATGCCGTCGAGCCACGGGCGGTCGCTGCCCTCGACGCTGATGGTCAGCAGGCCGGCGTTGGGCACGTCGACTTGAGCCATGACGTAGATTGCTCCATCGCCTTCGACCGCGGCGACTGGCGCACGCCAGGCGCGTGGCGTCATGCGACCATCGACGTTGGTGTAAGCCGCCGGCATCTTCGACAGATCCGGTGCGGTGCCTTCGGGCAGGCTGCCAGACAGGCGCAGGATGCGCGCGACCATGCCGTCGCTGCCATCGAAGGGACCGGGTTTGCCAAGCTGACTGAGGAAGGCGTACAAGTGCGCCTGATCCTCCGCCGGCAGGATGTCGACCAATCCCGCGGGCATCAAACTGCCGGGAGCAATATCGCGTCCGGCGATGTTGTCCTTCGCCACCACTTGGTCGAGGTTGGGCAGACGCACGATGATGTCCTTGTCGGTTTCGGTGCCGGGAATACCGGTGACCAGACCGCCATCCTTGAGACGGAAGACCACCGAGTGGTAACCTTCCTTCACCTTCGCCTGGGGAGTCAGCACACTTTCGATGATGTAATCCAGCGGCGCGCTGGCACCGAGCGTGGTCATATCCGGTCCGAGTTTGCCGCCAGCGCCACCGATCGAGTGACATATCTGGCAGTTGAGTCCAAAATACCGCGCCTCGCCCTTGCTCGCGATGCCGTTCTTCTGGGTGAGCTCCACCCACGCTGGCAGATCAGCAGGTTTGTCGCCGCTGTGCACTGCCGTCGGACGCGGCGCGCGAATGGCAGAGAACTTCTCGGCCAACTTCGCACCACGACCGCCGAGTTCCTGCGCGGTGTTGAAACCAGCATTGAGCGCGGCCTCCGGCAGATCGGCGGGAACACCGTCTTTGACCACGCGATCCATCACGCCGTTGCCGGCCCACAACACGCGCCAGAGCGCGGCGGCTTCGGCTTCGTTGGCAGCACTGGCCAACAGCGGCGCAGCAGCAGTGAGTGCCTTGGCGCCGTCGACTTTGGCGAACACCGCGAGGACTTCCGCACGCGCGGGCGTGGTGGTAGCCTCGCTGAGCAACGCCGTAAGTTCGGTCACGGCAACTTCACCGCCGATGGTCTGAAGTGCTGCGAGCGCTTCTTTGCGCACCGCGCCATCGGCTGCTGCTGCGCGAAGACGTGGCGCCAGATCCGCACGTTTCCACAGACCGGCGAGACGGATGGCTTCCTTGCGGATGCCGAGGTCGGCGTGTCCGAGGAGACCAGCCAATGGTGGTTTCTCGTCGGTCAGACGCACCCCGCGGGCAGCTGCATCACAAGTCCATTGCAGGATTTTCGCCTCCCGTCCGGCGCCATTTTTCGACGCGATCGGATCGAGGTAGACAAACAGCCGGGCAACCGCCTTGGCATCGCCGGCATACGCGACGAGCGAACCCCAGGTATCTTCCGCCAGGTTCTTGTCGCCTTCGTTCAACAGCCGGTTGATCACCGCCGCCACGCGATCGGCGGGCAAGAAACGCAGGGCACGGACCAGCTCCTGTTCGCCGACCTGATCACCTTTGAGCGCGTCGATGCCGCCGGATTCGAGGGCCGCCAACAACACGGGCGATATCACGTCCATCGAACTGCGCAGCGCGAAGTCAAAGTGCGCATCTTCCTTGGGTGCCGCAGCGAGTTGACCCAACACCAGCTTGGCATTGTCCAGATTCGCTTCGCGCACCAGCGCACGGATCATTTCCAGCGATCCACGCGGCGAGGGCAAACTCTTCAACGAGCTCTGCACCTGCTGGAGGTATTTGCGCTCAGGTGTTCCTGGACCAGCAGCCCGGGCGATGAGCGCTTGGCCAGCTGGCGTTAGCGCAGCCGCCGGCAACGAGAACCACATCGGACGCCGCGTTGAACGGTAGGCGAAGTTCAATTCCTGGGCTGCCCGCAGTTGGACCGTTTTATCACTGAGCTTTTCGTACCACGCCTTCACGGCCTTGTCGCCCGCCTCATTCAACTGCAACGCCAACACTTGGCGTGCGCTGTCGCGTTCCCACTTGTTGGCCGACAACAGGGCTTGGCACAACTCCGGAATTGAACGGCCGGCAACCGGCGTCCACACCAGCGGCTTGCTGTCCGCCGGTGCCACGCGCCAGACGCGGCCGTGCACCTTGTCGCGGCGTTTGTCGCGGAAGTCGACTTCACCGTGGTTGATCACCGGGTTGGTCCAGTCTGCAAGATACAGCGCGCCGTCGGGGCCGTGTTTGACATCGATCGGGCGAAACCACGCGTCGCCGGTTTTCAGCAGATCCGGTTCGTCGTTGGAGACGTAACCCGACTTGCCTTCCAGCGGAGTGATGCCCATGCGCACGATGCGATGCGCGCGGAAGTCACAGGTGATGGCGCTGCCTTGCCAAGCAGCGGGGAACAACGG
>JANPLC010000052.1:0-4038 GCA_031426335.1 Planctomycetota bacterium
CCCCCCCCCCCCCCCCCCCCCCCCCCCAGGGGACAACGCCTGCGGTCGCTGCTGGTACTTTGGATATGCGTACGCTCCTGCTGTTGTCCGTGATCGCCGTTGGCGCTGTTGCCGCGGATACAACGCCACTGATCGGTGAGACTGGCCTCGCGGCCTGGAAGAAACCGACCCACGACTGGCTGATTGTCGGCTCGGCCGCGCTCGATCCTGCCGATGGGAAGAAGCTCGTGCTCACCGATGGCACGGGTGTGCTGGCCAACAGTCGCACGGGCAAGACCGGCAACATCGTCAGCGCGGCGGAATTCGGCGACGCCGAGATCCACGTAGAATGGCTGGTGCCGAAAGGCTCCAACTCCGGCGTCTACGTCATGGGCCGTTACGAGGTCCAGGTGCTCGACAGTTTCGGCAAGGCGAAGCCCGGTCCCGGCGATGCCGGTGGCATCTACCAGCGTTGGGATCCGAAACGTGGCGCTGGCAAAGAAGGTTTCGAGGGCACGCCACCGCGCGTGAACGCCGCCAAAGCGCCTGGTGAATGGCAGTCGTTCGACATCACCTTCAAGGCGCCACGTTTCGACGCGAACGGCATGAAGACCGCCAACGCCGTGTTCGTGAAGGTCATCCACAACGGGCAGGTGGTACACGAAAACGTCGAGGTCACCGGCCCCACGCGTTCAGCGATGTGGGAGTACGAAGCAGAGAAATCAACTGGACCGCTGATGCTGCAAGGCGATCACGGGCCGGTGGCGTATCGGAATATCACGGTGAAGGCGCTGGCGCCGTAATCGCTGTTCTGGTCAATAAGGCGTGAAATCGACTAAGCGTCGGATGATCTTATTGGCCGTGAGTGTGATCACCAAATGATAGGTGCCAGTTGCGGTGAGGTCGATCTCGGTCAGGGATACTACGTCGCCTTCGTGGACCAGATCGATCTCATAGTGGCCTGGACGGTTGACGGTTGTACGCAGATCCCAGGGCGGCTCCCCGCAGCGGATCATGGTCCGTCCACCAGGTCCGGTAAGCATCACGGTGCAGTGCGCGATGTTCGTGGCGACCACCCGATCTCGAGGTTTCCCATCGAGGTACGGCTTCAGGTCGCTGATGAGATCGTGCGATCTCTCGTCGCCCTTCGCACGGGCGAAGTTCTCAGTTACAATACTGCCCTTCCATCCCACATCTTCGAGAGTGATCGCGATTCCAGCGAATGGTTTGTCGCTAATCTTCGCGGGTCTTGTGTCCGCACAGCCGACAAGGCCCAACAGCGCGACGATACCAAGGACGAGTCTGCCGTGCTGGTGGATTCCGTCTCTCACTTCACCGCCAGACACACCAACGCCCCCTTATCATTGCGGACATAGATATGTCCGTCAGCGATCGCCGGGCTTGACCAGCATTTGAACGATAGGGCCTGCGTGCGGCTGATCTCGGTGAAGGCCGTGGGCGATGCATCAGCGATCACCAGTTCGCCTTTCTCGCTCAGGATCACCAGTTTGCCGTTGCACGCGGCGAGCGAGCCCATGCCCAGACCACCTTTCTCCCACTGCACCTTGCCGGACTTCCAATCGATGCATTTCAAAGTGCTCTCATCAAAACCGTAGACGTTGCCGTTGATCGCTACACAAGCGTTGAACTTGTTGCGCATGTTCTTGTTGCGCCACACCTCTTTGGGCTGACCGCTGAGGTCGAGCACGGCGCAGCCGTATTCATAGGCGGTTGAGATAAACACCTGGTTTCCCTGGATGATCGGATCAGCGGCGTTCACCCCGTGGTTGGTGGTCCAGGGGAAGCTCCACAGTTTTTTTCCGCTCGCGGCGTCGACGCTGACCAGTGCGTCCTTGGCAAACACCAGCAGTGACGCGTCTTTCGTTCCGCCCATCGGGATCACTGACGCGTAACCAGCGGCGTCACCGCCAGATTTCCAAATCACCTTGCCGGTGGCGGCTTCGACCGCGGTGCCATGGCTGCCGACGTTGAGGAACAGCGCGCGTCCAAGCACGGTCGGTGAGCCGGAGAAACCCCAACTCGGTTTTGCCGCGCCAACTTCCTGCGCGATATTCTTCTGCCAAACGGCCTTGCCGGTCTTGGCGTCGAGGCAGGCGGTGAAGCCGTCCCTGGCGAGGAGGTAGACGTTCTTGCCGGAGACCGTCGGCGTGGCGTTGGGACCGCCTTCATAGAGGTTGGGGTCGAGCGCCTGCGCGTAGCTAAAGGTCCACACGCTCTTGCCGGTCTTGGCGTCGAGGCAATGCAGGGTGTCTTTGCCGTCGCTGTTGCCGCTGGCGTACACCATACCGTCGGACACTGCCATCGAAGTGAAGCCGATGCCGATCGAGGCCTTCCATACCTGCATCGGCGCCTCGGCGCTGAACGTCAGCTTCTCGGTCGAGATGCCGTCGCGATTCGCTCCACGGTAGTGCGGCCAGGTGTCGGCAACGGTCTTCGCCGTGGCGGACCACGCCGGCGCGGCAACAACGATGGCGAGCAGGACGGGAGTGAGGAAACGCATGGGAAGAATCTCCAGAGAGGTGGCGTGTTCCTAACAAGCCCTGGACCGGTGGGAACATCGGACCGCGTCAGCGCGCACAGGGCGGGGGGAACACCACGACGATGGGCATGAGAAGCTGTCCCATGATCAACGATTCAGACCAACCATGTCGAGTGTCGACGTTGTTCCGAAGCGGTTCGTCCGGCCCCATGCGAGCGGATTGCGCCGGTGCCTTGCCTCCTGGGAGCGCCGGCTTCCAGCCGGCAGAGTGGGATCACGGCGATGTGCGTGGTCGGTGATCGATTCGATTGCAGCGAAGAGATTGCCCCTGGCCGGCTGGAAGCCGGCGCTCCACGCCGCTCAACGCACCAGTTTCAGCACCCGATGATTGTTGCTGTCGCTGATATACAGCGCGCCATCCGGGCCGACGTGGACGCCGTGCGGGCGGTCGAGGGCGGTTTCCAGCGGCAAGCCAGGAGCACCCTTGCCATTTTTTCCGGTGCCGGCGATGCGGGTGATGACGCCGGTTTTCGGATCATAACGGCGGATGACATGGTTCTCGCAGTCGGCGATCAGCACCGCGCCATCGCGATCGATGAAGAGATCCTTCGGGCCGTTCATGGTCGCCTGCCGTGCGTCGCCGCCGTCGCCACTGTTGCCCTTTTGCCCGGCGGTGTTCACCACCGTTTTGATCGTGCCGTCGAGATCGACCACACGTAGGCAGTGACCATTGCGCTCCAGAATCCACAACCGGCCATCACCATCGACCGCGACCGAACGTGGATCGACGAGGGAACACTGGTCGGCCTTCTCGCCGTCTTTCGGTGCGGCCTTGCCGCCGTTGCCGACCGCCGTGCGGATGATGCCGGTGGCAAGATCGACTGCGCGCACGCGGCGGTTCTGGATGTCGGCGATGAAGACGGTCTTCTGATCTTTTGACAGCGCGAGCGAGTACGCATCGCTGGTCTTTGCCTGATCGGCGGGACCGCCATCACCGGAGTAACCCATCTCACCGGTGCCGGCGAAAAGCTTCACCTCGCCGGTTTTCGGATCGAGTTGCAAGGTGCGACGGCCATAGGTGTCGGCGATCAACAAGCGACCATCGGGCAACGGCAGCAAGTGATGTGGACCATTCACCAACGCCTTGGTGCCTAGCCCCGGAACACCGGAAGCCCCTTTTTCACCGGTACCGACCACGGTCACCAACGCACCGTCGGTGCCGTAACGTCGCACACGGTTGCCGTCCTGCTCCGCCAACCATGCGCTGCCATCGGGCATGACGTGGAAGCAGAAAGGTTGATTCAGTTTCACGCCGGTCGCCGGTCCACCGTCGACCGCAGTACCGCCGCCGGCGATCAGGGTGAATTTTTCTGCGGCCCTGTCGGCAGAAAAAGCAGCAGCAGCAACGCAGAGGGAGACGAACAGGAGGGGGATCAGGTGGAGGCGCATGAACACTACGGTAGGTGGGATGCGTGGTGCTCCACTACTCGGGTGGGTAGCTGGCGTAAGTGCGCACAGTAGCGCTCGATCTGCGGGGGGCGTTTCCTGGGATCGCCGAG
>JANPLC010000053.1:0-3523 GCA_031426335.1 Planctomycetota bacterium
GCTGGGGATTCTACGGTTCCGCCCTTCCCACGGCGACCCTTGCCGCGCATCCCCAGGCCTCCCCATGAACCAGCCAGCGCCCCTCTTCAAACGTGTCGAATCGCAGGTGAACCTGCCGCAACTCGAAGAGGGCATTCTGAAGTTGTGGACCGGCCTCGACGCCTTCCAGCAGTCCAATGCCCGGCGCAAGGGAGCCCAAGGAAAAGGCGAGTTCGTCTTCTACGACGGCCCCCCCTTCGCCACCGGCACGCCGCACTACGGCCACCTGCTCGCCGGCACCATCAAAGACATCGTGCCGCGTTTCTGGAACATGCGCGGCTACCACGTCGACCGACGCTTCGGCTGGGACTGCCACGGCCTGCCGATCGAGAACCTCGCGCAGAAGGCGCTGAACCTCAACGGCACGCCGGAGATCCGCGCGCTCGGCGTTGACAAGTTCAACGAGCAATGCCGCTCGATGGTCCAGACCTACGTCGCCGAATGGCGCAAGACCGTCACGCGCATGGGTCGCTGGGTCGATTTCGACAATGACTACAAGACCATGGACCGCGACTTCATGGAGTCGGTGTGGTGGGTGTTCAAGCGGCTGTGGGATCAAAGCCGTGTCTACAAAGCTCACCGCATCATGCCGTATTCCTGGAAGTTGACGACGCCGCTGTCGAATTTTGAAGCGGGCAACAACTACAAGGATGTACAGGATCCGGCGATCACGGTGAGATTCAAACTCACCGGGCTGGAAGGCCGGCAATTCGGTAATCCGGAAATCGATTCGGCAATCACCGCAGGCAAGGCCCACGTGCTCGCATGGACGACCACGCCATGGACGTTGCCGTCCAATCTAGCTCTCTGCGTAGGCCCGGAGATCGCTTATTGTTGGTTGGCAGACACTCAAAGCGGCGATGTCTATCTACTCGCCAAGGATCGCCTTACTGCTTATTATAAGAAACCTGATCAATTCCGCATTATCTCAGACTGTCTTGGCAAGGATGTTGTCGGCCTTACCTACAAGCCACTGTTCCCTTATTTGGAAACACGTGCAGAAGCTTTCCGGATCATAAGCGACGGATTCGTCACGACTGGTGACGGAACTGGCATCGTGCACATCGCTCCAGCATATGGCGAAGACGACTACCGAGTTTCACGTGAGAATAATATTCTCGCCGCCCCCCCTGTGATGCAGATCAATGTTGAAGACATTGTCGGCAAGAAATCCGGACACGTACCCCCATCCGCCTCGCTAGACCTTGGTGACCTCCTAGATGAGGAAGCCAAGTTCACGGCTGAGGTGCCGGAATATGCCGGCCAGTTCTGCAAAGACGCAGACAAAGCGATCATCAAGCGTCTGAAGGACGAAGGAAAACTCGTACACCAGTCGACCATAGTCCACAGCTACCCTTTCTGCGAACGTACCGATACGCCGTTGATCTACCGTGCCATCGAAGCTTGGTATGTTCGCATCAAGGGCGTAACTCAATTTGGCCAGACCATAATTGAAGACCTGAGTCCCAAGATGGTCGCCAACAACGATAAGATTCGTTGGGTGCCGGAAGCGATCGGCTCCAACCGCTTCGGTAACTGGCTGAAGGAAGCCAAGGACTGGAACATTTCCCGCAATCGCTTCTGGGGGTCGTGCCTTCCTATCTGGATCAATGTCGACCAGCCGACAGACATGAAGTGCATGGGATCGGTGGCTGAATTGGAGGAGTTTGCTGGCTTGCCGAAGGGATCCGTCACCGATTTACACAAACACCACCTCGATAAATTGGTGATCACGACTCCTGACGGTAAGACCTACAAGCGCACGCCCGAAGTGCTCGACTGCTGGTTCGAATCCGGCGCCATGCCCTACGCCCAGGTCCACTGGATGGGTGGCGCCGATGGCAAACAGGCGCCGCCGGTGTTCCCGGCGCAGTTCATCGCCGAAGGCCTCGATCAGACACGCGGCTGGTTCTACACGCTGCTGGTGTTGTCGACCGCGCTGTTCGACAAACCCGCGTTCCAGAACGTGGTGGTCAACGGACTCGTGCTGGCCGAAGACGGCCAGAAGATGTCCAAGTCGAAGAAGAACTACCCGGATCCGCACCTCGTCCTCGACACCTACGGTGCCGATGCGCTGCGGGCGTACCTGATCGACTCGCCGGTGGTGCGCGCCGAGCCGCTCAAGTTCAGCGAAGCCGGTCTGAAAGAGATCGTACGCACGGTGGTGCTGCCCTACTGGAACGCGTTGTCGTTCTTCACCACCTACGCTGCGGTCGATGGTTTCGATCCGCGCAACGTCAGCGCACGTCCGGCGCGCGATCGCAAACCGATCGATCGTTGGGCGCTGTCGGTGCTCCAGTCATTGGTGCGTGACGTGAACACGGAGATGGAAGGCTACCGCCTCTACAACGTGGTGCCGCGTCTGGTGTCGTTCATCGACCAATTGACCAACACCTACATCCGTCTGAACCGCGCGCGTTTCTGGAAGTCGCCCGACCCGCTCGATCAGGCCGACGCCTACCACACGCTCTACCAGGTGCTGACCACCTTCGCCAAGGTGCTGGCGCCGTTCATGCCGTTCCTGACCGAGGAAGTCTATCAACGCCTCGTGCGTCCGACGGATGCCGCGGCGCCGGCGAGCGTGCACTGGTGCGATTATCCGCAGGCCGATGAAGCGCTCATCGATCGTGATCTCGAACGCGACGTCGCCCTCAGTCTGACGGTTGCCAGCCTTGCACGCAAACTGCGTGAGGACCACAAACTCAAGATCCGCCAGCCGCTGCCCGCGCTGACCATCATCAGCCGCGATCCGGTGGTTCGCGCCGCGGGCGAACGCTTCCGCGCTGCCATCGCGTTGGAACTGAACGTGAAGGAGGTCCGCTTCAGCGCGGACGAGGCCGCGTTCTGTGCGCTCTCGGTCAAACCCAACCTCAAGGTGCTGGGCAAACGCTGCGGTCCAAAGCTCAAGGGCATCAGCGCGACGTTGTCCGGCTGGTCGTTCGCCGAAGTCGCCGAACTCGAAGCCGGCCGCACCATCACTGTCGACGGCGAAGCGATCAGTAAGGATGACCTGATGCTGACGCGTTCACCGGTGGCAGGAGCCATCACTGCGTCGCTCGGTGCGGTGACCGTGGCGCTCGATACGGCGGTGACCCCGGAGTTGATGCGCGAAGGCCTCGCTCGCGAGTTCGTCAGCGTGCTGCAACAGGCGCGTAAAGATGCGGGGTTGGAGGTCAGCGATCGGATCCGTGTGGTGTTCGCCAGCGATGATGCGGACGTGTCCGCCGCGTTGACGACACATTCGGCGTTCGTTGCGGATGAGGTTCTCGCGGTGACGTTGACGACGGATGCGTCGGCGGTGACCGTTGCGGATCTCAATGGCCGTGCGGTGCGGTATTCGTTGGTGAAGGCGTAAGAATCGCCGGCAATCCCGACGACCGCAGTGGGCTTCTCGCGAGCCCCGCATTGGGGCGCCCCGAAGAAAGCCCGGGGTGGAAACCCCGGGTACAGGTCGGCATTAATGGACAAGCCCCGCCAGGGGCGG
>JANPLC010000054.1:0-2653 GCA_031426335.1 Planctomycetota bacterium
CTGGGGGCGTGGGCGGCCCGCCCGCGCGTTCAACCTCCATCAACCAGCAACGTTGGCAGCAAATAGACAGCGCCACGTTTAGGCGATGTCGCGCATGTGACCCGCGCGGGCGAGCCGCCCACGCCCCCAGGGGCAAGGCATCACGTCGACGTTGGCGCGCCATCCGCCAATTTCCCATACGCCGCGATCACCGCCTGCGCCGACGGCCAGCCATTCCAATCGCCGACGGTCTGACCGAGGTCGCTCCACGGCCGCGTACGACCGGGTTCGGTGAGGCCGAAGATTCCGAGAACCGGAACGCTCACCGCCGCGGCGAGGTGCATCGGTCCAGAGTCGTTCGCCACCACGCGGCGCGCGCGGCTAAGCACGGCAGCGTACGCACCAAGCGCGAGACCGGGCAACAACGTCGCGCCGGGCAGCGCCGCGGCGGTCGCTTGGTCCTCGCCAGGGCCAGGACAAGAGACCACGCTGATGCCCTGCTCGATCAGGCCACGACAGAGCAGCGGGAACGATGGCCATTGTTTGGAACGTCCCGCAATGGTGCCGACGGCAAGCGGACAGAGCACCACGAACGGCCCGCTGACGCCCGCCTTTTTCAATGCTTCGTCCGCTGTTTGGCGATGAGCCGCCGTCAGCGGCAGCGGCACATGTGGGATCGCGGACGGCGCGCTGAGACCGTGGCGTTCCAACACTGCGACCGCCAGGCGCCAGAAGGAGTCGACCTCATGGATACGATCGACACGGGCAATGCCCTGACCCAAGAACGGACTGCGCAGTTCCTTGCGGTAGCCGGTGGCGCGGATGCCGCCCCACCACATCTGCAGCGCGCTGCCGAACGAGTTGGTGAACAACACACCATCACGGCAACCGGTGGCGCGCCACGCGGCGGCGGTCGCGCCAAGTCCCTGGGGCAATTTGCCGACGGTCATCGGCAAACCAGCGAGCAGATCACCGGCCCAGCCCTTGCCGAGCGCATGCAAAGTGAAGCCGTTGCGGATCAACAGATCGAGCGCCGGCAGCGCCATGCACACGTCGCCGACCCAGTTCGGGAGGCGGACGGCGAGCAGCGGGGGGGTGGCGGTGGTCACAGGGCTCATGCGCGATCGGCGCGCAGGATGTCGGCGAGTTCCGCGAGGGGAATGCCCCCCTCGCAGCGCAACCAGCGCGCGCCGGCTGCCTGGCACATGCCGCCGTCTTCACGTTCACTGTCACCCAGGTGCAGCACCTGCGCTGGCGTCACGTCGATCACGCGGCAGACGGTCAGCAATGCCAGCGGATCCGGTTTCGCCCGACCAACCGAGACACTGGTGACCACGGTACAAAACGGCCCGAGGTAGAGTTCGCTCAGGACCTGCCGCAAGCGGTTGTCGAAGTTCGATACCACCGCCATCGGCAGGTTGCAGTCACCGATCATGGTGAGCGCGTCGCGCACCCCAGGGAGGACCCGCCAACGTTTCGCCGTGGCGAAGGTGTCGTACAATTCACAAGCGATCTCGTACGGCAGCAGCTCGCTGAACGTCTGGTCGATCACCGCGTGCCAGAAACGCCGCGCATCCTGTTCGTCAACGCCATAGGGCACGCCCCAGCGCGACTGCACCGCCTTGAACGCGGGAAGAAATGCGCGTTCCAACTCTGCCGCGTCACGCTCCAGGCCGAACGCCGTGGCGACCTCGGCGTACACCGCTCCGACCGATGGATGCGGCGCGATCAGGGTGCCGGCGGCGTCGAAGGTGACCGCGCGGATCACAGTCCCAGCACGTGATCCATGGTGTAGCGCCCGGGCTTGGTTTTCCCGAGGAACGCCGCGGCGCGCAGCGCGCCTTTGACGAAGATGTCGCGGCTGTGCGCGACGTGCGACAGCATGATGCGCTCGCCGTTGCCGACGAAGTAGACCGTGTGGTCGCCGACCACGTCGCCCATGCGCAACGCGTGCACGCCGATCTCGCCCTTCGGCCGCGCACCGGTCTGGCCCTGACGGCCGTGTTTCAGATCGGTACGGCTGCGATGCGTCGCGGCGCAGATGGCATCGGTGATGCCGAAGGCGGTACCGGAGGGCGCGTCGACCTTCTGGTTGTGGTGTGCCTCGATCACTTCGATGTCGTAGTCTAGTCCGAGCGTGCGCGCGATCTGCGCGGCGACACGGAAGACCACGTTGACGCCGACGCTCATGTTGGGGGCGTAGAGCACCGACGCGCTCTTGGCCACCGCGCTGATGCCTTCCTCCAACTCCATCGGCGAAATCCCGGTGGTGCCGCTGACCAGATTCATGCCGTGGGCGGCGCAGTGCGCGGTCAGGCCCTTCCAGGTGGTGTGGTTGCTGAAGTCGATGACCACCGCGCCTTTTTCTACCGGCATCTCGACCAGCAGCGGCGCGTCGCTGGGAATCCCTAGGTCACGCAGGCGACCCACGACCTTGTCGACGCCGGCGACGATGCGCAGGTTGGGATCTTCCGACGCCAGCGTCAGGATGCGGCTACCCATCCGCCCGGCGGCGCCGTTGACGATGATGGGGACCGGCTGGTTGGAGTGCTGGGCAGTGAGGCGGTTGGATGCGTGGTTGGCCATATGGGCGTGGATGATGAAGCCTGGACCTGGGCTGGCCAGTGGTCTCCCCTGGGGGCGTGGGCGGCCCGCCCGCGCGGTGTCATCGTTG
>JANPLC010000055.1:0-6521 GCA_031426335.1 Planctomycetota bacterium
ACGGCTCCAGCACCGGCCCCGGTCTGTTGACGAAGATCTCCTACGCCAAGGACTTTGGCGGATCGATCGTCCGCGATATCGAGTACACCTATGACAGCCGCAATCGCGTGACGCGCATCGACTACGATGACGGCAGCTACGAAGCGACCGACTACTGGACCACCGCCGGCAAAGCGAACCTGGTCAAATCCCACCGCGACCGCAACGGCAACATCACCACGTTCGATTACGATGCGCACGGCCGCCTGACCACCAAGGTCGAAGCCTCCAACGACTCGGCGATCGCTGCGACGACGACCTATGCCTACCTGGCCGGCACCAACGATAAGATCGTGACGCAGTTCTCGGTCGGTGAGACTTCAACCACCGGCTACGACTTCCGCAACCGCGTCGTCACCCGCAGCGTCACCCCACGCTCGGGTACCACGCTGACCACGACGACGTCCTACGACAACGCCCAGCGCGTCGCCTGGACTCAGGACCCGTACGGTCGCAAGACCTACATGGTCTACGACGTGAATGATCGCGTGCTTCGCACGGTGCGAGAAACCGTCCCCAGCGCCATCGCTGGTAGCACCAACCTCGCGACGCTGGCGCGCGACCTGAGCGCGAATGCCGGCTACGTTATCGAGGACAACACCTACGACTTTGAAGGTCAGCAACTGACTGCCACCGATGGCCGCGGAATCACGCGGAAATTCACCTACGATGGTCAAGGCCGTCTGATCGAAGACATCCAGGCACATGCGACGTTGTCCGGTGGCCCCGCCGCCCTCGGCTACAAAACCATCTACGAGTACGACAAGCAGGGCAATCGCACGCGGATCAAGCACCCGCGCAGCTTCACGGAATCGGCCAACTTCTGGACGGAGAGGACCTACACCGGTCGTAACCTGCTGAAGTCGGTGGCCGAGGCCAAGGGTCGCGGTGCCGATGAAGCAACCAAGACCTTCAGCTACACCTACTCCAAGAAGAAGGCCACCGAGACGGATTTCCTCGGATACCTGACGACCTTCATCTATTCCACCTGCTGTGATCGCTTGGTGGAAGTGCGCGAGCCTGCTGCCTCCATGGCCCCGGTGCCGACCACGCTCTACGCTTACGACAGCTACGGGAACGTCATTCGCGTGACCGATGCCAACAGCAATGTCACCGAGACCGAGTATGATCGTCGTCACCGGCCCACGAAGGTCACCCGCTTCATGCCTGCTGCCACGAACTTGGTCACCGAATACAAGTACGATGACAACTGTGGCGACGGTGCGGGCCTGAGCAGCGTCTACAGCAGCCACCTGACCGGCCTCGGTCTAGCCACCGGCAGCGATGGTTCGTTGGTAGAGATCACCAATCCCGAACTCGAGAAGTCCGTCCAGATCCGCGATGGCATTGGTCGCGTGGTGAAGACGCTCGATGGCCTCCAGCATGCGACGACGATCGCCTATGACTTGGTGGTCTCGAGCCTGGTCGAAACGGCGGTCACCGACGCTGAGTCCCATACCACCAAGACCCGTGCTGACGGCGCTGGTCGGGTGCGCGTCAGCATCGACGCGCTGACCAAACAGACCCTCATGGGGTACGACGCCAACGGCAACCGGGTCACCACCCGTTCGCCCTCACCGGATCTCATCGGCATGGACTGCACCTTCGACGCGGCCAACCGCGAGACCAAGTGCACGCAGACCCGCACGGATGTGGCAACGGAGACCGAGTCGTTCTACGACGCACACCACAACCGCACGCAGCACATCGACGCTCTCGATAAGGTGACAACCTGCGTTTACGATCCTCGTGATCGCAAGACCAGTTGCATCGATCGCCTGACCGCCGCCGGGACGACCTATTTCGCCTATGATGATCAGAGTAACCTGCTGACCATCACGGATGCCGAAGGCAAAGTCACGACGTACGAGTACGACGAACGCAACCTGCTGAAGAAGGAGATCTACCCGCCTGGTGACGGGACTCCAACCGCGGGTGACAACAAGCGCAGCTATGCCTACGACCTCGGGCGCCGTCTGGCGACGCGTACCGATCAAGATCTGGTGGTGACCGAGTACGCCTACGATCCGGCCAATCGCCTGATCGAACGCCGCTACCTGTCTGACAACCAGAATGACCTCTTCGCCTACGACAAAGCCAGCCGCCTGCTGCAGGCGACCAGCAAGCGTTTCGGCACGGTCGTGGATCGCAGCTACGATGACGCGAGCCGCCTCGTCACCGAGACGCAGACGATCGCCGGATTCGCCTACCTAGTGGGTTACCAGTACGCCGATGACAACCTGGTCGAGACCATCACCTACCCCAACACCAAGGCGTTAGTCCGTACCTACACGGCTCGCCGTCAACTGGAGACGGTGTCCTATGATGGCTCATCGATCGCCACGCACGCGTTCGACAACAGCGGTCGTCTGAGCACCACGGCCTTTGGCAACGGCAAGACCGAGAGCCGGCTGTACGTCAACCAGGATCACATGGCATCCAGCATCGCCGTCTCAGGTGTGACGAACTTCTCGTACACCTACGATGCCAACCGCCGCAAGACCTATGAAGGCCATCAGTATGCTGATGACCTCCAGACCTTCGGTTACGACAACGAGAACCGCGTCACCGGTTGGACGCGCGATGGCAAGGAAGGTCAGTCGTGGACGCTCTCGAAGGTCGGTGACTGGTCGACCACGAGCCGCACCGAAAACGGCAGCGCGCTCTATGCGCAGACCCGCACCCATACGAACGTCCACGAGACCACCGGCATCACGCAGACCGGCTCGGGTGCCGGCACTTTCAACATCGACTACGACAAGAAGGGCAACCTGACGGTCGACCAGTACGGCCAAGGCTACAGCTGGGACATTGAGAACCGCTTGGTCACCGCTGCTGTGGGCGCTGCCACCAGTGGTTACGTCTACGACGCCCTTGGCCGGCGTCTGGCCAAAGCCGCTGCCGGCATCGTCACGACCTTCGTCCACGATGGAGCGCAAGTCATTGCCGAGTATGAAGCTCCGCTCTACCAGAGCGCCGACATCGGCTCACCGACCCTTGCGGGCTCGTTCAGCGATCCGGGCACCGGCACCATCACCGTCTCGGCCAGCGGTGCCGACATCTGGAACACGTCGGATCAGTTCCGGTATGCCTATTTCACCCTGAAGGGTGATGGTAGCCTCACTGCCAAAGTGACGAGCCAGAGCAACACTGATGGATGGGCCAAGGCTGGCGTCATGCTGCGTGATAGCCTCGCGGCGAACGCCATCCATGCCTTCACGTGCATTTCGCCGGGCAACGGTGCGGCGTTCCAGCGACGCCAAGCCACGGGCGGCACGTCGACCAATAACCACACCGGCGGTGGTACCACGGCTCCGTACTGGGTGCGGATCACGCGCACTGGGAACACGGTCTCTGGCCACCGCTCGGCGGATGGCATCAACTGGACGCTCATCACCAGCGACACGGTCGCCTTCAGCCAGACCACCATCTATGCCGGATTGGCGGTCACCTCGCACACCAACGCGGCGGTCTCCACCGCAACGTTCACCAATGTCAGTCTGACCAGTGCCATCGGTACGACGTCGTCGCCGGCGTATGCCCGTGGGTATGCCTATGGCAGCTATGTGGATGAACTGCTCGCCATCCTACCAGCCAGCGGCGTCGTAGGTGATCGCAAGTTCGTGCACAGCAATCACCTCTACAGCGTCGCTGCGCTCACCGACAACAGTGGGAACGTCGTCGAACGCTATAGGTACGATGCGTACGGACAGCGTCTCATCGTCACCAAGGGTGCTGACAACACGTGGGGAACGTCAGACGACGGCACCGCTGTGAACTCTGCTTACGGCAACCAGTACGGATTCACGGGTCGCTACCTCGATAAGGAGACCGGGCTGTGGTACTTTAGGGCGCGGTACTACAGCGGGAGCCTGGGACGGTTTGTGAGCAGGGATCCCAGTCGTTACCACGACGGGTTATCTTTGTACCGTGCTTATTTTTTCGTGAATGGGCTTGATCCGACTGGCCGGGAGTTCATCGATCGGTATCGGAAGCTCCCCGGTCCTTTGTACACCGGCCCAGATGGGCAATCCTTCAATGGAGGCGAAATCATCAATGAACAATTGGACTTGACGATTGAAGCAACCTGTGAGGTGTGTTGGGACAAGAATAAAGAGACGGCCGGCAAATACCGAATTAAGCTATTGCGATATGTTGTAACATTTGCGGTTATTCTACACGAAAACGTTATCGATGCTGATAATAATACCGTTCCGAACCCCGACTTTGCGGCTCAGGACGCATACCTGACGGCTTATCGGGATAGCATGAAGCAGTGGGAAAGCCAGAATGCGGATGCCGTCAAGAAAGATTTCAACACGGATTACATTTTTGAAACACGACTACAATGCCAAGCCATTCTGGAAATCCGCAAGCTAACGTGGAAAACGACATTCGATACCACTTACCCCGGGCTGCAGGTTTCATCAAATCCAGATCCTGCACCTGGTCCTGGCAATCCCATTCCGCCTCAGGGTAATGATCCGGGATCGGGTACATCTGTTTTGCAATGAACACGCGTCCCCTCTCGCGGTACCCAGTGTCATGAAGGTGATGTTCTTTGTCATCGTGGCATACATATTCGCGTCTGCGCCACTTTCGTGCGAAGAGGATGGCGGGAGTCCGCCTAGTCGCATTATGGCCATCCACGTCGCTAATAAGGGTGGCTTTGTAAACGATCAGGGCCTGGTAGTGCAACGCCCTCAGTACGATCAGTGCCGGGGATTCAGAGGGGAATACGGACTGGTTAAATTGGGGAGTCATTGGAAGTTTATAAACCGGTCGTTCAAACTGTTAGATCGTGACTTCACTTTCATCGTTCCTGCTCCTGTCAGCGAGGATGGTGTCTACTGCGTGAAGACTCAGTCGGGCTACCGGTTTTACCGACCGGCATCCGACACCTTCATTGGCGATAGTTACCGGTTGGCACACCCGTTTTCGAGTGGGCTTGGGCTTGCCAAGGATGACGAAGGATGGATCGCGCTCCGATCGAACTCAGAGGTCATTTTTCGGACAGGGTTGAGCGTGGTGAATGGTTTCTCCGAGGGTTTCGCCGCAGCTAAGGACGGTAACATATGGGGCTACCTGGGGGGGGACGGGAAGATGGCTATCCCTCCGAGTTTCGCGAAAGCCGAGGCATTCTCTGATGGCTTGGCCTGCATACAGGCGGCTGCCGGGAAGTGGGGGGCGATTGATCGGAATGGCCTGATCGTCCTTGATTGTGCGTTTGACGACCTGGGACCATTCACCGACGGACTCGCTCGCTTTCGTGCTGCACACGGGGCGTGGGGGTTCGTGGACCGGAATGGCGTGGTGGTAATTGAGCCACGTTATGGCTCCGTCCTTCCATTTGCGGGAGGTTTGGCGCCGGTGATGGAGAAGGGCAGGTATGGATACATCGACCGACGCGGCGTTGCGGTCATTGCGTTGAGTTACAGCGGGGCGGGGCAATTCGCGCTGGGCTTGGCCACGGTGAAGGAAGACCCCGAGACGACCGGTGGGATTGAAATTTCTAGCATCATTGATCGCCACGGGACGAAAATATTCGATGGAATCAGGTACTGGAAAGAGCAGATGCAGCCGTGAGTGAGGCTCACGCTGCTCGTGCGCCTAAATCAGCCCGCCCACGCCAGCCCCTCCCTCCGTTGCGCCGTGAACCGCGCCGCTGTAGTGGGTCATTGGGAATCGCCGGTTTTCTCGGGGATTCCCGGTGGTTTTGCTCGTTCGCGTTTTCAATCGCTAGGCAACCTCCCGACTATAAGCGTTGATCAGACCTCCGACCCTGAGGTGACGTACGAGTGTCCAGCAATCACCTACGACGTTTGATCGCTGCGCGGGCAGCGGTGGATCATTGTCCAGCGACTGGTGTGGTCTTTCGGAATGGTAGTGGTTGAGATACAGGGCCAGCGCCTGCCGCAGTGCCTCGACATCAAGCCAGTACGCCTTGCGGATGAGATTGGTCTTCACGGTGCGAAACCAGCGTTCCATATAGCCGTTCGCCTGAGGCAACCTGGGCGGCAGACGCAAAGTGCGGAAGTAGGCTTGATCGATGATGTGGCGGAACTGATCGGTGAACTTGGTATCCCGGTCCATGATCACGTGGGTAGCGTTCATCCGGTGAAGGAACCCGGTATCGGCCATGGTGAGATTTCGCGCGACCTGGGCCATCCATGCCTCGTTCGGATGGTCGGTGATGCCGAGGATCTCCACCCGTCGTGACGCCTGGTGGATAGCTGCCAGGACGTAGTGGTCCTGCACCTGATCCCCGCATCCGATGGCCACCGTGGTGAAATCGAGCGCGACAGTCGCCGGATCGCTGATCGCGGCTGCGACAGGGCCGTCCCAACCCGACCCACGCGTGGTCGCCGGTGGAATGCCGTTTTTCGCGAGGATGCGTTTCACGGTAGATGGGCTTAAGTCGACGCCCTCGCGCTTCAATTCGCCAGCAATGCGTCGCCGTCCCCAAGCATCGTTGCCCAGGC
>JANPLC010000056.1:0-17286 GCA_031426335.1 Planctomycetota bacterium
AAGTCATTGCCAAGCAGACAGGTAGGAACCATCAATGGCACATTCAGGTGGGTCCGCTCATGGTTGCGGGGGCGAAACAAACATTCGTCATCCAGAATGACGAGGTGACGCTCCCTCGGTAGGTTAGGAGCATGGTCAAACACTCCGCTACCACCGATGACGACTTCGCCCGACTTGCCGCCGTGCGGGAAGACGGCCCACCCGAACTCGGGCCGGATGATGTCGGCGACCTTGAGCCGTTGCCGCCGCACATCGCTCCAGCCGATTCCCCGGAGGAAGCCCGCAAAACCCCGGCGAGTCCCGTGGGCCTCCCCGTGGGGAGGCCCGCCCAGAGCCCCGTGGGCATGGCCCTGGGGATGGTGCCGGGGGATGCTCTAGGCATGCCATCGGGCTCTGCGCTGGGACAGCCCCAGGGAACCACCATGGGTGGCAACTCGGACTGGTTGCTGTGGTGGGGAACCTTCCAGCGGGTGCCTGGTGCTCGGCTGCATGTGTGGCGTTGTTCGCCATCGGGCCTCAACGTCGGCGAGGCATTGTTGGTGATGACTGTCGAGGATGCGCAACGGATGCGGCTCGATGATCACGCAACCGCGCTCGCCTATCTCACTGGCCGCTTCGGGCCTGGTCGTTTCCGACTGACGCCGCGAAGCGACCAGGGCACCAAACTGCCCGGCACACAATCGCTGGTCGCCATCATTGATGAGGACACTCCCATGCAGGTCACGATGAATCCCACTGCCCCCGCTCCCATGTTGGCTCCCGCTGGCGCCATCGACCGTGAGACGGCAATCGAGATCGAGCGCATGCGCATCACGGCAGAGATCGAGCGCGAACGCGAAACCCGGCGCGAGCGGCAACGTGATGTGCGGGAGGAACATCGGAGAGAAAAGGAAGCCGACCGCGAGCGTCGGCGCGACGAAGACCGCAAGCGTCGTGATGAGGACGAACGCCGGCGAGCTGACCGGGAACTTCAGATGCACACCCTGATGGTGCAGATGCTCAAGGAGGTTGCTGGCGGTCGCGCAGGCAGCGGCAAGGAAGATGCCTTCATGGCGGCCGTTCTTGCCAAGGTCGGGCAGCCGGATCCGTTGGTGCTCAAGTTACTCGACACCCACGGCAAGCGCGAGGAACTGACCGACTTCTTCAAGGTGCAGGCCGAGAGCATGCGCATGGCGTCGACGCTCCAGACCGATTCCCTCAAGCAGGTGATGGTGGCGAGCCAGGAGGTGCAGGGGCATCTCATGCGTCAGGCGGCCGAGGTTGCAGCGCAGCGTGATGGCGGTGACGGTTGGACTGGCATCGGTTCGGTTCTGTCGGCCACGGCGAGCATCGTTGCCGCGCTCCGCAGCGGTAATCCCAGCGGTTCAGCCGTCGCCCCGTTGCCGGTTTCTCCGGTGACGATGGTGGAAAGGCGGCCTGCCATTGCCGTGCATCGACCCCGGCCAGCAATTATGGCCGCGCCAGCCCCGCCACCCAGACGGTCCGATCCCGTTGGCGAGAGCCTACGTCAGGTGCGTGTCGTTCATCGGGACGGTCAAGGCGAAGACGACGCCTCCCTACGACAGGTCGTCGCCGGCCTTCCTCCTGCTCTAAGCCAGGCGATCCGTGCGGGTAACGTGAACGCAATCCAGCGTGAGGTCATGCCCGCCGTTCAGGCTGATCCCACGTTGGCAGAATGGTTGAGCCAACCAGATGTCGGGGATTGGCTCACGTCGTATCTGCAACGGCTGCGTGTGGCGTTAGGTGGTGAATTGAACGAACCCGAAACCGTCGCACGTTCAACAGTTCATTCACAGTTCATCGAGGACGATGTGATCGTTTGAATGAAATTAAGCGTGCTCAGGTCATTACATGCGCGCAAAGGTCTTGAGTCTAAAAATGAAAAATGGGACCGCGGGCCACTTGCCCCGAGTTCGCCTCAATTAAGGTCAGCGCCTGAATCGTGCTACAGGTTACTCGGCCTCTTCCTCATATTCATCAAGCACAGAGTCAGTGAGGTGAGCCAGATGCTTCTGCGAAGCGAGATCTCGGATGCTTTCGTATGACAGGTAAGTGCAACTGTCCGCGAGGGGACCCCTATCCAGCAAAGAGAACACGGGTCGACGAATCTCGGAGAACACTTTTTCACGACGCTCTGACGGAGCCACGAGGTGGAGGCGGATGTCCATGTTTGGTTGAAGCGCCAACAGGTCCGCCATGCGAAGAATCCCGGAATAGACCGAGGTGGTGTGTTCCACTTCAAATGCCCGGACGATGGAGCGGCCACGAAGCCAGAGGACGTCGATCTGCTCGATGGTCCTCAAGGTAGTGTCATCGTAGTTCAGCGGAAGTCGGTCGAGGAGCTTAGGTTGTTCACCTTGCCATTCTTTGAGCACGCCCTTTCGATCTGATTGAGGTATCCAAATGGATAACCCCATCTTTGAACCAACTTGAGCGATGTGAGACTGGATCCGTATGGATTCGCGTGCTTCTGGCTCCGCTGTGGATTTCGAGGCGGGATTGAATTCCGTGTCTACGGGTACTGAGACCGATATGACCTTGTCCACACGATTAACGGTATGGGTCGCCAACAGTTTGCTGTCAGCTTCGTCCAATGCGTACTTCGCCGGAGCCTTCGCCTGAGCAGAGAGGATCTTGTCGAGGTATTTCCCGTCTGCCTCATCAAGCTGAGCAAGGCTCCCGCGCACTTTGCCCGTCCATGCTGTGGATCCCTTCTTTAGTTCACGGGTAAACGAAAGGTGATTCCAAATGACGTCTTCATGAATTGGGGGTGAAACTTCAAGGGGAAGCCACGCGCGAGCTTTCACTTTGAACCTGACGACGAAGGGATCCGACTCACCGGTGAAGATCGGCGTGCTATCAGTAAATGGACCCTCTACGACATCGAGCAGTCCGCACCACCTTGAAACCCGGGTGACATAGCAGACGAGCGTGTCGCCAGGCTTGATGCGGGAGGCCACCCCGCGTTGACGGATTCGAAAGCCGGAAATAGTGCGATCCGACTTTGAGAACGCCTCATACGTCTCAGGCGAAAACAGATCAATGAACTGAGCCATGGGAGTTCGTTCCTATGTTGCCAAGGTCAGCGAGAAGTATCTTCGTTACTTCGCTTCTAGGAGTTTCTTGAGGCTGCTCATCGCTTTGGAAATGACCGCACCGTGTTCTTGAATGCTAGCAATGATCTGTTCTGGGGTTCGATTGTCAGTGACAATGACAGCGTTGGGATTGACGGCTTTCAGGTCGAAAACAGCAGCGTCGATGCCTGCGGCCTGATTTTCCAAGTCGCGAGCCGACTTCTCCTGCGTGGCAATCTGTTCGCTCAGGTCGTCCAATGCCGTTTTTTTGGCACCGTCCTTCTTGAGACGCTTCAGTCGTTCCTTGAGTTCGACAACGATGTCACGAGTTGCTGCAACCTTGTCGAGCAGTGGCTGCCGCTCTGCCCGGGCTTTGGCGCGACGGGCAGCGAAATCGATCGTCCAGCTAGAATGGCTGTCGCCCTTCGCGGTAGCGCGATGGGGCAACATCCGGGCATAGCTGGGATATGGTTTGCCAACATTGGCTTGGTCAGCCTGCCACGCTGCGATGAGCAAGGCAGGTAAAGCGGCAGCGTCCAGCACCGAGCCATCGGGTGCGAAACCGAAATGCGCGAGCGTCAGCGGGGTCTTCTTGCCCATCTTCACCTGGGAAAGGTCGTAGTACCAGATGCGCTGGGTTTTCTTGCCCTTGGTAAAGAACATCAAATTGGTTTTCACGCCCGCACCGGCTGTCGAGAATACGCCGCCCGGCAGGCTGACGATGGCCCACAGGTCGCATTCATCCACCAGCTTACGCTTGGTCTCGACAAACGAGCTTTCATTGGTGCGGAACAAAAAGCCTTCATCCAGCACGATGGCGCAAGTACCGCCGGGTGCGAGTTCGCCCAGGATCTTCTGCACGAATAGTACCTGCGTGGCACTGGTGGCGTAAGCGAAGTTCTGCTGTGCGTCCTTGCCTTCCTTACCGCCGAAGGGTGGATTGGTCAGGATCACGTCGAACTGAGTGGGCGCCTGGGCGAACAACGCGTCATAAGTCGCCTTGCCGGTCAGGGCGTTGCCGTGCCACAGGTTCGGCTGGTCGATCCCATGCAGCACCAAGTTGGCCAATGCAATGGGGAAGACGAGATTCTCCTTCTCGCGGCCAAAGAAGGTCTCGTGTTTGAGCGTATCCAGATCGGTGCTGCGAACCTTCTTGCCCAGATTGCGTGCGATGTGCTCGTAGGCGATGGCCAGGAAGCCACCGGTGCCGCAACACGGGTCGTAGATCCGCTGCCCGAGTTTCGGGCCGACGGTGTGCACCATGGCGCGGATCACTTCGCGGGGGGTGAAGAACTGACCGCCATCGGAGTTCTTTTCGCCCATCTTCAGCAACAGGTCCTCGTACACCTGCGAAAGGGTGAAGAAGTGCGTGTCATCGAGGTGGTCGATGCTGATCTCATGCACGCGGTCAAGGATGTCGCGCAGGTTGGCCTCGGAATCGACCCGCACGCGTTCTACCGCGGTCATAATGCGACCGATGATGCGCTGCTTGGGCGAGGCAGCGGGATTGGGTAAGCGGGTACGCGGATCCACGTCCAAGGCATGCAGGTGCGGAAGCAGGTGCTGATTGATGAAGTCAAACAACTTGCCATCGCCGGCTGCAAACAGGGCCTGTCGCTTCCAGCCGACGGGTTTCCCTTCTGGCGTGGTGGGATGATCAGATTTGTCCGACCACGGGGCTGCCCAGTCTTGCCAACGATAGGGAGATTTCAGAGCAGGAGAGAAGGTCGTGCCCACCGCAGCAGCTCGCTCCTGGTCGCGTACCTCTTGCGCATCGAGGATGCGCAGGAACAGGATCCACGTCAGCTCCGGTACGTACTGGAGCGCACTCGCACAGTTCGAACGACGCATTACGTCGCAGATACTCTTGACGAAGGCCGAAAGTGATTGTGTGGATGCGATGGTTTTGGCGGTTTTCTCGGTTTTCGCCGGTTTGGCAGTCTTGCCCGATTTGGCGGTCGTGGAAATCTTCTTGGGGCGGGCCATGGTCAATGCTCGAAGGCGTGGGCGAGGAGTTTTCCAGGCAAGGATTCAATGTCTTTCATCTGTGATGAAGAAGCCAGTCGAAGGTTTTCTGCCTCGGCCAGTTGAGCCTTCAAATTGGCAGCAATGCGACGTTGATCTTTGATAGAGGGGGCATGGAGGTGAAAAGCCTTAAGAGTGGGCATATAGATGGTCTTGTGCGTCGCACCCGTTGCCAATTCGCGCAGTTCTCTGCGGGAGCAAATCAGCGCATACATCAGGTATTCAGGGTCGACCTCATCTCCACACACCCAGTTTGCGAAGTCTTGGCTAGTTGCCATTGGTTGTGCCATAATTGCGACGAATCCCACTGAGGCTGTTCGCGACAAACAGACAGTTCCACGCGGCAGGATTCGCGCGGCTGAGTTAGCGATGCCCAGATCGTTTGTTCTTATTTTCGTGCTTTCCACCCATTGGCCATCCAGCGCACGGATCTCAGTGAGCGAAAGCCACGATACGTTACCTCCCCACCAATCAGGGCGAAGGCGACTTGGTGTATGGCCACTCTCTAGGCGAGCGACTTCGGTTAGCTTGTGCCATCTCCAACCACGCCGTGTTTGGATGTTGTTAGGCGGAATCGCAATTGGCGATGTAGAAAATGTCATGCTGCAAATAGCCTTCTCTTAGCGTCACGCATCACTTCCGTTGGTTTTCCTAGCGCTCGCAATGTTTCCAATCCACCCGCCAATCTGATCTCCGGAACGTCCCACAATGCCGGCGTCTCCAACGCCTCGGTGCCACCGACGGCAAACTGATGTCCTAAGCTCGTCAACACGGTGGCTGCCTTGGGATCCATGCCGGCGAACCACGGTTGGTTCTCGCGGATGAACAGTCCGCCGCGCTCGCTGCGGGTGAAGGCCTGGGCGCGGTAACTGTGGTGGGTGAGGACGTCATACAGGTCGCACTCGGTCATGTCGTCGATGTCGCGGACCACGTCGGGATTGCAGTGGTCGCCCAGCAGGTGGTCGATCAGACTGCGGCGCTTGGGTGTGTCGATCCACAGCGCGCGGAACTCGTCCAGGGTGTGGGCCTCGGCGACGACCCGCGTCTTCACCGCGCGGCGGTACTCGTCCACCGGGATCAGGGTGTCGCGTCCGGCACGGTGGGCGAGGACGAAGCGACCCTCCGGATTAATGATCACGCGATGGCCGCCGATCTCGCCCACGCGCGGTTGGTCGCCGACCGGTTCACCGGTCCAACCATCGTCGCCATCGGCACCGCCATCGCCGTCACCGCGCGGTCGTGGCGGCTTGGTGATGAAGTCGGTTCCGAACAGGCTGGTGACGCCGGTGTAGTCGTAGAGCCAGAACTTGTACTTGTGCGTTTCTTCATGGATGCGGGTGCCGCGGCCGACCATTTGATAGAACTTGATCGGTGATTGTAGGTAGCGGAAGAACACTACCGCGTTCAGCCGTTCGATGTCGACGCCGGCTTCCAGCAGGTCGACGGTGCAGGCGATGAAGGCGCGTTCGCCCGAGCCGCGCATGGCTTCGATCAGGTCGGCGCCGTTGTTGGGGCCGCCCATGCACTTGAAGGCGTAGTGGTCCTTCGGTGTCTGCCCACGTTCCTGGCACCAGCGCACGTAGCAATTGTTCATGTGCTGAGCGACGCGGTCGGCGTGGATCTCACGCGTGCAGAAGATGATGACCTTCTGCTCCGGGCCGCCGTGTTCACACAGCTGACGGAAGAGGTCGGCACACATCGCCGGTGTGCGCAGTTCGATGAACAGCTCGTCGTCGAAATCCTTGCCGGTGTAGTGGTCCTTAGTGAGATCGGCCTCGGTTAGGGGTTTGCCGGTTTTCAGATCGCGCACACCGGCTTGCAGGATGTCGGCCTTGCTGAAGACCGTCTGGTCGATGCTAGCCTTGCGTTTGACCACTTCGCATGCGGCAAGGTAGCCGTCGTCTTGTGCCTGGATCAGGGTGTATTCGTAGACCGCCTTGCCGAAGTATTTCAGATTGTTGGCGGTGATCTCACGGTCTTCCGTGGTGGCGTCGGGTGATTCGTGCAGTTGGCGCGGCGTTGCGGTCAGGCCGATATGGATGGCATTGGGATTGCGCTTGAGCACTTCCGACCACTTGCCCCAGGCCGAGCGGTGGCACTCATCGATGATGATGACGCTGAAAGCGTCAGTGCCGTAGTGCTCGCTCAGGAAACTGGCGAAGCCATTTCCATCATCATCCAAGCCCAACGTCTGGTAGGTGGCGATGTGGATGCGGGCGTTCGCCGCTGCGTTTTTGCCTTTGTCCGTAGCGACCACGCGCGCGTTGTCGCCGAACGCGGCTTTCAGCTTGGTGTAAGCCTGTGTGCGCAATTCGTCGCGGTCGCACAAGAACAGCGCGGGCTTGGGCAACTGTCCTGCCTGTGACAAGCGCCACAGCAGATTGGTCGCAATGACGGTTTTGCCCGCGCCGGTGGCCAAGCTGAGCAGTACGCGTGGCGGCGTGCCGGACTGTTGATCACGAATGATCTTTTCAATGGCAGCACGAATGGCCGCATCCTGGTAATAGCGCGACAGCGACCACGCCGGGCTATCGGCTTGCAGCAATGGTGCTGCGGCCGGCGTCGTCAAATCGATGCCTGTGTCCTTGGCGTAACGGGCGGTAAGCTCGGAATGCGAGGGAAAGTCGGGAAAACGAATGGGACCGTTGATAAGTTTAGTGAAACGGTCGAATTCGCCGTATCGGTGGCCGTTGGTGGAGAACACATAGGTGACGTCGAAGCGAAGGGTATCTGCGTACCCCTTCGCCTGCTGCATGCCTTTGAGCGGATCCTCGTCCTCCTTCTTGGCCTCCAGTACGGCGATAGGCATGGCCTTGGGCATGGTGCCAATCTGGACGCAGAGCAGGTAATCCGTACGGCCCGGCCCCTTCCGACGTTTTCCCTTGGCACCGGTGGGTTCGACCGGCGGCGGGGTCAGTACCGTTTCCAGGGTGATCCGATCAGTGCTGGTGTAGCCCTTACCCCTGAGCACTGGATCGATCAGGTGGTACTTGGTTTCTGCTTCATTCATGCCCATATGGTTGCCCAAAATGATGGGGGAGAATCTGCTATTTTCTCAATTGTCATGGAATTGAGCCATGCGGTTTCAGCCAAAAGCGGGTTAGGAATGAAGCTGAAGAATCCACCGTCTCGACCAAGTCTTCCTTGGAGCGCCGCGCACCCTGCACGTTCAGTGCCTCGGCCACTTCACGCAGGCGCGCGGCCGAGAGTGCTTCCAGAATCCGTGCGTTAGGCGATCCAGCCATCAGTCGAGGCCCTCCAAAACGCGCCAGATCTTGCGGTAAGTTGCGCCGTCTTGGTTTCGGCAGGCACGTACCCAGGCTGCTTCATCCATTGAGCGGAGTTGCTGACGAAGGTCTGGCGTCGATCCACGCAACGGGCGATCGCCACTGGTCATGCTGATTGCCGCCATCCTCGGAACACCGAGCAGACGCAGCGCGATAGCATCGTCATTGTTGACGCCGTAGAAGACCCGCGATGGGAGATTGCGGAGTTGCGCCATGTGCTCGTCGTCCACATCACCGGCAGTAAACGACAAAAGAGCACCGAGACCCCACGCGGTGGTTTGCGTCAAGCGGCCAGACAATTGCCGGCCACAATCGGTCATTGCGTCTAGTTCGGTCTTGCCTTCCTTCATGAAATAGGTGGTCGCGATCTGCTGCATGGATTGTCCATTCACCCAATCCTTCACGATTAGAGCGAGCTTCTGCCCATCCGGGGTCTGACCACCTAGGACCGAATTGAGATTTTCACGCAGTTCCGGCACGCGCAGAAGCACGCCCATCATGGATTGCAGGCTGCGATCGTTTGAGGCGAAGAGTTGATCGCGATTCCATGAGGAGCTATTCACGCCTAGTTCGCCAGCCGCGATCATGGCGGTCTTGACGCTCTGGAGCGAAAATCCAGTGCTGTCGACCAACTTCAGTGGCTGACCCGGACGCTGGAGAAACGCGGCATAGGAATGGACGCCACCGAGGAGGCGGTTGGCCAGGTCGGGACGCTCAGCGCGGAGTTTGCCGAAACCATAGGTATTGCGGAGCACCTGTTCGATGTCATCGGCGAAGGTCTCGGGCATGCCCATCTGGCGATAGGTATGGGCAAGATACTGCACGAAGATCGACCACTCTGGTTTGCTGTAGACGATGGATTCCAGATTGTCGAGCTGGCTTTCAGCGGCGATCGCCAGCGCAACCAAGGCGGAGTTCAGGGCACCAGACTGATGGTTGATGAAGGCGCGCAGCTTATCGCTCTTGGCCTGGTCCTCGGCGGCCAAAGCAATAACGCCCAGATCGCCTTGACCGATACGCCCTGCGCGACCGGCGATGTTCCAAAAGTCTTCGGGGGACATGTCCCGCGTTCTGTTTCCGTCTGGATACTGGTGGCTGGCCAGAACAACGCCGGACACAGGGAAATTGACACCTTGCGCGATGGTTGTGGTGGCGACGAGAAACCGCAGCTCCTCGCGCTCAAAGAGCCATTCCATCAACGTGCGGACGTCGTCGGTCAGGCCGGCGTGGTGGACGCCGATTCCGCGGGCGACGAGATCGATAAGTGGGAATGAGGCCCCATATTCCAGCCGCAAGAAGTCCTGAACGAGTTGTTTACTCGGCGATGTTGCCGGGATTTGGTCGCTACCTTTTTTCAGTAAATCAGCCAACGACCAGACAAAGTCAGGCCGCATATGCATGACGATGACGGGACCGCGACGCGCCAAAGCATGTGCAGCCATAGCGGCGACGTTGGCCGGAGATCCTTTCGCCTTGCTGAAAGTTGGGGCGATCGCCGGGATCTTCGGCCAACTGATGTGCTTATTTGATGCCAGAGTGGCCTTGGAGGTATGGACCGCTTCAAAGGTGATGTGGTAATCGTGACTGCGCTTGGCCATCGCCGCGCCCTTGACCACGTGCGCGATGCCGATGGCGCGATCGTTTGGCTGCCATTCTACGGCCATACTTATGTCGTCTGCGTTCTGACCCCCCAGCCACCGGGCAACCTCAGCCGCGTTGCTGATGAATGGAGTAAGCAGCAGAAATTGGGCCCGCTCGCATTCACTGTTGATCGTGGCCAGCAGCATTTCCAGCTTTAGGCCGCGAGTCTCACTCTGAATGTTGTGGGCTTCATCGACGATCACCAAGGTCAACGGGCGGTTGATTTTAGCTTCCCACCCTTGACGCAACATCAGGTCTAATTTTTCTGGCGTGGTGACCAGAATGCGGAATTCACTTTTACGATCGCCCTTGGTCAGCAACTCGATTTCAATGTTGTCGACTTCAAGGGCTGGACTTACCTGTTCGACGACAACGCCAATTGGTTCCAGATCGCTGCGCAGACGGCGAGCAATTTGATTCACCAACGTTCTGGTCGGCGCCAAATAGGCGACCCAGCCACGCTCATGATCAAATTGATTCAGCGCCTGGAGAGCACGGAACTCTGCGATGAGCGTTTTTCCGCTAGAGGTTGGAAGACTGACTACCACGGCGCGGCGACTGGACCCGAGGAGCCCTTTTTCGGCCAAACTTCTGCGCTGTGGGGGCAGTACGTCGAAGATCGCCTTGTCACCGCGGCCTCTGTCCACGAGGTTTTTGACAAAGGTGGTCACCCGCGAGTTGACGGCACGGGTGACGGTCCAAATGCAATTGTCCGCGAGCTGATGTGCACAGAGCCCCAACAGTCTGGCGAGAGGCTCCAGCTCCAACAGACGTGCCTCACCGGTGGCGGCGGCGACGCGATCGAAATGAGTATCAAGCAGTTGATGAATCTGGAATTTACCATCTACACGGCCATCGGTTACATACAGCGCGAGAATTTCTGCGGCTTTGGCCAGATGGTAGAGGCCGATCAGTTCCAAAGCAGCAGCCTTGGATTCGACAGGCGACACCGTGCGGAGATGCTCTGTTTCAAATGCGGACTGGGATTGACGTAAAGTGGCAATGCGCTCAAGCACGGCATCTCGGTCCGTCCAGCCATTTTTGCGTATTAACCGCAGCCAGACATCGATAATGGAGGCCCAAGTCCGAACCCTCCAATCGCTACTTTCCAGGGAGAGCGTCGGCCATCCGCCCGTTTTCAACCAGCGTGCGGCGTCGGCCCCGCGATCGCCGATGACAGCCAAACATGCGGCACGAAGGACGTGCTGACCGGCAGCCAACTCGTCGATTTGAATCGGTAGATTACGCAGGAGGCGGAAAGCATCAGAAGCAGCCTCACGAAGCATCTGCTCGTGCTTGTCATCGCCCGGCTGCGGGTGCAGCGACAGGTCTGTTACTGCTAATTCCAGCGCCTCGATGCACCGGCGCCACTTCGATTCGTCGAGCGCGGGTGCCTCTCCACCCAACTGCCGATGAAGATGTCCTGCATTTGCGGATGCGATGCATTCCGCTCGTGCTTCAGAAATGCCGTCCAGCAGCCAATGGCTCATGGCGCACCCCCCGTGCATCGCGCAGGAAGATCAGCGATGCGGCAGGGCAGATGGAGGGCAGATAATTCGCATTGAGTCGGAGTTTTTATTTTTTTCGCGATCGCCTTGCCACGACCGCTGAGATCCTTGTGATCAGGTTTGGTATCACGGACCAAAACACCAAAGAGCCTTACCGCTCGGTTTGAGGATTCCAGTAAGCGCTGCGCAGCTTGTTTGTAGGAGGGCTCATGCGGCGTGTTGACGCATCTGTGGTACAGCCAGCGGAGGAGCTGACCAAGAATATGCAGATCACCAGCAATAGTATCCAACTGGTGGACCATGCCACCTCGCCCATTCATGACCTGGGGCGGGTAGGTTGCTTCGGATGAGCACTTCACCTCACCCAGGGCAAACAGAAAACCCTGACTATCGCTAATGAGTCCCACAAGATCCGCGCCCGGTAGGCTAGCCGATGGGTTCCGCTTGTCGCGCTCGGTATGCCATGGCCAAGTCACACCATGTGTTTCGGCGAGGTGCACCTCTGCCAGAGCTTCACCAATGGCCCAGTCGCGTGATTCTGGCTCGTCAGCTTCAAGAATGGCGCGAAGTGAATCGTTCGCGAATCCTGTGCTGGCGAGACCCCGTAGGGCCCCTTCAAATTGGTTCCTGCCCTCGTCGTCATGCACACGAACGGCAACCTTCTGGGTGAGGTAGGAGTTAAATCCGTCGCCATCCGCATAGCCAATTCCGCGCCAGGAAACCTGCTGCGCGGTTCCCTCGTAGTGAATTGTGATCGAAGGCGTTGAACTCATGACCGGCGAACGTCCGGTTTCTGGGCGGATGCTAGGATCGTCATTTGACACCACGCCTGGGCGTGGGGGCTTCGTCAGGCGCCGCGCCTCCCGCTTCAAGCCATGCATCCACCTGTGAAATCTTGAAGCGCCAGTTTCTGCCCGCTCGGGTGGCCGGGAGACCCTTTTTGCGAATCCAGCGATGGACGGTCTCTTCCGCAACTTGCAGGTGAGTAGCAACCTCGGCCAGGGTTACCCACGCTTCCATCATGCACGCCTCAACAGCATGGACACAGGTTGACTCCGGACGATCAGGATCAAGAGCAGTCAACTCGAATGAGCGTGGAAGGGTGAGTCGCTGACAGCGATTGTTGAGACCCCTCCTGACCGCGCTGAGGCGTTGCCGACCGTGCTCCAGGATCGGCGCGTCCACGTTCCAGATGCGGTGACGGCCGATAGGGTTCATGCAGACCCTAATGCCTCGCTCCGCTGCCAAGGCAAGGGATAGCGCCGGAATGGTGTGTTTGGGAATGACGCGTGACCCCGGCTACCATATACGTAACATGTCTAATGAAAGATAACTACGACTAAGAGGTAGGTTGCGCTGCCGGTTTTCTCTCCATGGCCTGCTTTAGCATGGTGATGGTGTGTTCCCCGCGCAGACCTTCGATGAGTTTGGTCAGGCGCTGGTAATCGGCTGCCTGCGCATCGCGTTCAGCTTCGCCCACCTTGGCCTGCGCCGGAGCCAGCGCCCGCCACGCTGTGTCGGCCACCAGCCCGCCAATGCCTGGGAGGAAGCGCAGCACACCGACGGCGGCAGCCCCGGCACCGGCGAGCCACCCCCACCAAGGAACAATTGATCGAGCTTCCTCTATGGCCTTGCTGGCCTCATTGGCATAGCCATCGGGGTCAGCTGCGATTGCAGCCGGAGTGCGCCTAGGTGAGGGAAGCGTTTCGCCTTCGGCAGTGGCCTCAACGTGATCATGGGCACCGGCCAGAGCGGCAGATGCCACCGGATCAGCAGCGACACGCGGTTGCGCGGCCTCGATGCCCGCAAGGCCATCCGAGAGGTTCTGGGCCTGACGAGCGGTGAGACCACATCCGGTGAGGAAGAAAGTGATGAGGAACAGCACGGCAAAGCGAATCATGGCGTTGCTCCTTTGGTCAGGCGGATCAGATCAAGAACGAGTGCGCCCAGGCCCGATGCACCGGCGGTCGCAGCGACGGCCCAGAGGATGCGGAACTGCGTACGCAGGATGACAACCTGCTCATTCTTCTCGCTCGACTGCTTGCGCAGTTCATCGACCTGCGTGCGGACCTCACGCACGGAGTCACGGAAGCCTCGCATCTCCTGCCGAAGTGCAGCGAGTTCGCACGATAACTCATGCAGCGTAGCGGCGAGATCCCTGGTGGGACTGCGGCGTGGTGGAATGGGAGTGGTGTCGTCGTGACTCATGGGATCACCGGCGGTGGGAACGGGATGACGGACGGTTGGAGAGCAGCCACCAGGCTCCCAGGCTGAACCCGGCGAGCACGGAGAGCGCTCGCCAATCAATCGGCTGACCGGGATCTGCACCCAGGCCAGCCACCGTGACGGGTTCTGGATCGAGCGTCGCTTGGACTTCTGGGATGTCGGTGGGAGCCATCTGCTCCATGTCCTGGGGAACGATCATCATGGCCGGTTCGGTGCTCGGCTCCGGCATCGATGCGGGCATGGAGTCGATTGGCATGACCTCCTGCATCGGCATGGCTGCGGGCGAGGCGTCCGAATAACCGTCCGGCAGGCTCATCACTTCTGCTTGCTGGCCTTGGTCGATGACCGCAGGTGGGTACTCGTATCCGGGTGGTGGCATTTCAGGCTGCTGCTGTGCCATCGCCGCGCGCTGGGCCTTCTTCTGCCGTGCCTTCATCTTCTTTTTCTTGTGCTTCGCCGCGAGTGCGCCGCCTGCGGCGACAGCTGCACCAGCCGCCCATCCCCACGGTCCCATGGCGGTCAGCAGTCCGCCGCCCTGTCCCATCGACAGTAACGGTTTGGCGATTTTCGTGAGTGGCTTCACGAACTTTTTCAGTTTCTTGAATTTGAACTTGCCCAGGTCGCCCATCGATTGCGGATCGGCGTCATCGTCGGCAATGGTGGTCACGATGGACATGGGGAAAACCGATCGGGTGGAAGTGCGATGGGAGGGAAGGGATCAGCGCTTGGGGCGAAGCAGCACCAGCGCACCGAGCCCGAGTCCGCCGATGAGCAGGAGCGTTTTCCCATCGATGCCGGCGATGCCCGCTTGAGCCATCTGCATGGGTGGTGCCGCGCTGCGCATCACCGGCATGGCTGCGCGCATGGCGATGGGTGCCGATGCGACCGCAGTCGGCATGGGTGCGGGAGCCGCACCCTGTGCCTTCGGTACGAAGAATCCCTTGGCCGCATCCCAGCCAGTCGTCAGCAACGTGTTGAGGCCGGTTCCCTTGCTCGCACCCGAGGCGACTAGCGCTGCGCTCGCCGCTCCGGCACCGAAGCCGAGCACCTTTTCGCGGTTCTTGGTCCACCAGCTTCCGATGTCGCCCACGCCGGCGACCTGGGTGGAGACGGGCAGCTCATCACCTGCCATCATCGGATCGGTGCCGTCATCGTTCAGGAAACGTCCGAAGGTACGCTTGCCAATCTTAGTGCGTCTTGCCGCCATGAAGGGCGCCGCAGCGCCTCCCGTTGCCGCCATCAGCGCGGCGCGCTTGAGGAAATTCTTCTTCATGCGGAACCGGCCGAGGCCGGCCATGTCCTCCCCGTCATCCGAAAGCGGAGCATTGGATGCGGAGGTGAGAGACGATTCGGCAGCAGCTTCGCGGGACTTCGCCTGCTCCAGCATGGTGGTGGCAGTTTGCTTCTCGCGCTCCAGACGCGCGCTTTCACGTGGCGTCAGCGTTCCCTTCGCTTGGCCGTTGGCGATGCGCTTGTTCAGGTGCTGAAGGCGGCGCTCCCAGTGACGACGCCGACCACGTGCCATCGCGCGGCGGCACTTTGCCACCTGGATGCGCGCTTCCTTCTCGCCCGCCGTTGCGCCGAGGCCACTCATGGGGATGAGAATCAGCCGACCATCTTCATCGGAGGCCAGTTCACCGAGCACATCCGGCGGACCGTCATCACGCAGGGTGTAAACGATGCCCTGCTCATCAGCAGCGAGCGGTTCGCCCGCGAGGCCCTGCATGGGAACGCCGTCGGGATCGATGAGCGGAGAGAGGATGATCATGGGAGCGTTGGGATTCATGGCGCGAGTTCCTGCGGGTAGAGGTAGCCGGTGAGGCGGAGGTTAGCGCTGATCTGCGCGGTGGTGTTGCCGCTGTTCTTGGTCATCTCGACGCTGATCTTCTCACCGGGATCGAAGGTGCTGGGGAAGTCGATGACGTTGGATGAGTCCGACGGGTCTTGGATCGAGTCGCGGCTGTAAAAAGTGCCGATGTGGCCCATGCGGATGAGCTTGGAGGTGACGCCGTTGCCGTGGTTGGTCTCGATCGTGTCGCCGTCGAACCACAGCTTGTCATTGCGGTAGAGACGGAAGCCGAAGCAGACCTCGGAGTAGTTGCCGCACACATCGAAGTAGGCGAGACGAGTGGTGTATTTGTGGCCCTTGGGCACGTACCAGTCGAGGACGCGGCGCGTCCAAAGACCGGCAGGGAAGGTCAGCGATTCCTCACCGGGCCAGTTACAGGCGAAGCGAGCGCGGAGGTAAAACGGCTGGGCGGTGAGCGGTGGAAAGAGATGTGGCGGATGCAGGCACCGTTGCAGGCGTTGGCACCACTGCGGATCACCGCAGCGATCTGCTAGCGCGTCAGCCAACGTAGTGCCAGCCTCTGCGAGTCCGCGCGAGGTCGGAGCCGGGCCAGTGTTTGGCTGCGGTGTGGTTGCCGGCGTGGCGGTTTCACCACGGCTGCACCGCTCGATCATATCGGCGATGTTGAACGAGGATGGTGGAGTGTCGGGCGGCATGATCAGCGCAGCACCTTGTAACCGAAGGCATAGAGGCTGACTGGGTTCACCGCGGCGGCGAGGTTGGTCAGTTCGATGGTCAGCGTCGCGTCATGCGGCACGAGCTGGGGACGCGGGAAGGTGAAGGGTTTCCACTGCGTGCCGAACAGCGCCTTGCTGTGCAGTGCGATCTGGCCGATGGCAGTGCCGGAGAGATGTGACCATTTGAGGTTCACCAAAAAATCCGACGCGCCCTGGCCGAGCAGACCCATGGCCATGAAGTTGGCGTCGCCACCCACTGGCACGGGCTCGCTGATGGTGGCGTTCGCCAGCAGCGCGGTGGTGCCGATGCGGTTCACGCCAAGCAGGTAGGGATAGAGCCGCAGGTGCGGCTTCTGCCCAGCGGCCTCCATCATCGCGTCAGCCAGGTATAGGGTGTCCACCGATGGCCGGGCGGATTCACCAGGCAGACGAGGGGCACCAGCAGGAGTGACGGCGACAGCGCTCATGGGAGTTCTCTGGGGTGGAGATAAAGGTGGGAGGTGAGCCAGTGGATTTTGAATCCACCGCGTCTACCGCTCAGCGACACGCGTCGTGGAGCGGCGTTGCCGTTCTCGGCGGTAAGGTCCGTGATCCGGTAGAGCGTGGACCCGATTGATCGGGGTGATGACCTGGATGCCGTTGGGGAACGACAACAGCACCTGCGGATGCGGAATGCGGGACCGCGACCGTTTGCTGGTCGAGTCCGCCACCTCGATGTAGGCCAGCAGGTAGTGGCCCTCATCGCTCTCCCACAGCACCCGCTGACCAGGGCGCAGGTGGTAGCCGGCGTTGGTGACGGGGTTCTGACGAGTGCTGCGGGAACGCATGGCGGTCGACCTCATTGCGCCGGGCGCATCAGCACGCCCTCGAAGGTCAGAGTCAGTGGCACCGTGGCGGAGAGGACCGCGGGGTTTTCGATGTCGATCGACGGTTTGAAGATCTGCTGCGGTGGGAGCAGGATCGGGTGATCGAGCGAGTAGAAACCATCGCTGAACTCGC
>JANPLC010000057.1:0-17495 GCA_031426335.1 Planctomycetota bacterium
TTTTTTTTTGTTTTTTGTGTCTTCAACTCCCCGGTGGGTGGGCCCCCCCTCCCCGCGCTTTGGGTTGGTTATTCCTCGCCCTTTTTTTTGGCAAACGGTTAACCCCCGGGGCCGCTGGGCCCCGCCTCTCCCAGGGGGTCTCGCTTACGACAAGGTTACTGGCAGGTTAAGACGGTCGAGCACTGCTCGGCCGAGGTGGTTGAGCAACGTCACAGCATCACTGCCAGCCACACCATGTACCGACCAACGCAATCCGGTGGTCGTGCTCAGATCTGCTTTTCCCTGCACGATGAGGTCACCCGCTTCGCCGCCATGATCACCGGGCGGACGGAGATAGAGCACCACGTCAGCACTACGCCGCGCGACTGCGACCAAGGCCTGGCCCGCACGCTCCAGATCATCACCACCGGCGCGCAGGCCGGCGGAGTCGAGCAGGCGCAGACGCCAACCGTGCACGAGGGTTTGCGCTGCGATCAGATCGCGCGTGGTGCCGGCGAGATCACTCACCAGCGCACGCTGATGACCACACCACGCATTCAGCAGCGTACTTTTTCCGGCATTCGCCGGGCCCGTGATGAGCACGACCGGCACACGGCTGAGCAGATCAGCGGGAAATGGCGGCGCATCGTCGTGCGCGAGCAACCACTGCACCGCCGCCGGATGCGCCGCGCGCGCGAGGCGTGACCAGCGATCATCGCCGACCTCGCCTGACGCCGGCAGCAGCCCATGTCCACGCAGCGCCTGTTCCACCGCCGCGCGAATACCGGGGCCGCCGTGGCAGGCGATCTCCATCGCGTCATCTGACAGACGGGTGATGACCACCTCATCGATGAGCGCGCCATCGACGGCGCGCAGGTGCGCAAAACGCGCACGACCAACGTCGGGCAACGGACGATCGCTGAGCGCGGCGTGCGCCGGAACGCGCAGCAACGCGATGGCGGCCGGCGCGGGTGGCGTCAACCACTTCCAGCCATCACCCATCGGCCACCTCCAATCGTTCTCCGGTCCAGTGCACCAGCGCATCGTCACGGCGCACCTGCTCCCAGCTGAAATCACGCAGCAGGTCTTGTGGCGAACACGACTCTGCGTTTGGCCGCAGGCCGGCGACCGCGGCGAGCCAGCCGCAGAGTTCCTGGGCGGAGTACCAACGACGCAACTGCGACGCGCCAACGGCGCCGTGGAGTTTCGCCAGCTTGTGGCCGATGCGTTCGAGCAGCAGTAGGTGATGACGATACGTCGGCACCGGCAGCCCGAGCACCTGCCGCAGCGCCACCTGCATCGCGGTGCTGGTCGCGAGGTCGCGTCCGCGCACCACGTGGGTGACGCCGCTCGCGTGGTCGTCCACCACCGACGCCAGGTGATAGGCGATGGCACCGTCCCGACGTCGCACCACCGGATCACCGAAGGCGACGGACGGATCCTGCGCCAGATCCACACCACCCAGATCCACCGCGGTCATCACGCCAGGCGGCAAGCGCACGCGCAGCGGTGACGTGCTTGCACGCCATCCGCCTGCCGGCAGCGGCGTTTCACGGTCGCGGTTGTCATACGCCCAGCCGCCATCCGGTGCGCGGCGACCGATGGATTCCAAGGCACGGCGACCGATGTCACTAGGATAGAGCACGCCGAGCGCCGCGAGACGATCGAGCGCGGCGGCGTGGCGATCGTGGTGCGTGCTCTGCCATTCGACGACATCCCACTCCAGGCCGAGCCACTGCACATCATCGACCATCGCCTGCGCGAATTCGGGACGACACCGCTCGGGATCGAGATCTTCCAGGCGCAAGACCACGCGGGCACCACGTGATCGTGCATCGAGCCAGCAGAGCAGCGCGGCCAACAACGTCCCAGGATGTGCCGGTCCCGTCGTGCTCGGCGCGAAGCGACCAGTACCGGCGTTCACCACCGCCGACGCAGGTAGAACGTCACGTCGTCGTTGAGCAACCGCAGGATCATTTCGCGGAAGCCGCCAGCGACGCGGTCGATCTGGTAGCGGGTGTAAACAGTATCGGGTTCGCCGCTGAACGGATCGACGACGAAATAGTCGTGCTCACGCGCCTCGAACACCGGCCATTCATTGGTGCGCAGGGGCGGATCCGGATTGATCTCGGCCTCGCCCTGCACCAGCGCTGCGACGGTCATCGGATGGAGGATGCGGTTGGCGACCGTGCGCCACTGGTCGTCCTTCGGCTCGTTGATGCCGCGGCGCAGCACGCCGAAGCCGATCTCCTCGTAAAACGCGCGCACTTCGCGCGGGAAAGTGTAGCCCAGGCGTGCCTCGGCTTCGAGGATTGCGCGGTGCTCCAATTTGCGGAACCACGTGCCCTTGTCAGAGGGCGCGAGGTCGACCACGTAGGGACGCAGATCGTCGTACAGGCGGACGGAGGACGGCGGGGTGGGCATGGTTTTTATCGTTGGTGGGGATCGGGGGATTCAAGGTGGGTCCGGAAGTCCGGAAGTCCGGAAGTCCGGAAGTCTCGTCGGATGACGCTAGTACGGACCACGCAGTCAGGGCAATGACTAGTGCTGCGTCAGATCAATAATGCCGGCTTCCAATAAGAGGGGCTACAGGCTACAGGCTACAGACCACAGGTTTTGTGCACGACGTCGCAGCACGATCCTGTGGTCTGTAGCCTGTAGCCTGTAGCCTGTGGTTCTTCAAGCTGGTGGCCCGCATTATCGCTTTGCCAATGCACTAGCAGATCATACCACCAATCGCCGACCAAAGGACTTCCGGACTTCCGGACTCTCCAGTCCGACTTCCGGACTGTGGCAATTCCTACCTCGTCCGCGGATCACACCACAACAGCCCCAGATCCGCCAACAGGTTGAAAATCACCAGCAACGCCGCGTAGAACAGCGCTGCGCCGGTGATGACGGTCCAGTCCTGCTGCAGCGCACCAGCGACGAAGAAGTAGCCCAGGCCGGGGATGGCGAACAGGCTTTCCACCACCATCGAACCGGTGAGCACACCAGCAGCAGCAGTGGCGAGGTACGCCAGCACCGGGCCAAAGGCCGGGCGCAGGGCGTGTTCGAGCACGATGCGGCCTTCGGCCGCGCCCTTGGCGCGAGCGGTGCGCACGAAGTCGGCCTTGAGTTCATCCATCAAACTGGCGCGCGTCAGGCGGGCGATCTGCGCCGCCAATGGCAACGCGAGCGTCAGTATCGGCAACACCAACGCGCTGGGTTTATCGGCCCCGCCCGCGGGCAGCCAGCCGAGCCACAGGCTGAAGATCACCAGCAGCACTGGCGCGATGATGAAATCCGGCGTGCTGATGCCGAGTGTGGCGGCGGCGCGAATCGCTTGGTCGGGACCGTGTCCAGCACGACGAGCCGCGAGCATGCCGGCCCACAAGCCGAGGAACACGCCGATCAGCAACGCGCCGCAACCGATCGAGATCGACACCGGTGCCGCCGCGGCAAGCAGGTCGAGCACATCGTGACCGCGGGCGATCTTCAAACTGGTGCCGAAATCGCCGGTGAGTTTGCCGCTGAGGTCATCGACGTACTGCGCGACCACGCTGCGACCGCTGCCTTGACCATAGAGTTGCTTTAGCCGTTCGACCGCCGCTGCGGGCAGCGTACGATCACCAGCGATGTCGGCCCACGGATCGCCCGGCATTAGGCGCAACGCGGCAAAGGTCAGCAGATGGACGAGCCACAGGACTGCCAACCCGGCGAGTAGTCGACTGGTGATGAGGCGGATCATGCCAAAGTCCAAGCACGGGCGACCATCATAGGAAGGTCCAACGCGCGAAGGTCGCCGCCTGACCGACACGTTGCCCACGTTCGTCGCTCAGATTCCACAACACCACGTCCTCGATCGCGAAGCGCCGTCCGCTCGCGCTGACACGTATGCCACGGTAATCGTCGATGTAGCCGTGCTGCTCGGCACGACGTAGCAACGCTTCACGGGTGGCGCGTTCATCCGCTTCCGCCGACAATCGTGACGGCAGACGGGTGAAACGTTCCCACTCCAGCTCCCACAGGTGTTGCGCCGTGCGGTTGGCGAACCAGAAGAGCGGATCGGGTTCGGTGCCGTGCGACACGATCACCACCGGCGCGTCGTACAGCGCCAGCGCCAGCGCACGATCATCCGCCGGTAGCTGCGGCAGCAGCGGACGGCCGAGCAGCCGGATGTAGCTGTCACTCAGGATGCGGCAGCGGCGGACGACGTGGTCATCCAACGCTACGGACGGCGCGGTCGCGGTCATGGGTGGGCATCCTGCGACTGCCGGCGTCAAACCAAACAGCAGCCGAGGCACCAGAGTGCGTGTGCCGCGCGGGTCTGACCTGGCCCGCCAACGACCCAGGGGAAGATGACTCAGGTCGCGAGCAGGTGCCAGACGCCACCAACCACCACACACCCTCCGAGCACCGGCAGCATGCCGACTTGGTAGCGCAGCATCGCCACACTCGCCGCGAGCGACAACCCCAGCGCTGCCCAATCGATGGTATTCCACACCGGCACGTCGAGGCGCACCACACCCCAAGTGACCGTGTGCAAATCGCGAAAGACCGCATGCAGCGCGAACCACAACGCGAGATTGAGGATCACGCCGACAACCGCGGCGGTGACACCGGCCAGCGCAGCGGTGAGCGCTGGGCGACCACGCAGCCGTTCGATGAACGGCGCGCCGGCGAAGATATAGAGGTACGACGGGATGAACGTCACCCATGTCACCAGCAGCGCACCGAGCGTCGCCATCAGCAACGGATCAAGCTCGCCAGGCTGCCGGTGCGCGCCAAGAAAGCCGACGAACTGCACGACCTTGATCAACGGCCCAGGCGCGGTCTCGGCCATGCCGAGGCCGTCGAGCATCTCGCCGGGTGCGAGCCAACCATACGAGCCCACCGCCGCCTGACCGATATAGGCGAGCACCGCATAGGCACCGCCGAACGTCACCACGGCAGCTTGACTGAAGAACAGCGCGAGCTGCGTCAGCACATGCGTGCGACCGAGCAGCCACCACACCAGCGCCACTGGCGTGAGCCACAACGTGCCCCACAAAACGATCTGGCCGACTACGTACGACCACCCGGCCGTGCGATGATGTGCGGCGTGGTCGGCGATGCCGATCACACCACCCGCGGTTGATCCATGCGCCGACTTCAGGGCGAACACCGCTGGCCACCAGCGGCCACCGATGAAGCCGATCAGCAGCGCCCCCAAGACGATCAGCGGAAACGGCACGTGCAGCACCGCGATCGCAAGGAATGCCACTCCCGCCAAACCTACCAGCACGCGGTTGGTCAACGCGCGTCGGCTGATGCGCAGCAACGCCGCCAGCACGATGGCGATCACCGCCGGCTTGAGGCCATAGAACAACGCCGCCACCAACGGCGTATCGTGCGCGGTGACGTAGAGAAAACTGAGCGCCAGCACCACCAGGAACCCTGGGGCGACGAACAACGCCCCGGCAACCACGCCACCCCACGTACGGTGCAGCAGCCAGCCGACGTAACACGCCAACTGCTGTGCTTCCGGACCTGGAAGCAGCATGCAGTAATTGAGCGCGTGCAGGAACCGCTCCTCACCGATCCAGCGTTTTTCCTCGACCAAGATGCGGTGCATCAGCGCGATCTGTCCGGCGGGGCCACCGAAGCTGAGCAGGCCGATCTTCAACCACACGACGAGTGCTTCGCGGAAGCTGACTGCCGCAGCGGATGTCACCGGATGCTCAGGACTATTCACGCGGCGCGCACGCTCGACGCTGTTGATGGGCAGTCAAACCAAGAACTGTGGTGCAACCGAACGTTCCCGTCTGGCCAGCCCAGCGAACCACGCTCTACTCCGCCGCCATGCCCCACATCGTCATCGTCCCAGGCACCAACCGCGCCGGTTCCAACTCCCTCCACCTCGCGCGTCAGGTGCAGAGCGACTACGATGCGCTCGGCTGTTCGACCGACCTGCTGGAGCTGCACCTGGAGGCGGATTTTCTTGCCCCTACTGCGTACAAACACCACACGACGGCGATCACCAGCCGGGTCGACCGCTTTCTGAAAAGCGACGGCGTGGTGTTCGTCATCCCCGAATACAACGGCAGCTATCCCGGCGTGCTCAAGCTGTTCGTCGACATGTTGCCAGACAAGGTCAGCTTCAATCTGCGTCCATGCGCGTTCATCGGCATCGCCGCCGGCAACTTCCAGGCCCTGCGCGCGGTCGAACACTTCCAGGGCGTCGCCGGCTACCGCAACGCCCACATGTTCCCCAACCGCGTGTTCGTCGGCGGTGTGCACAAGGTCATCGGCCCGGATCAGCGCCTTAACGACGTGGAGCTGGTGACCCGTTTGCAGGCACAGGCGAAGGGTTTCGTGGCATTCATCACGGCATTGAAACCTCCCTCAGCCTGACAACAGGCTTCGGACAGCCGCCTCGGCCGGTGGTTGCTGATCCCCGATGCCCCCGGTTAACATTGCGCCATGGGACGCAGGGCGGCATATTCCCGCGCGATGAAACCCGGCTTCCTCAGTTACCTTGGCGCGGCGTTCAATGCGCGGCCACTCGGTATGCCGATCCCGCCCAACTGGGTCGGGATCGCAGCCGCCGGTCTGCTCGGTCTGATGAATCCAGGATTCTGGCTGATCGGTGCCGGCCTTGAGTTGGGTTACCTGCTGGCGCTGGTGTCGAACGCGCGCTTCCGCGCCACCGTCGATGCCACCTACCTACAAGCCGCCAGTGGTACCTGGGAAAGCAAACGCGCCGCGCTGATCGACCGCTTGCCGGCCGCCGAACGCAAACGCCAGGAGTCCCTCGAAGAACGCTGCCGCATCGTCCTGACGCATGGCCAGGACGGCGACAGCCCCGCACTCGATGGCGCACAAGCCGAGAGCCTGGCGCAACTCGCGTGGGTGCACCTGCGTCTGTTGCTGTCACGTACCCGCCTGGACCGCGTGGTGTCGGAAGCCGAACCCCCGGCCGAAGTGGCCAAACGCATCCGCGATCTGCAAAAACGCATCGCCGACCCGACGACCAGCGACGGGCTGAAGAACAGCCTAACGAGCCAGCTGGAGATCCTCACCTCGCGCCAAGCGAGCCACGCCAGCGTGCGCGATCAACTCGCGCTGATCGACGCCGAGCTCGAACGCCTGCGCCAGCAGGTCGAACTGGTGCGTGAGCAGACGGCGCTCAGCGCTGACGCCAGCGGTGCCAGCCGTACCATCGATGCACTCGGCGCCACCCTCGGCGAGACCGCGCGCTGGATGTCCGACCAACGTCAGGTGCTCGGCGAGGTCGAAGATCTCACCACCGCACCGCCGCCCGCAGCGTTGTTCGCTGAGCGCGCGAAACCGCCGCAACGCACCTAACTTTCGTTTCACCGTTCGCACCAGGAGCACTTCCATGACCACTCTTTCCCGTCGCGGCGCCGGACTCACCGGCCTGGGCCTGTTCATCTCCTTCCTGATGGTGGTCGGCCTGATCGCTGTCGGCGCCTATGTGCTACTGCAGCCGGAGCCCGCCCCAGGAACCGGCGAGACCAAGCCGGACCACGGCACCGGCCAACCACATCAAGGCCCGACCAGCACGGGAGGTGCACCGGCGATCACCGAGCTGATCGAGCCGCTCACCGCCCCCCCACGCCTGGAGGCGGCCGCGACCTACACGCCGAAGAACAACATCCTGGAAGTCGACATCAGCGAATATGCCGGGTATTCCGGCCTGATCGTCGCCAACGGCGGCTTGGAGCCCAATCCCGAATCGATCTTCACCAAACAATTTGGCGTCTCGGTCAAACTCACCCTCAGCGAGGGCGAGAACTGGTCGCAGCTGAACAACGGTAAGATGGCCGCCACCGCCACCACCGTCGACGTGCTGGCGGTGATGGGTCGCCAGTTCCAGGTCACCGCGCCGGTGCAGATCGCCTTCAGCCGCGGCGCTGACGGCATCGTGGTGACCAGCGACATTAAGAAGGTCAACGATCTCGCGGGCAAGGTGCTGGTCACCAGCCAGTTCACCGAAGCGGAGTTCTTCCTGCGCTACCTGTCGCAGGAAGCCGGCCTCGACGTGATGATCATGCCGGATCTGTCGGTCGCGCCGCCCAAGGACAAGATCGGCGTGGTGTTCTGCGAAGACAGCGATGTCGCCGGCGACGTGTTCGCGATGGAACTGACGCAGGCCAAACCGCGTCTGGCCGGTTACGTCGGCTGGGCACCAAAGACCTTCGAAGTCATCGAAGCATCGAAGGGCAAAGCGCGCCTGCTGGTGTCGAACAAAAACCTGCTGGTGATCGCCGACATCCTGGTGGTGAACAAGGGCTTTGCCGAGGCCAACCCCAAAGCCGTGCAGGGCTTGGTCGCCGGCATCATCGCTGGCAACCAACTGCTGCGCGACGATCCGACGCCGCACCTCGGGCTGATAGCGAGATCGTTTAGCACCAAGGACAGCCCGTGGACCGCGGCGAAGGCCAAGGAGGAACTGACGCGCGTGCACTTCAGCAACCTGCCTGAAAACCTCGCGTTCTTCGGCGGCACCATCGATGCCGCCGGCAGCTTCGGCAGCATCTATCAATCGTCGCTGCTGGCCTACGGCTCGATCATGCAGAACCCGGTAGACGCCGAGCGTTTCATCGATGTGAGCGCGCTCAAGGCGGCGGAAGCCACCGGTCTGTTCGCCACCCAGAAAATCGCCATCGCGCCGATCAAATCCGGTGCCGCCAGCGCCATCGAAGGCCTGCCGCTGCTGAGCAAGGACATCCGCTTCCTCTTCCAGCCAAACTCCGCTGATCTCGCGGTCGACAGCCCCGAGAACCAGAAGTACCTCGACACCATCAAGGGTTACCTCCAGGTCAGCCCAGGCTCGATGGTGCTGCTGCGCGGCCACGTCGACAACTCGCTGGTCTCACAGTTCCGTGATCAGGGCGGCGAAGCCCTGGTGCGCAGCATGGCGCTCAAAGCCGCCGAACTGTCGAAGGCCCGCGCCGCGTCGGTGCGCAAGGCACTGATCGACCGCGCGAAGATCGATCCGAAACGTATCGAGACCGTCGGTCGTGGTTGGGAAGAACCGGGCGGCACCGACGCGGAAAAGAACCGCCGCGTTGAGGCGCAGTGGTTCACGTTGGAGTGATCCTTTATGGGCGCAGCACAATGTCCGAAGCACGGATTGAAGGGCATTGTGCTGTATTGCTCTCACCTGTCCCAGGTGATGGAGTCGAATCAGAGCGCCACCTGGACTCTGGTTGGCGATCAATACATGACGTATTGGCTCTGCGCTTCCTGCGTGCAGAGGTTCCTCGCTGATCCGAATCACGGAGATTTAGAAGCATTTGCCGAACACCAAGACATCACTGGATGGTGCGGCGATTGTTTCGACGAATGGAAAGCCAAAGGGTTGATGATCGATGAGCCGCTTCCGCCGCACTAGGAAAAGCTCTCTAGCGATCGCTGGTAGGGTGATCTAACCCAGTCGATTTCGTTTTAGCCGACGTCTTTCGCATCCGTCGACGCACGCCGGAACAACCGGTTCGGCACGTAATTCCAGAACGACGTGCGACGGCGGATGACTTTGTTGTCGCCCTCGGTCGCGCCGCGGTAACGTTCGGTGCTGGGCGCCAAAGTTTCCAACAGATCGCCGAGCAACTCCAGGACTTCGTCCCAGCTCTGCATGCGGTTTTGCGGATCACGCGCCATCATCGACATGATGAACTGGCTGATGCGGCGTTCGACCTTGGGGTTGACCAGGTGCGGCGGGATCGGCGCTTCGCTCAAACGCTTGACCATCAGCTGCACTGGATCGGGATCGTTGAACGGCGTGCGGCCGGTGACGGCGTGGTAGAGCGTGGCGCCGAGCGAGTAGATGTCGCTGCGGTGATCGCAGGCGGCGCGGCCGCCCTGGACCTGCTCCGGCGCGATGTAGCTGGGCGTGCCGGCAACGGCGCCGTTGGCGAACAGGCGGTTGGTGTCGGCAGCGGTCAGCGTCGACTTGGCCAAGCCGAAGTCGGCAATTTTCACCTGCAGATCTTTGGTCAGCAGGATGTTCTCCGGCTTGAGGTCGCAGTGCACCACGCCGAGGGTCGCGTGGGCATAACCCAGCGCTTCCGCAGCTTGGCAGATCAACGGCAAGGCATCTTCAGTCGGCAAAACGCGGCGGTCGCGGATCAGACGATCAAGCGGCTGGCCGTCGACCAGTTCGATCACCAGGTGCGGCCAGCGGCCGTAGTCGGTGAAATCAAACACCCGCAGGATGTTCGGATGGTTCAGGCGAGCGAGCAGGCGCGCTTCGTTGATGGTCAGCTGGCGATGGCTGTCGGCGTCCTCGTGCTCTTGCATCAGCACCTTGAGCACGACCTCCAGGCCGAGCGCACGATGCTGCGCGCGGTAGACGATCGAGCTGGCGCCGCGACCGATCTCAGACAGCAGTTCGCACTTGCCGAGCACCGCGCCGGGTTCGGGCGGCAGGAACGAGGAGACACGGATGGTGCTCGCACCTTCGTAGTTCGACTCGGTCGAACCACGGGCCGACTGGACGATCTCACTCGCCGCGTAGAGCCCCGAGGTCGAGCCGATCGCTTGGGCACTCGCAGCTGGTGCGACCGGGATCGCTGCTGGGATTGCTGCCATGGCTGCAGCTGAGAGCACGGGCGCCACAGCAACTACCGGCTCCGGCGCGGGCTCGGCCGCCTCCAGCATGGCTTCGACAGTGCTGAGGATCAGCCCGGTATCCTTTAGGATGTTGCGCGCGTAGCCGGCGACGGTGTGGGCGGTGGCCAGTTCGAAACGGAACCCCGCACGACCGATGAGGATGATGCGACTCAGTGCCGGCGAGCCGCTGAGGTCATTGAAAAACGCGGCACGGATGCTGCCGCCATCCAGGCAAAGCGAAGCGCGGTTGAAATCGGCTTCGAGGTGCAGCACGCCGCTGGCGCAGATGCGATGCAACATCTTCAGCAGATCGATCAGTTCCTTGCCGACGACGGTGCCATGAAATCGTTCATCATCGGCACGCAACTGCTGAGTCATCTTTTCCATCCGGGGCGTGGGCTGATGCGCGGGATGGTAGGTCGAGCACCAAGGGCGCCACCGGAAAGTCCTGCTGCACTGCCGTGCATGGCGCTGGTCCAACATGGCGCGAGGTAAGCGGTTGACAGCCCAGGGTCCGGCTCAGCAGTCGTCACTCTTGGCAGGCCCGCCGCTCGACGCATGGTGCGGTCATGAGCGATCAGCGCGTGACCGTCCGTCTGCACCGCACGGAAGATTCCAGCCAGCGCGCCTGGCTGAGCGTGCGCGTGACGCGCCATGACGACCCGCGTCAGGTGCAGATCGACATCGATCCGGCCCTGGCGGTGCGCAGCGATGCGACCTGCTTCCTCCATCCGCCCAACGACAACGAGGCCAAAGTGCTGAAGTCCGACCTCGTCGGCGGCATCCTGATGGCGCGTAAACAACTTGGTAAGATCGGCTTCACCGTGCGCCTGCTGACGCTGGGCGGAAGCATCGGCGACGAAGCGCGCGTGACCCAGATCTCCTCGGTGGCCTTCGCCGTCGGCGCCCATGCGGCCGTGCTGACCGTGCTGGGGGACGATACACTTCGCGCTGAACTGCTTGGTGGGTTCGGGTGGAAGATCGATGCGATAGAGACCGCACCAGCGTGAAGCTTAAGGCGTGAACTCGACAGCCGCGGTTCCAGTTCTTCCTTCCCTCATGTCTCCAGCCTCACGCCTGCCTCAGGAGAGCCCCATGATCCACGTCATCGCCACCATCACCTGCACCCCAGGCAAACGTGAGGCCTTCCTCAGCGAGTTCCGCAAGGTCGTGCCCCTGGTGCTGCAGGAGCGTGGCTGCATGGCCTATGCTCCGACGATTGATTGCTCCGCGGCTCTGGCGGTGCCCACCGCCGCCCGCGCCGACGTGGCGGTGATCGTCGAGCAGTGGCAGGACCTCGCCTGCCTCAAGGCTCATCAGGTGGCCCCGCACATGACCACCTACCGTGAACGCGTGACAGGGCTGGTGGTCAACGTCGCGGTGCAGGTGCTCGACCCGGTGTGAGACGTTGATGCCACGGCGAACAGCCAGGCGATGCTAGGAGATCTCTCGCACCAAGCGTTGGACCTGCTCCAGCCGGAATGGTTTTGCCAGTACGGGAAAACCGGTGTCGCGGTGGATGCGTTCCAAGGTCGTGGCGTCGTTGGCGCCAGTGAACACCGCGACGTGCCCGGCAAGTCCAGGTTGGCGCGCAATCAAGGCACGCAGACAGTCGATGCCGGAACCGTGCTCCAGGTGGTAATCGGCGATCACCGCGCGGATTGGTTGGCTAGTGAGCGCCGCCTTGGCTTGTTCGGCGGTAGCAACCACCAGCACGTTGATGCCGTCTTCACGCAGGTAGTCGCTCAACAGCTCGGTGATCATCGGGTCATCGTCGACCACCAGCACCTGACCGATCTCGGGATGGGCCTGGGTGACCAGCGATGTGATGGGCGGCGCATCGGACAACGGCAGCGACACCACACACACGGCACCTGGCTGGCCATCCTCGCGGCGATCCAGATTGATCGCGCCTTCTTGTTCACGCAGCAGCGCCGACGCCATCGACAGCCCCAGGCCACGATGACCGCGGTCGGCGCGTGTGGTGAAGAACGGTCGGGTAGCGTGGTGGGTGGTCTCTTCGTCCGGGGTGGCGCCATCGTTGGCGAGGCTGAGTCGCACCCGCCCATCAATGGCATCGGCGCGCACCACGCAGGTGCGCGCTCCGGCCAGCCGGGCGTTGTCGAGCACCTGTTCGAACACCCGTGCAAGCGAGCGGGGGCCGGCCATCACCTGTGGCAGCAGACCCTGCACCTGGATTTCCGGCACCGTCACCCCGGTGCTGCGCAGACGCTGGGCGGCGGTGTCGAGCACCGCCATGGGATCAGTCGGACGCGGTGATTCATCGAGCGGCGCCGCCAGATTGCGCAACTGCTCGACCAGTCCACGGCAGCGTTCGACTTCCTTGAGGATCACCTCCAGGCGCTGGACGGTGTCGAGGTCGCTCCCGAGCCGGCGTTTGAGGCGCTGGCTGTAGCCGAGGATGGCAGCCAACGGATTGTTCAGTTCATGCGCCAGACCGCGCGCGATCTGTGATACCGTCGCCTGAGTTTCGAGGCGCACCATCTCGACCTGGCTCTGACGCAGCTGATCAAGGGTCTCGCGCAGGCTGGCGGTACGTTCCTCGACCATGCGTTCGAGCTGCTGATTGAGGTGTTCCAGCGCGGCATTGCGCCCAGCGAGTTCGCGCGCGAGCTGGCGGTTGTGCCGCCGCAGCAAGGCGGTCTCGCAGCCCTGATTGAGCAGCGAGATGAGGTGTTCCGCCGTCCACGGCTTGACCAGGAAGGCGTCGATCAGGCCCTGATTGATCGCCGACACCGCGAAGTCGAGGTCGGCCGCGCCGGTGAAGATGATGCGGAAACAATCGGCATCACGTTCGCGCAGATGGGCCAGCAGATCGAGGCCGGTGGGAGCGTTCGCGCCGAGATGCTGATCGATCAGCGCGACTTCGATCTCTTCCTTGCCGATGACCGCCTCGGCTTCTGCCGCCGAGGCGCACAGCCGCAGCGAGAACTGCGGCCCGAGATCCAGGCGGCCGAGGGCCTTGAGGACATTGGGGTCGTCGTCGACCACCAAGACGATGCCGATGGGGAGGTTCACGAGGCACTTCCGTGTGCGGTGCGGTCAGCAGCAGAGCCGAGGGGAATCACGGTCATCACTACGCCGCGCTCGCCAAGCGCCATGACCTCGATGCGCATCGGTCCGAGTGAACCGTCGACCACCAGGCCGTTGCCGCTGCCGAGCGCTTCACGCGACCATTCCCACAACGGTGCGGCAGCGCTGGGCGGTGGTGCTTCGCCCGGCAACAAATCGGGGAACAAGCGCCGCGCCAGATCGTTGGCCAGCGCCACTTGGCCATCCGGCGCGATGCCGACCACCGCCACCGGCAGGCCATCGAGCACTTCCTGGCTGAGGCTGAGCGCACGATTGCGTAGTTCGAGCGCGGTGGTGCGTTCGCCAACCATCTGCTCCAGTTCCGCATTGAAGCGTTTGAGTTGACGGTTCTGTTCTTCGGCGTGCTCGGCCAGCACGCGGTTGCGGCGCAGCAACTGCCAACGTTCGACGCCTTGGCGCACCGCCTGCAGCAGTTCGTCGTCGTTCCACGGCTTGGTCACGAAACGGTAGACCTCACCGCCATTGACCGCGCGGCGCAGCAGGTCGAAGTCGATGTGGCCGCTGAAGAGGATGCGGCTGGTATCGGGAGTGATCTGGCGCGCCTCACGTAGCAGTTCGACGCCACCGACCCCGCCCAGATCATAGTCGCTGAGAATTACCGCGATCTCGGTGCCGCGCAGCAGCGCGAGCGCATCGGCGGCGTTGCTGGCGCTGGCCAGTTCGTACGGCTCGAAGGCGAACAGCCGCATCAACGAGCGCAGGATCGGCTGCTCGTCATCGACCATCAGGATGCGGATGACGGGCCCGTTCACGCGACCGCCGGACCCTGCCAATGACGCAGTTCGACGATGAACCGCGCGCCACCCAGCTCGGGGCTGCGATCGAGTTTGACCTCGCCACCATGGTTGCGCGCGATGCGTGCGACGATCGGCAGCCCCAGGCCGGTGCCGCCCGCCTTGCTGGTGTAGAACGGCTGGAAGATCTCCTGCTGCAGGTGTGCCGGGACGCCGGGGCCATCGTCTTCGATGATGACGGTCGCCAGACCATCCTGGCTACGGCTAGTCACCCGCACGCGTCCGCCCTGAGCCACCGCCTGCGCCGCGTTGTGCACCAGATTGATCACCAGCTGGATGATCTGTGAACGCACCAGCAACAGACCTTCGTGGCACGACAGATCGCGTTCGACGTGGCAGCGATGTTTGAGCTGATGGGTCAGGACGGTCAGCGCCGACGCGACACACTGGTCGACACAGCCCTGCTCCGGGCTGACCGAGGTGCGCGCCAGCAGCTTGAGATCACCCACCACGTTCTTCACGTGTTCGGCGCCCTGACGGGTCTCGTCCACCACCGCCAGCAGATCCTGGCTGATCACCGACCAGCGCGCTTGGTCGAGCGCCTGCTGCCACGCCGCGCGACGCTCGGGCTCCATGAACGTTCCGGCCTGCGTCATGAGCGCCGACACCACCTCGACGTAGCGCCGCAGGGTGTTGAGGTTGCTGCCAATGTAGCCGATGGGATTGTTGAGTTCGTGGGCGATGCCGGCGGTCAGTTCACCGAGGCCGGCCATCCGCTCGCGATGGATGACGGCGGTATCCAATGGTGCGGGCCGCGTCACCGCGGCCCGCACCTCATCGGCTGAGCTGCCGGCGGCCTGGTTCACACGACCTTCTTGAGGCTGACTTCCAGGCAGAATTTGCCGATCTCAGAGGCGAAGGACACCACCAGGCATGGCACCGATTTGTTCTGCGCGGTGATGTAGCTGCGGCCGGTAACGATCTTGGGCAGACCGATCTCGAACTTGTAGCCCTTCTGCACCAGGCGGTTCTTGGCGTCACCGGCGATGATGTTGGTCAATTCACCTACACCGTCGACTACTCCAGCGGTGATGCTGGTGAATTCCTCGCCGACGAACTTGCTGACCACACGGATGGCGACCTGCTCAGGAAAATTGAGCACCACTGCGCCAGTGGCTTCGCCGCCCAAGCCGATGATGCCGCTGACACCGTAAGTCTCTTCGCCATCACCCTTGAGGAACACCCGGTCACGCGTCGGCGTCATCGACGCCATGGTGGTGAAGGTATGGGTCACCGCCTCGATGAAGGGGTTGATGTAGTCGACATTGATGCCATGGCTCATGACTGGTCCCCGTGGTCGCACGGAAACGTACCCCACGACTTCTTCAGCCGCAAGGCTGGGCGTGTTGTCATGCGGCTGTCCAAGCCATGGGCTTGTCAGGCGGTCGCCCACCACACGCTGCTTGTCCATGCTGATCCTGGGTATCGAAAGCAGTTGCGACGAGACCGCCGTGGCCCTGGTGCGCGACGGTTGCACCGTTCTGGGCGAGGCGATCGCCTCACAAGCCGACGATTTCGCCATCTGGGGTGGCGTAGTGCCAGAATTGGCGGCGCGCGGTCACGTCGCTTCGTTACCTGGACTGGTCGAGCGCGTGTTGACCCAGGCCGGAGTTGGTTTGGACGCCCTGGGCGGTGTGGCGGTCGGCGCGTGGCCTGGACTGATCGGCAGTCTGCTGAGCGGCGTCACGGCGGCGAAGGTCATTGCCCAACGCCGTGGTCTGCCACTGGCGGCGGTCGATCACATCCAGGCGCACCTCGCTGCCATCCACCTCGATCGTCCGGCGATCACCTACCCGCTGGTCGGCTTGGTGGCTTCCGGTGGCCACAGCCATTTCTACCTGGGCGAAGCTCCTGGGCGCTTCGCGCTGATCGGCGGCACCATCGACGATGCGGCTGGCGAAGCGTTCGACAAAGCGGCGGCCACGCTCGGCCTGGGTTATCCTGGGGGACCGCAGATCGATCAACGCGCCGAACGCGGCAACGCGGCCGCGATGACGTTGCCGCGCAGCTTCCTCAACGACGACACGCTGCGGCTGAGTTTTGCCGGCATCAAGACCGCGCTGCTCTACCAGGCGCGTGGACCGCTGGGCAAAGATCCGCTACGCCTTGACGAACGTGGTATCGCTGATGCGTGCGCGGCGTTCCAACTGGCGATCGTCGACTGCTTGGCCAACAAACTGCTACTCGCCGCGCGCCAACGCGGCGTGCGCGCCATCGCCGTCGGTGGTGGCGTGGCGTGTAATCGCGCGCTGCGTGCGCGCCTCGAACGTGATGCTGCACGCGCTGGACTGGCATTGTACCTACCAGCACCGCGCCACTGCGCCGACAACGCCGCAATGATCGCCGCGCTCGGGCATTTCCAGATCGCCCGCGGCGAAGTCGCTGGAGCGGATCTGGTGCCGCTGCCGACCGGCTCGGCGGGGCCGCGGAAGCCGAAGAAGAACGCCTGATCAGCGCTGATCAGCGATGCGCACGACGCGCACCGGCACGTCGGCGTCGTCGTTTCCGGCCAACGCCACCATCGCCCATTCAGTGAGCGCCGCGAACAATGCCTGCGGACGGACGTGGAGGTTCTCGATCACCAGTGTCTGGTCACTGGTGACGGGCATCTCTCCACCCGAGGTGACACGCAGGCGGTACTGGCTCGCTGGCTGATCCTGCGTCAGGTCGTCGAGATCGAGCAACGCCGAGGCGTCGCCTGGACTGGTCCAGGTCAGCTCGCGACTGGCGACACATTCGTCATCGCTGACGGTCAGCAGCATGACGTCGGCGCGTGGCACGGCGTGCGCCGCCAGACGCTGACTGCCATCGATCACCTCGTGCTCCACCGGCCAGATACCCGCTGGGCGCTCCGGGATGGTGATGCTGACCGCGCTGGCCGCGGTGTAGGCGGAGAGTTCCCGTCCGTTGGTGTTCGCTTCTTCTGGCCAGGTGGCGGCAAGGGCGATGCGGTAGGACTGACCAGGCACGAAGGGGCCGACCACTGAGACACCCGTCGCGGTGGTGCTG
>JANPLC010000058.1:0-13357 GCA_031426335.1 Planctomycetota bacterium
CCGGCTGGGTCGGCCTCGATCCGACCTCGGGCCTGTTCACTGGCGAAGGGCACATCCCGCTTGCCGCTACGCCGGATCCCAGCAGTGCCGCGGCCGTCACCGGCGGTGTCGACGAGTGCGAAACCGAATTCGACTTCGCGATGGATGTCAAACGCATCCGCGAAGATCCGCGCGTCACCAAACCCTACACCGAAGAGCAGTGGTTGGCGATCGATGCCCTGGGCGAGAAGGTCGATAAACGCCTGACCGCCGACGACGTGCGCCTGAGCATGGGCGGAGAACCGACCTTCATCGCCATCGACGATCCGGATGGCGCCGAATGGAACATCGCCGCGGACGGTCCGACCAAACGCGTCTACGCTGAACGCTTGATGCGCCGGCTGCACGCGCGTTTCTCACCCTTCGGCCTGCTGCATTACGGCCAGGGCAAATGGTACCCAGGCGAGCAGCTGCCACGCTGGGCGCTCGGCAGCTTCTGGCGCCGCGATGGCGAGCCGGTGTGGCACGACCACTCGCTGATCGGCACCTACGGCACCGCCTACAAACACGACGAACGTGATGCGCAGCGCCTGACGCACGAGATCGCCAAACGCCTGGGCGTGAAATCGGACTACGCTACGCCAGCGTTCGAAGATGTTTGGTACTACCTGGCGCGCGAACGCCGCCTGCCGGTGAACGTCGATCCGTTCAAATCGAATCTCAAGGATCCACTCGAACGCGAACGTTTGGCGAAAGTGTTTGAACAGGGGCTGGACAAAACCGTCGGCTACGTGTTGCCACTCGAACGTTTTGCTGGCGGCTGGCAGAGCTGCGGCTGGCCGGTGCGTACCGGCAGATTACTGCTGATTCCCGGTGATTCGCCGATGGGCTACCGCCTGCCGATGGACTCGCTGCCGTGGGTCGCGGCAAAGGATTATCCCTACTTGGTGCCGCTCGATCCCAGCATCAAGCAACCGCCGTTGCAGCAGACCAGTCAACTGCACCGCAAGGTCAAGGAACGCGCGTCGGACCTGGTTGCCGGTCGCTTCCTCAATCAGGGATGGGGCGGACAAGCGCGTCCCGAGGGCGTCGAACGCCCGATCGCCCAGCAACAATCCGCCGATTGGACCATCCGCACCGCGATGTGCGTTGAGGCGCGCGATGGTCGGCTGCACGTGTTCATGCCGCCGGCGCGGTTCCTGGAAGATTACCTGGAAGTGGTCGCCGCGGTGGAAGACGCCGCGCGCATCACCGGCATGCCGGTGATGATCGAGGGTTACCAACCGCCACACGACGCGCGCATGAACGTGCTCAAGGTCACGCCGGATCCGGGCGTGATCGAGGTCAACATTCATCCGTCGACCACCTGGCGCGATTCGGTGGAGATCACCACCGCGGTCTACGACGAAGCGCGTTCGTGCCGGCTCGACAGCCAGAAGTTCATGGTCGACGGTCGCCACGTCGGCACCGGCGGCGGCAATCACATCACCGTTGGTGGCGCGACGCCGAGCGACAGTCCGTTCCTGCGCCGACCGGATCTGCTGCGCAGCTTGGTCGGGTATTGGAACAACCATCCGTCGTTGTCGTTCCTCTTCAGCGGCATGTTTGTCGGCCCGACCTCACAGGCGCCGCGCGTCGACGATGCGCGCACGGATTCGGTCTACGAACTGGAAATCGCCTTCCGCCAGTTGAACCGCGAAGGCACCACGCCGCCGTGGATGGTCGACCGTCTGTTCCGCAATCTGCTGGTCGACGTCACCGGCAACACCCACCGCTCCGAGTTCTCGATCGACAAACTTTACGCCCCGGAGTCATCCACCGGACGTCTCGGCCTGGTCGAGCTGCGTGGCTTTGAGATGCCACCGCATGCGCGCATGAGCTGTGCCCAGCAGTTGCTGGTGCGTGGGCTCATCAGCCACTTCTGGCGTCAGCCGTACAAGAATGAACTCGTGCGCTGGGGCACGGAACTGCACGACCGTTTCCTTCTCCCGCACTTCGCCCAGCGCGACTTCGCTGACGTGCTCATCGACCTCAACCGCGCTGGTCTCGCCTTCGAACCGTCGTGGTTCGCGCCGCATCAAGAGTTCCGTTTCCCGCTGCTCGGCGAGGTCGCACACGACCACGTCGCACTCGAACTAAGGCAGGCGATCGAGCCGTGGCACGTCCTCGGCGAGGATCCGGGCCCAGGCGGCACCGCGCGTTACGTCGACTCGTCGCTCGAACGCGTGCAGATCAAAGCCAAGGGTCTGGTGCGTCCGCGGCATCTGGTGACCTGTAATGGTCGGCCAGTGCCACTGCATCCCACCGGCATCAACGGCGAGTACGTCGCCGGCGTGCGCTACCGCGCGTGGCAGCCGCCCAACTGCCTGCATCCCACCATCAAACCGCACGTGCCGTTGGTGTTCGACCTGGTCGACACCTGGAGCGGGCGCTCGCTCGGTGGCTGCACCTACCACGTCGCGCATCCCGGCGGTCTGTCGTATGAAAACGCCCCAGTGAACAGCTTCTCGGCCGAGGCCCGCCGCGGCGACCGTTTCCAGCCGTTCGGCCATACACCGGGGCCGATGACGGTGGCGGAGGAAGCGTGTTCCTGCGAGCACCCGTTCACCTTGGACCTCCGTAGGTAAGTGTAAGACTTCCATAATCTTACATTGCACCTTACGGCGATGCCGAGTAGACGCACATGCGTATGGCATATTTATGATGCGCGCCTAGTATGCACATCATGCGTACCACCCTCGACATCACCGACCCGCTGCTGGTCGAGGCCAAACGGATTGCCGACGAGCAGCATAGCTCCCTCAAAGCCGTCGTTGAGGACGCCCTCCGTCTGCTGATCAGTCGTCGTCATTCTCAGACTGCCCAGGAGCGTCCCGCGTGGCCCGTCATCGATTACGCGAAGCCAGTCCCGGGTATCGATCTGACCAAGACCTCCGAGCTGCTCGATCTCGAATGATTCTGTGCGACGTGAACGTGGTGTTGGCCGCAGTGGTCAGCTCGGCTTCCGCGCACACCGTCTGCCGCGAGGCGCTGGTCAAAGCTGCCGAACAACGCGATACCTACGGCATCAATCGTACGGTGTTTGCCGGGGTGGTACGCATCGGCAGCAATCCGAAGATCTTCAGCCCACCCTGCCTGACGGCGGATCTGTTCGATCGCCTGGATGCGTTGTCGGCTCAGTTCACGTGCGTTGCAGTCGAACCTGGCGCGCGTCATTGGGCGTTGTTCCGCGGCTTCGTGAATGACTTCCGCTTGTCGAGCGCCGGGGTGATGGACGCCTGGTACGCCGCTCTGGCCATCGAACATGACGCCGAGTGGTGGACCTGCGATGGCGGTTTCGCCAAGTACCCCGGCCTGCGACTGCGTCACTTGGCCATTCCAAGGTAAGCCGCTGTCCCCGTAAATCGCGCTGGTCGCCTGGCTTGCCATTGGCTTGCCACTGGTGCGCCGGAGCTGGCTTCCTATTTTGCCCCTCCCCGCGGTGACCGCGGGCAAGGAATCGGCATGCCCTTTCTCGATACCATGACCGCCGTGGTCAAACGCGTCCTCGGCACCTCCAATGATGCGGTGCTGCGCAAGCTGTGGCCGAACGTCCAGCAGATCACCAAATTGGAGCATGGGCTGCAGCAGGAAGACGACACCGCCCTGCGCGCCCGCAGTGCCGCGCTGCGCAAGAAAGTCGTCGAAGGCGCCAGCCTGGACAGTGTGCTGAACGAGGCGCTGGCCTTGGCGCGCGAAGCCGCTGACCGCCGTATCGGCATGTGGAACGCCATCGACGTGGCCAAAAATTTCGGCGAAGAAAACTGGGGCACCGCCAAGGCCGCGGTCGACGAGGTGCGCGCCAAGCTCGCCACCGGTACCGATCCGTGGGATCTCGACCTGCCGGCCACCGCCTATGCCGCCATCCGCGCCCGTCATCCCAAGTCGGCGCCGCCGTTTCGTATGCGCGCACACGACGTCCAGGTGCTCGGCGCCATCGTGCTGCACCAGGGCAAGATCAGCGAGATGCGCACCGGTGAGGGTAAGACCCTGGTCGCCTCACTGACCTGTTACCTCAACGCCCTCGGCGGCCGCGGCGTGCACGTTATCACCGTCAACGACTACCTGGCCTCGCGCGACGCGGCGTGGAACGCGCCTACGCTGCGCTTCCTGGGCATCACCGTCGGCGCGATCCAGAACCAGCAGCCGTCGTTCCTACGTAAACAGATCTACGCCTGCGACGTGACCTATGGCACCAACAACGAATTCGGTTTCGACTACCTGCGCGACAACCTCGCGCGCTCCAGCGATGAACAGGTTCAGACCCGTCGCACTTTCGCGGTGATCGACGAGGTCGACAGCGTGTTGGTCGACGAAGCCCGTACCCCGCTGATCATCAGCGGTCCCGCCGTCGGTCGTAAGCAGTTCTACGCCCAGGCCGATGAAGTCGCCCGGCAGATGGAAAAAGGCGCCGACTTCGAAGTCGATATCAAAGACCGCCACATCACCATGAGTGACGCCGGCATCGACAAGGCGGCCAAACTCTTCGGCGTGCCGAACTTGTACGACGGCGAGGCGATGCACCTGCCGCACTTTCTCGACAACGCGCTCAAGGCGCACCACCTCTACCACCGCGACAAGGAGTACCTGGTCTCGGCTGGTCAGGTGAAGATCATCGACGAGTTCACCGGCCGCACGATGGAAGGCCGCCGCTGGAGCGACGGTCTGCACCAGGCGATCGAAACCAAGGAAGGCGTCGAACCGAAGGAAGAGAACCAGACCTACGCCACCATCACGCTGCAGAACTTCTTCCGGCTGTACGGCAAGCTCGCCGGTATGACCGGCACAGCGATGACCGAGGCCAACGAGTTCAACGCCATCTATAAACTCGAAGTCGTCGCCATCCCGCCGAATCGTTCGGTTGTGCGCGTCGACCTCGCTGACCTGATCTACGGTAGCGAGAAAGAAAAGTTCGAGGCCCTCGCCACCGAGGTCGAAGAACTGCACGCCATCGGCCAGCCGGTGTTGGTCGGCACTATTTCGGTCGAAGTCAGCGAGCGCCTGAGCGAATTGCTGACGCGCAAGGGCGTGCCGCACGAAGTGCTCAATGCCCGCCAGCACCAGCGTGAAGCCGAAATCGTCAGCAAAGCCGGCAAATTCGGCGGAGTGACCATCGCCACCAACATGGCTGGTCGCGGCACCGACATCGTGCTTGGTGCGACCACCGCTGAGGATTCGTTCAAGCACTGGCAGGCCCACGACCTGATGCCCAAGCGTCTGACGCCGAAGGATTCACCCGACCAGATCGATGAAGCGACGCTCGACCTGTGGGTGAAGCGTTTTGTTGGCGAAGCCGAAGCAGAAAAAATGCGCGGCTCGCCTAAGGAGCAGCTGCTCAAGGCGATCAACGCCAAGCGCAAACTCTCGGGCTTTAGTCCGTTGCCCATGCCATCGGTCTTCCACAGCGGCGTCGACGTGCGTCAAATCGGCGGCCTGCGCATCGTCGGTACCGAACGGCACGAAAGCCGGCGTATCGACAACCAGCTGCGCGGTCGTTCCGGCCGCCAGGGCGATCCTGGTTCATCGCGGTTCTACCTGTCGCTCGACGACGACCTGATGAAGCGCTTCGCCGGCCCAACGATGTCGAACCTGATGCGTCGCATGGGCCTGAAAGACGGCATCCCGATCGAATCGCCGCTGGTCAGCCGACAGGTGGAAAAGGCCCAAAAAAAGGTTGAAGAATTCCACTACGGCATCCGCAAAAACCTCCTCGAATACGATCAGGTCGCCAACAGCCAGCGCACGGTGATCTACCGTCAGCGCCAACAGATCCTCGAAGGCAAGGAACTGGAGAAGATGCTCCAGGGGCTCTACCGCACGGCGATCGACGAGTTGGTGCAGAAAACCGCCGAGGACGGGACGCGCGGCAACGACTTGGCCGCTCGCTTGAGCGACATCATCGCCAAGGAGATCGGCCTACCCGCACCAGACGTGGCGAGCATTCCGGTGAAGGACGGCGGCGACGCCTGCCTGACGATGCTGATGGGGTTGGTGACCACGGCGATGGCGGCGCGCAAGGCCGAGATGGGCGAGGTCTACGACCACGTCCTGCGATTCGTCCTGCTCGATGTCATCGATCGGCGCTGGAAGGACCACCTCTACGCGATGGATCACCTGCGCCACGCCATCGGCCTCGAAGGCTACGCGCAGAAGGATCCGCGCATGCGCTACAAGGAAGAAGGCTACCGCTTGTTCAACACCATGAACGAGTTGATCACCCACGACGTTGCGCGCTTGTTCTTCCGTCTGCAGGTCCAAGCACAGCCGGCGGAACCCGAAGGTGCTGGCCCCGCGCCGCACCTGGAAGCGGGTGGCTTCAAGGCTTTGGCGGCTGCTGGTGGTGCTCCCGCGCCACGCCCGGCGCCGGTCGACCATGGTCCCGACCTGCTCGGTGCCGCTCCGGCCAAACGCCCGGCGCCGACGGATCCGTGTCCGTGCGGCTCGGGCTCGCAGTTCCGCAACTGCCACGGGAAATAACCGCTCCACGACGGCCGCGCCCGTCAGTTGTTCTCCGCGCCCCGACCCGGTCTCGTGACCGGGTCGGGGCGTTTGTGTGCACTTGGTTGATTCTGACTTGGCCGGCTTCGGCCCGGTGGGCAAGGTTCGCACGCTTGCCCTCAGCGAGCGGCTGGCATCACCCCACCAGGACATCAACGACATGCGATACCCTCTGTTGGCTCTGGGCTTGGCACTGCTGACTGCTTGGTCCGGTGTAAGCGCGGCGGAATCCGTGGTCGCCAGCGACTGGCCGCAATGGCGGGGACCAACTCGTGATGGGATGACCACCGGTGCGCTGTGGCCAAATCGACTGGAACCAGCAGCGATCGAGCGAGTTTGGCGGCTGCCACTCGGACCAAGTTATTCCGGTCCCCTGATCGTCGGCGACACCATTTTCACCACCGAGACGCGCAACAAGGAGGTCGAAGCGGTGTACGCCATCGACCGCGCCACCGGCTCCATGCGTTGGCGAGCTGAGTGGGAAGGCGCGATGTCGGTGCCGTTCTTTGCTGCGAGTAACGGCAGCTGGATCCGTGCCACTCCAGCGTTCGCTGGCGGCCGCCTCTACGTCGCCGGCATGCGTGATGTGCTGGTCTGCCTGGATACAGCCGATGGTAAGGAAGTCTGGCGCGTCGATCTGATGGCGCGCTACCGCACGCCCTTGCCGTCCTTCGGCATGGTTTGTTCACCACTGATCGATGGCGAGGTGCTCTACGTCCAAGGCGGCGCCTCGGTGCTGTGTCTTGATCGCGCCACCGGCGAGACCCGCTGGCGCACACTCGCCGATGGCGGCGGCATGAACGGCTCGGCGTTTTCTTCGCCCATCCTGGCCACCATCGCCGGCACCCGACAACTGGTGGTGCAGACGCGTGAAAAACTCTGCGGTCTGGATCCCACCACTGGCGCCGTTTTGTGGGAACAGAAGGTCCCGTCCTTTCGCGGCATGAACATTCTGACGCCGGTGGTGGTCGGCGATGCAATCTTCACCAGCAGCTACCAAAACAAATCGTGGCTCTTCCGCATCGCCAAGGACAACGAGCGCTTCACCGTCACCGAAGCTTGGAACAACAACGCCCAGGGCTACATGTCGACCCCCGTGGTGGTGAATGGGCACGCCTACCTGCATATGCAGAATCAGCGCGCGACCTGCATCAACTTGGCAACCGGCGAGCGCACCTGGACCTCAGATTCCTTCGGCAAGTACTGGAGCATGATCGCGCAGGGCGACCGCATCCTGGCGCTCGACGCCAGCGGCTCACTCGTGCTGCTGAAGGCTGATCCCACGGCCTTCACCTTACTGGGAAAGGTGCCGCTGAGCACGAGCGAGTCCTGGGCTCACCTCGCCGTCAGCGACAATGACGTCGTTGTGCGGGAGATGGACGGTTTGTCCCTGCATCGCTGGACGAATGGCCCAAAACCCTGATCAGGGTTTGACGGGGTCAAAGCGCCACTGCGGCACGCTGATTGGCGACAAGGCCACGCCCAGCAGATTGGCGCGGATCAATTCGATCGGGATCGGGCCCTGACGCAGCACCGCGTCGTTGAAGGCCTTCACGCTCATGCGGTTGTTGGCCGTCGCCTCTCGTTGCAGCGCCTGCAATTGCAGGGCGCCGATCATGTAGCTGCATTGGTAGAGCGTTGAATACCCGCCGCTGACGAAACGCCGCACCTCACTGGTGGCCGCGATACTTTCGTGACCGACCCGCTCGATGAGGAACGCCACCATCTCCTTGGGCGTCATCTGACCGAGGTGAAAACGCAGCGTAACGATGATGCGCGCCGCGCGGTGCATGCGCCAGAACAACATGCCGATGCGGTCCTCGGGGCTGCGCGCGAAGCCCTGATCCCACAAGGTCATCTCCCAATGCAGCGCCCAGCCTTCGACCAGAAAGGCGGTCCAGAACGAGCGGCGGTATGCACGGTGACGCTCGGCGAAAAATCCCTGCAGGTGATGGCCGGGGATCAGTTCATGCGCCGTGGTCAAGCGGGTGAAATGGCGGTTATTGCCGCGCATGCTCATCAGCTTATCTGGCGCCTTCATGTCATCACGCGCGTAGGCCGCGAGGATGTTGGAGCCATCGTAGGCGACGTACGGCATCTGCCGCTGCGTCTCACTGGTGATCATGGTGATGCGCCAGCTCTCTTCGCAGAGCTGCGGAACGGTGACGAGATCCTTGGCGCGCACGAAATCGATCGCGGCCTTGGCCTGTTCGGTGATGTAGGCGTCCTGCTGCCCAGGGGGCACGAAGGTGTCCTTCACCTTGGCCAAGGCCTTCTTCCAGTCGTCACCGAAACCCATCTCGCGCGCGGCTTCACGCATGCGCGCTTCGCCCCACGCCAACTCGCGTTCACCGATCGCCAGCAGTTCTTCGACCGCATACGGCAGGAACTCGACCGCCAGATCACGTTTCAGTCCTTCCGCGCCGACCGGATCGCCGATCAGCGGATCGTCCGGCTTGCCCTTCAGGCCGGCGATCTCTTCACGCAGGAACTTGGTGAAATCCTTGAGCGCGGTGGTCGCCTCGTCGACCGGCACCTTCATCCAGAATGGGAATTCCGGCAGCGAACCGTTATAGGCATCGTGCCAACGCGTGAGGGTCTCGCGCAGTTCATCGGTCGCTCCCGCTGCGCGCGCCGCGACCACCGCGGTGATCTGCAGCACATCGGCACCCGGCTTGTCCTTATCTTTATCCTTAAGGCCACGTTCCAGACGCTCACGAATGCCGCGCACCTGGTCGGGGATGGCGCCGACCAGCAACGACGCGGCGGGCAGATCGACCTGCGGTGCTTCCCAGCGCGCGGCCTGTAGGCGATTGATGCCCGCCAGGAACGGCAGCAGCGGTTCGACTTCGGCCTGGCGTTGGGCTTCCTCGGCCAGCAGCGCACGTTCATACGTCAGCCGTTCACGCAGCAGCAGGTAGTCGACGCGGCCGTCCTGATCGAGGGCGGAAAAATCCGTCCGTCCCAGGGCCTGCTGCCAATCCCGATACAGACGGTCCAGGCGCGCACGTCGCTGGGGTGACCACGGCAGGTCGTACGACTGGCTGATGCGGCGCCGGTCAGCGTCAAAGGTCCGCACCTGGTCGGCGAAGCTCTCGGCTCCCGTCAACGGCACCAAACCCAGGGTCACCAGGCCGACGAGAACGGAGATGATTCGGCCGAGTCGCATGGTCCTGCTCCTGAAGTGACCCGACGGTGAACCCCACCCCGCAGGCAGCAAGGGCAGTCCGCAGGCTTGGCCGACCGGCGATCCACCACGTGCGAGACACCCCCGCCCACACCGCCCACTGCTGCGTGCTGCGTGCAACGCCGGGCTGAGTCGTCATCCTGCGGCCATGGCCGATATCGCCTCCACTGCTCCGACGTTGATGGACCCCAGCCTGTGGTTCCTGGCCGGAGCCGCTGGCGGTGCGCTGCTGACATGGTTGATGCTGCGGGCCCGCGCCAACGAACGTTACCAGTACGGCTACAACGAAGCCAAAAGCGAAGCGCAGGATGAACACGCGGTCGCCGAGGCCGAGCGCGCCACGCTCGCCGAACGCCTGGCGGCCAATGACCGTTCGCTGAGCGAGTTGCGCGAACGCCTGGCGCAGGCCGATGCCACGCTCGACCGCCTGCGTGGCGAGCACAACACGCAGAGCGCCCGCACCGCCGAGTTGACCACGCGTCTGGAAGAGGAACGCCGCGGCGCGGCCGAAAAGCTCGCGCTGCTTGATCAGGCCCAGCTCAAACTGGCCGACGCCTTCAAGGCGCTCTCCGCCGAATCGCTGCGCAACAACAACCAGTCGTTCCTCGACCTCGCCAAGTCCGCGCTGGAGAAATTCCAGGAAGGCGCCAAGGGCGACCTCTCGCAACGGCAGCAGGCCATCGATGCGATGATGAAGCCGCTGAAGGACACCCTGGATAAAGTCGGCGGTTCGCTCAGCGATCTGGAGCGGGCGCGCGTTGGCGCTTATGCCGAACTGAAGGAACAGGTGAAAGCGCTGGCCACCGGTCAGGGCAACCTGCAGACCGAGACCCGCAATCTGGTCACTGCGCTGCGCGCTCCGACCGTGCGCGGACGCTGGGGCGAGATCCAGCTCAAACGCGTGGTAGAACTCGCCGGCATGGTCGAACACTGCGATTTCAGCCAGCAGGAAACGCTCATCAGCGAGGACGCCAAACTGCGCCCGGACATGATCGTCCGCCTACCCGGCAACAAGGTCATCGTCGTCGACGCCAAGGCTCCGCTGTCGGCCTACCTGGAAGCGCTGGAATTGGAGGGCGACGCCCGGGTCGAACGCATGCACGCACATGCGCGGCAGATCCGCGATCACCTGACCAAGCTCGGGGCCAAGTCCTACTGGGAACGCCTCCAGCCGACACCCGAGTTCGTCGTGTTGTTCCTGCCTGGCGAAACCTTCTTCAGCGCCGCGCTGGAGATGGATCCGTCGCTCATCGAATTCGGCGTCGAAGCCCGCGTCATCCTCGCCACGCCGACCACCCTCATCGCGCTGCTACGGGCGGTGTCCTATGGCTGGCGCCAGGAACAACTGGCGGCGAACGCACAACAGGTCGCCGATCTGGGCGCTGAACTGCACTCCCGCCTGCGAGTCTTCGTCGAGCACTTCAGCAAAGTGCGCAGCGGCCTGGAGACCGCAGTCGACGCCTACAACAAGGCCGTCGGCTCGTTCGAAACCCGCGTGCTAGTCAGCGCCCGTAAGTTGAAGGATCTTGGCGCCGGCAGCGGCGATGAACTCGAGGTCGTCGAAGGCATCGACAAGGTGCCAAGGGCGATGCAGGTGAACGACGGGGCCTAATCACGCTCCCCAGGTCCCCGTCTTGCATCGTTCCATCACGATGGAACGATGCCTCCATGCCTATCGGCGATCACCTGCGTCTGCTGGCAGACGAAACCCGTCTGCGTGTCCTGCACCTGCTGGCGGAGGAATCCCTCACCGTCGCAGAATTACAGGACGTGCTCGAACTCGGACAGAGCTCGATCAGCGGCCACTTGGCGAAACTCAAGCAGGCCGGCCTAACGCACGACGTGCCGGAAGGCAGCGCGCGACGTTACCGCCTGCGCGACGATCTGGATGGCATACTCAAGGCGGCGTGGATTGCCGTGCGCGCCTTGTCAGAGAGCGAGCCGCAGTTTTTGTCCGATCGCAAACGTCTGGCGTCGCTGCGCGAACGCCGTGGCAGTTCGTGGGTCGAACGCGTGGCCGGCAGTCTGCATCGTGAATACGCCCCAGGGCGTACCTGGGAATCGCTCTGCCATGGTCTGGTGCGCCTTGCCGATTTCGGTCGCTGCGTCGACGTCGGTGCTGGTGACGGCGCAATGGCGGAGCTGATTGCACCGCAGGCGAGCAAGCTCACCTGCGTCGATCCATCGCCAGCGATGCTCAGCGCCGGACGCGAACGTGTCGCCGCACTCAAACTCACGGGCGTCGAATTCGTCGAGGGCACCGGCGAACACCTGCCGCTCGACGATCGCTCCGCAGACAGCGTGTTGTTCCTGCAGAGCCTGCAGTACATGAGCGATCCCGAACAAGCGCTGACGGAGGCGGTTCGTGTACTCGCACCTGGTGGTCGCCTACTGGTGGTCACGCTGGCAAAACACGAGTTCGCCGAGGCCGAGGCTTTTGGCCATCGTCATCGTGGTTTCACTGGCGATCAGCTCAAACGCTGGAGCAAAACGCTGAGCGATCACCTGCTCGACCAGCTGCCGCCCGAACCGCGCAGTCCGCATTTCCAGACCGTCATCCTCACCGCGCGTAAACGCGGTTGACTTGAGAGCTAGCCCATGACCAACGCTCCCCACGGTTCCACCGGCCATTCCTGCGATACGCACTGCCCACACCACGGCGGCGTGCCGATCGTCGACCCACGTTCGGTCAGCGGCCACCTCGGCTACCGCCGTGACGAACGGGCGAAGAAATTTCCGTACCTCGCGGCGCTGCAGGAGCGCGTGCTGATCTATGACGGCGGTTTCGGCACTGAGCTGTTCAAGTTCGACCTCAACCCAGGCGACATCGGTCTCGGCGCGCAAGACGGCTGCGTCGAGCTCATCCACTACACCCGCCCGGAGATCGCGCCGTCGATCCACCGCAAATACTTCGCCGCGGGCGCCGACGTGGTGGAAACCCATTCTTTCAATGCGCAGCCGCATTCGTTAGCCGAGTTCGGCATTGGTGAAAAAGCTGAGGAACTCGCCGAATTGGCCGCGCGTGCCGGCCGGTTGGCGGCTGACGATTACACCACCAAAGAACGTCCACGTTTTGTCGCCGGTGCCCTCGGCTCCGGCACCAAGATGCCGTCGCTCAATCTGATCTCGTTCGACAAGCTGTTCGAGAGCTACCGCATCGGTGCGCGTGGGCTGCTCAAGGGCGGCGCGGACCTCATCCTGATCGAGACCTCGCAGGACATCCTGCAAGTGAAGTGTGCTGTGCTGGCGTCACGCCAAGCGATGGCGGACGTCGGCCGCGAAGTGCCGATCCAGGCGCAGGTGACGATCGAAACCACCGGCACCATGCTCGCCGGCACCGACATCGCGGGTGCACTCGTAGCGCTCGAAGCGATGCCGATCGACATCATCGGTCTTAATTGCGCGACCGGCCCGGACCTGATGGACAGCCACATCCGCTACCTAGCGGAACACGCCACGCGTTGGGTGTCGTGCCTGCCGAACGCGGGCCTGCCACGCAACGTCGGCGGCAAGGCGGTCTATGACCTGACGCCTGCGGAACTAGCGAAGTGGCATCAGAAGTTCGTCAACACCTACGGCGTCAATCTGATCGGCGGCTGCTGCGGCACTACCCCGGATCACATCAAAGCGGTCGCCGAGGTGCTGCACGGCGCC
>JANPLC010000059.1:0-2497 GCA_031426335.1 Planctomycetota bacterium
GGCCAGCGGCTCGGTTCCCTGAATCACGGAGTTGTTATCGCCGTGTTCGCCGCACTCGTCCTTCCCGCCAACGGCCCCCAACTTGTGCGGCGGACGTTCCGTCTGCTGGCGCCTCTGCTGCTGGTGTGCCTACTGCTTGTCCCGTGGACCGCAGCGTCGGCGGGCGACGCCACGGTAGCGGTACCGGCAACGCTTCCCGTCAATCCCACCACGGCCACGTTGTCGCCCGGAGCGCCGCTGCCGATCGGATCGGCCAGGGACTACACCCTCTATCCCGGTGACCTGCTCAAGGTCGAGGTCTTCGACCACCAGGACCTCACCACCACGTTGCGCGTCCCGGCCAACGGCACCGTACCTTTCCCGCTCATCGGCGAAGTCACAGGCGTGGTCGGCCGCACCGTCAGCAGCTTCACCCATGAGGTGTCCAAACGCCTGCTCGAAGGCTACATCCGCCAGGCGGTGGTGACCGCGACGGTGATCGAGTTCAGCCCGCGCTTCGTCTACGTCATGGGCAACGTCGCCAAACCCGGTGGCGTACCGCTGAGCCCGTTCATCCAGCTCACCGCCATGCAATCGATCGGCCAAGCCGGCGGTTTCCTTGAGGACGCCAATCGTGGCGGCACCCTGGTCATCCGCGACGATCCCAATCAACCTGGGGCCAAGATCGGTCTGGCCGTCCCGGTCACCGACAAGGTCGATTCGCTGGTCGGCGATGTCGAACTAAAGCCCAACGACATCATCATCGTGCCGCGCCTCGACCGCGTCTACATCATCGGCCACGTCGGCAAACCCGGCGCAGTCAACCTGCCGTCGCAGGAAGTGCTCACGGTGTCCAAGGCCGTCAGCCTGGCGGGCGGCTTCAGCCAGTACGCCAAACAAGGCGAAGTCCAACTCATGCGCGCCGGCAAACGCGTCCAGGTGGTCGACGTACGCGCCATCCTGACCGGCGACGCCAAGATCCAGGACCCGGTGCTGGAGCCCGGCGATACGGTGTTTGTGCCGGAATCGCGCTTTTAGCGGGATTTCGCCTGGCTCTCGGTGCCGTCAGCCCGCGGGCCAACTGACCTCATCCATCGGATACGTAAGGGGTTTCCTGGGAGCTGCCCAGAAGCCCACGGTAATCGTCAACGGCCGACCATGACCGCCGGGAGGGCGGCCGCCCCCGGCCGCATTTCTCGCGGAATCACTGGAAACGCGCGACATCTGAGAATCTCGCCCCGTTCTACCGGTTGGCACCACTCCACCCGCACGGTATCCACTGCGCCTGCGACGTTGCGCGCGCTGGGATGTAATCCCAGGTGATGCGCGCGGAGCGCGTACCGAACACAGCGAACAATTAACTTTATGCACCACCTCGTCACCGGCGTCGCCGGCTTCATCGGCTTCCATACGGCGCAGGCGCTAATCGCGCGCGGCGACAGCGTGGTCGGCGTCGACAACCTCAACGATTATTATGATCCCGCGCTCAAGCGTGCGCGGCTGGCACTGCTGCAGGCCAAGTCTGGCTTCCGTTTTGAACAATTCGATCTGGCGGATCGTGCGACCACTGCGCGGTTGTTCGCCGCGGAACAATTCCCGCGCGTCATCCATCTGGCAGCGCAGGCCGGAGTGCGCTACAGCCTGACCAATCCGCACGCCTACATCGACGCCAACCTGGTCGCCTTCACCAACGTGCTGGAAGGTTGCCGGCAGAACCACGTCGAGCACCTGACCTACGCCAGTTCCAGTTCGGTCTACGGGCTCAACAGCAGCATGCCGTTCAGCGTGCATCAGAATGTCGACCATCCGATCAGTCTGTACGCCGCGACCAAGAAGGCCAACGAACTGATGGCGCATTGTTACAGCCATCTGTACCGCCTGCCGACCACTGGCCTGCGCTTCTTCACCGTCTATGGGCCGTGGGGCCGACCCGACATGGCGCTGTTTCTGTTCACCAAGGCCATCCTCGCCGGCGAACCCATCACGGTGTTCAACCACGGGAAGATGCGCCGCGATTTCACCTACATCGACGACATCGTGCAGGGCGTGGTGCGCACCAGCGACCGCATCGCACAACCAGATCCGGCGTGGAATCCGGGCACGCCCGATCCCGGCACCAGCTCCGCGCCGTACCGGCTCTACAACATCGGCAATCACAGCCCGGTCGAGCTGACGCACTTCATCACCTGCATCGAGCAAGCGTTAGGCCGCAAGGCCGTGCTTGATCTGCAGCCGATGCAGCCCGGCGACGTGCCGGCGACCGCCGCAGACGTTGCCGATCTGACGCGTGACACCGGCTTCACGCCATCGACACCGATCGAAACCGGCATCGCACGTTTCATCGCGTGGTACCGCGACTACCACCATGTCTGAGCCTCTTGCCCCCTGGGAGAAACTATGAAAGCCGGGTCCCCCCGGTAGCAGCGCGGGCTTGGTGTCCCAAAAGGTGCTGCATCCCCAGGAGACCCGGCATGAGCATTCTCGCTTTAGACCTTGGCCGTTTCAACCGTCCGACCCA
>JANPLC010000060.1:0-4756 GCA_031426335.1 Planctomycetota bacterium
CGGTCAAGCCGGGCGGGACTTCTGGTCGAGGATCGGACGACGGGACGCGATCAGCTTCGACGGGACGCGCACCCACCGTACGCGGAAGCGATCGTCGCCTCTGCGATGTTCCGGTCGTTCACCGTGATGGTGAGCACATCACCAGGCGCGAACGACCAGTCGTCATCACTCAGCGTCGCCTCCTCGCCAGCCGGCAGCGGCCCCAGGTCAAAGGTGTCGTGCTCGCCCTCGCCATTCCGGCAGTCGACCGACAGCGCAGAGAACGCCTCCGAACCCTGATTGTGGAAATGCGCGATCATGCCGAGGTCGGCATCGAAGATGATCTCCAACTGGAGTGGCACCGGGAATGGTTCTTTGTCCGTGGTGTGGGTGATGGCCACGCCCTCGATGTAAGGGCGGAAAGCCTGTGGCAGGGAACTGCGGATCAGATCCGGCAACACGTCGTCGCGTGATGAACTCAACAACCCCGCGCCGACCAGCAACACCGCGGCACAGGCCAGGCCGATGCCCTGGGTGCGTACCTGCAGCACGCGACCAAGCCACGGCGTGGCCACCGATTCACGCGGTTCCGTGCTGTCGCGGGTGACCCAGGCGACGATCCACACCAGGAGGGCGAACGACAATACTTCCATCACCAGCGATGGCACGATGCCGAGGCTGCACACGGTGTTGTACGTTCCGTGCACCACCGCCATCACCGCCGCCGCCAGGGCGACGAACAGGGCTCGTTCCCAGAAGCCTTCGGCGTGTTCCACGTGATCCGCCATCTTCCACAAAAAGGCAGCACACACCGTGGTATAGAGCGCGTGCGACGGCACCGCGCTGTACCAGCGGATGATGTTGGCATCCAGACCGTGATTGCCGTTCCACGGCGCGTAGCCGTAGAACGCCTCGCCGATACCGAATCCCAGTCCGGAGGCGAAACCGACAAAGAGGAAGCTGTGCACGCTCATCTGGCGATCGGAGCGCCACACCACCAACGCCGACAACGGCAGCAGCTTGGTCATCTCTTCCAGCAGACCGACGCCGAAGACGAAGCCGATCCAGCGCTGCACCAGGTGGTCGCTGTTGGTCATGTCGTAGAGATGGCCAATGAGCGCCAGCAACGCGAACAGGGCTCCACCACGTCCAACGCCACTGCTGCTGTGTGCCGCCACGGCAGCGAGGAATTGCAGGACGAGCAACAGGATGATGCCGGCAATGGCGGTGAAGAGCGCCACACCGATGGCAGAGCCCAGCGGCACCTGCTTCGGGCGCAGGTAGTACAACATCGCCGCACAGGCCAAGGGCACGCCGCCCAAGGCAAGCAAGCACACGGGCAGCACATCGCTTGATCCGTACATCCGATCGAAGCTGAAGAAGCCACCGACGATCCAACCCAGCAGCAAACAAAGTGTCGCCAAGGGCCACAGGTTCTGCCAGCGCGGCAGGTCGAGCGGCGCCTCGATCAAGCGCGCCCCGATCGTGCGCGTGCTCGGAGCGAGTTGCGCCCGGTTTAACGCCAAGACTGCCTGGGCTCGCGCCTCATCACGGCTCGGTGGTTCTACCGAACGGGGTGACAACGGACGTGGCGGTGGACGCGGCGGCGCCTGCGCCGAACGACGCACACCGGATCCAGCCGCCGGCGATGGATAATTGTCGAAGAGTTCCTCCGGTCGTGCCGACGGATCCAGAGCGCTGGCGCCACCCGCCGCGACCACCGCTTCCGGATCCAAGGAAACCGGGGTGGCGGTGGAGCGCTGATAATCCTCGAACAGGTCGCTGGCCGGGGCAGCAGGATCAAAGCCCGACTCGGCGAGCGTTTCCGCCGGCAGCAGACCGGGGATGTCGCGTGCACACATCCAGCCCTCGCGACCTTCGAGCCGCAGGCGGGTGCTCCAGGTCAACCGACCGCTCCGGGCCCACGCGCGCAGATCATTCGCCGTCAACGGCCCTTCGACCACGCCATCGACTTCAACGAACCATTGCTGCGCCGCCATGTACTCTCCGGATCGTCGGACCCTAACGGCCCGGAGATCAGCGCCAATCCCTCAACCACTCTGCTGTGGCGTTGCCCAGAGCAGAACGCTCACGGAGTCAGGCGTTTCTCCAACGCTTCCAAGCGCAGGTCGGTCGCTTTCTTGGCTTTTTCCAACTCGTCCAAGCGCTTGCTCAGCTCCGCCGTGGCGGTGGTGACGGCAGCGGCCTTGCCGAGTTGTTCCAATACTTCGCGGTAGACGCGACGGACGTTGCCAAACGGTTCGCGATCAAGGGCGATGCCGACGGCCGCACGTGCCTTGGCATCACCGAGCGTTCCCAGCGCACGTGCAGCGGCAGAGCGCACGGCGAGCGAGGAATGTTCCAGGCGGAGTTCAAGCGCACGGCGCACACGATCGCGCGCCGGCAGATGCCGGGCACCGAGTTGCGCCGCTGCCGCTGCTGCCGCACCAAGCACCGCGTCGACCTGCGCATCGTCGGCCAAAACACCCAGCGCGTCGTCGATCGCCGGCGCTTCGCCGCTGGCGCCAAGACCACGCAGCACGGCCGCACGCAGACGCTGGTTCCAGCTGTCGCGTTTGAGCCAGGCACGCAGCACCGGCGTTGCTCCCGGACGTTCGGTGGCACCACGCGCGGCAAGAAATTCGCCGGCGGTGAGTTGGCTGGCGTCGGCGGTGGCGAGTGCCTCCAGACGTTCGGCCACCTGCGCATCATCGCGGAACGCGCCGAGGGCCTTGGCCACGGCACGACGTAGGCGCGGTTCGGTGAGTGTGGTTGCGAGGACCAGCAACGCGGCGCGAGCATCGCCACCGCGCACCGCACCAAGCGCGGCAATGGCTTCGACTCGCACCAGTTCCGGTTGACCAGCGCCAGCAGCGGCGGCCAGACCGGCAAACAGCGCTGGCGTGGGTAGACGTTTGCCCAACACCACGGCGGCACGTGCACGACCATAGGCGCCGATGCGTCCGTCGCTCAGGCGCGCGATCAGTTCGTCGACGCCGCCTTCCTCCTGCCATTCCGTCGGCAGATCACCGGACGGGTCGACCACCACCCAGGTCGGCGCCTTGGCGCACGCCAGGACGATCGATTCTTTCGCACGGTGCAGATCGATGGTTTTGCGCTGGAGATCTTCGCCGACCAGAAAAGCCACGTCGGTGCGCAGACGGAAGACCTGCTCCGCATCCGTGGCGGCCTGCGTCTGTTCGATCTCGATGATCAGGTGCGCGCGCGCCGGATCGTGACGCCACGACACTTTCAACACCGGATGACCAGCGCGATGGACCCACTGCGCAAAGAACCAGTCCATCGGCTCGCCGGTGACGTCCTCAATCGCCTGACGCCAGTCGGCGGTCTCCACCAAGTCGTGGGCGTGACGCTGTGTGTAGAGTTTCAGCGCCGCACGAAAGCGATCCTCGCCAAGCAGGCGGCAGAGGTGATGCAAAACCAAGCTGCCTTTTTCGTAGGCCACGCGATCGAACAGTTCGTAGGCGTCGGCGTAGCGATTGGTCACCAGCGGACGACGGTAACGACCGCTGTCTTCGTCGAGGTACGCCTGCTTGTTGTTCCACAGTTCGAGCGCGACCACATCGGCTTCCGTGCCGTCACCACGCGACGCTCGCCACGCTGCGGTTCCACGTGCTTCCAGATACGTGGCAAAGCTCTCATTGAGCCAGATGTCGGACCACGCCTTCATGGTCAGGAGGTCGCCGTACCACTGGTGGACGAGTTCGTGCACGACGAGGCTGTCGATGTCGACGTCCTCGCGTTGCTGAATTACCGCATCCATCAGTCCGCGATCGGTAATGGTGGTGAGCGTGGTGTTCTCCATCCCGCCCCACATGAAGCCATGCACCACTACGTGACCGTAACGCGACCACACGTAGGGCACGCCGATGAAATCGCCGAGCCAACGAATGGCGAAGGCGGTCGAGCGGAACATCGCCAACGCGCCGGCCTCGTGGCCACGCGGGACGTAGTGCGTGATGGGCACGGAGCCGCTGGCGTCGTCGACCGCGACGAAATCGCCGACCGCGACGTTGACCAAATAGAGCACGTGCGCTTTGTGCTGCTGGAAGACCGTCGTCGCCCACCCGTCACCATTGTCCGTACGCGATTCACGGTCGCCGTTCGCCGCAGCGAGCAGGTTCGCACGATGACGGATGGCAATGCGGTAGGTGCTGAAATTATTCGGGCTGTCGTAGCCCGGGAACCAATGCGAGTGGTCCTCCATCGCTCCTTGCGTCCACGCCATCGCCGCGCGCCCGAGTGCTGCGTCGGTCGCGACGAAGAACATGCCCTTCTGCGGACGTTCGGCGGCGAAGGTCACGCGCAGGACGAACGTCGTGCCGGTAGCGGCCGGCACAGCGATCGCTACGCGACCATCGCTGACGCTGAACTCTGCCGGTTTACCCCCGACCGCCACCGCGCTGATGGTCAAGTCGTGCTGATCGAGGTCGATGGTGCGCTTCGTTTCGCCATGCGGCAGCAGTTCGACGTGGTGTTCAACCACACCTTCCACCCGCTGGCGTTCGACATCGACGGTCACCGCCAAGTCGACGTGCGTGATGCGAAAGTGCCGTGGACGAATCCACGTCGGTGGCGTATCAGGCGGGCAGAACGGGCGGGCGTCGGACATGGGCGGGAGTGTGGCCACTCACACCATGCGCATCAACCGGGGGATGCCTTCCCCTGGGAGCGCCGGCGGGCCGCCCGCCCGGTGGGGCCACGCAGGTTTGCCCGAAATCCATGGGCAAAGGCATGCGCCCGGCCGGGGGGGCGC
>JANPLC010000061.1:0-1982 GCA_031426335.1 Planctomycetota bacterium
TGATGGCGACGATCTCGCCGGGTTTCTCCGGATCGAGACGGTACGCATTCGCGACACCGGTGTGGTCGGCGCAGAAGAAGAGGTATTTGCCGTCGGCGCTCCACACGGGGTGGAGGATGCGGCCGGTGAGTTGGGCGAGGATGGTACGATCGCCGAGCATGACCGATCGATTCGGTCCATCGTTACGCAGATTCACATGATCGACGAAGAGGGACGCGATCGCCAGTCGCGAGCCGGAAGCATCGGTTTCCACCCAGGTCAGACGGCTGTGGAGCGGCTCGCGCCACTCGCCGGTATATCTCTGGATGGTTTTCAATTGTTGGGCTTCGGGAGCGAAGGTTGGGGACCACGGGGATCCCTGCGTCTTCAATCGGGCGAGGGAGGATGCCTTCCGGGAATTGAAGAACAGACCTGCTTCCGTCGTGGTATCGAACACCACCAGATCGTGGGTTCCGTCCGCATTGAGGTGGATGGCGGCGACCTGATGGACTGCGCCCCCGCCGACCTGCCACTCCACTTCGCCGGCGAGCCGAACATCGGGTTGTAGTAGACGCTCATGATCGAAACGCGTGCGTGATCCATCCGGCCACACCACCGACACCCGCGACCGATTCCACGGATCCGTCGTCAGCTCTCCCTCACTGAACACCAACGTCCCATCCGGCAGACTGCGCGCCGGACTCATCATCCACGCACGATAGCCAGCGCTGTCGTTGTCACCGCTCGCATCGACGGTGATGAACTTCGGATCGCCATACGGCCCATTCCACGCGGCGAACAACTCGCCGTCTTTGGTCCAGGCCGGCGCGCCGACGGTACTATTATCTGGCGTCAGCCGTTTCGCCGTGGTGATCGGCTTGGTCTTGAGCGTTGCAATGTTGCGCTGTTGTTCGGCCATCAGATCGCTGCGCGCACGTTCGATCAGCGACAGATGATCGGTGCCGAGGATTTTCTGCGCCCCGCCATTGAACGCGAACGGCCAGCGGTGCTGTTGACGTTCGATCAATTGCCACATCGACGCGCGCTGACCGACATTGCCAGCGAGCCACCGCGTATACGCCACGCCGTAGAGGTAGCTATTCGAACCGAACGGCCATTCATGGAAACTCAGGCGCCAATCTCCAACGTCGGGAATGCCGCCGGCGAGGGCATCCATACGCCAGACCATGTGCGTCAGGCTGTCGCGTCCGCGACCGGCCCACACCGATCCAGTGGCGTATTCGGTCTCGGCCCATTGGGCGGTGCCTTCATGCCAGAACGACGGCATGGTCTGATGCGCTGGTGTCGACAGATACGCGACCAGCAAGCTGAGGTAGTCGTTCGGCAACACGCGTCCGAAGATGTTGCTCAGCGTGCGACGGAAGGTGTTCGGGTCCCAGTCGTTGCTGATGTGGTGCGCCAGCTCGTGCACCAGCGTGCGCTCGAACTCGTCGTGGCCGGTGAAGATGAACGACGGCTGCAGCGCCGGCGCCAATTGCACGTTGATGATCGGGAACGGCGTGACGGTGGAGAAACCGTTATGCGTGTCGACATCGTCGGTGACCAACAGCACCAGTTTGCGCGGCGTGTAACCGGCATCTTTGGCCATGGTGGTGTAGATGACCTCGGCGCGGGCGATGCGGGGTTTGAGCGCCTCGGCCGACTCCGCCGGGACCAGCGCATGCAGGTGCGGCGTATCGATCACCGCCAGTCGGACGCCCGGGGCGATGAAGGCATCGCTGGCCACGGCGGTGAGCGATAGGGCGGCAAGGGCGGTGACGAGCGGCAGGCGGAGTAGGCGCATGGCGGGGTTGTACGAACGACGGGGGGGCAATGCCACCGTCCGGCCTGGGGAATGATTGCCCCTGGCCGAGTGCAACTCGGCGATCCCAGGAAACGGCGCAGGTGAATGAGCGGCGCGGGTGTGGTTACGGATCGTCAGGCGGGAGGCGACGTTCTGACCAGAATCGTTCACCGCCCAGTGAGGACGTTTCCTGGGATCG
>JANPLC010000062.1:0-7160 GCA_031426335.1 Planctomycetota bacterium
CGTTTTCCCTCAATTCCGGCGTAGGAATCACCAAGGCAAGGCGAGCTAGGGCTCGCCTCTCCCAGGGGATTGTTCACGCCAAAATCGGCTTCACCACTTCCCCGAACACATCAGTCAGTCGGAAATCACGACCCTGCGTGCGATAAGTCAGCTTCAGGTGGTCGATGCCACACAGGTGCAACATGGTCGCGTGCAGGTCGTGCACGCTCACCGGATGATCGACGGCCTTGTAGCCGAGTTCGTCGGTGCCGCCGAAGGTGATGCCGGGTTTGATGCCGCCACCGGCGAGGGCGACCGAGAAGCCCAGGATGTGGTGATCACGCCCCGAACCTTGGCCCATCGGCGTGCGACCGAATTCACCGCCCCACAACACCAGCGTGTCGTCGAGTAGGCCGCGTTCCTTGAGATCCATGATCAGCGCAGCGCTCGACTGGTCGGTCTCCTGCGCCGCGATCGGCATGTTTTTCTCGATGTCGCCGTGGTGATCCCAGGCGCGGTGGTAGAGCTGGATGAAGCGCACGCCGCGTTCGGCCATACGCCGAGCGAGCAGGCAGTTGCTGGCGAAGGTGCCGTCGCCCGGTTTCTTGATGCCGTAGCGCTCCAGCACCTCCTTCGGCTCCTTGCTCATGTCGGTGAGGTCGGGCACCGAGGTCTGCATGCGGAACGCCATCTCATACTGGCTGATGCGCGTGGCGATCTCGGGATCGTGGATGCGCGCGTCGAGCAGGCCGTTGAGGCGGTTGACCTCATCGATCACGCCACGTTGCATGCCCTGGTCGACGCCGGCGGGATTGGCGACGTAGTGCACCGCGTCGCCCTTCGACTGGAACTGGATGCCCTGGAATTTGCTCGGCAGGAACCCCGACGACCACTGGCGCGCCGACACTGGCTGCGCACCACCGCCTTTGCCTTGAGAGGTCATCACCACGAACCCTGGCAGGTCCTGCGTTTCCGAACCGAGGCCGTAGGTCATCCACGATCCCCAACTCGGCCGACCTTTGATGATGGATCCGGTGTTCATGAACGCGTGCGCGGTGTCGTGGTTGATCTGTTCGGTGTGCATCGAACGGATGATGCACAGCTCATCGGCGATCGCACCGAGGTGCGGGAACAACGCCGAGATCTCCTGCCCGGACTTGCCCCACTTCTTGAACTCGGCGAACGGCCCGCGCGCTTTCAGTTCGGTGTTCTGCAGCTGCGCGAGTTGTTGACCTTTGGTGAACGAATCCGGGAACGGTTTGCCGTTCAAGTCCTTCAGCGCTTGTTTGAAGTCGAAGGTCTCCAAGTGCGAGGGCCCACCGGCCATACACAGGTGGATGATGCGTTTGGCCTTCACCGGGTGGTGCGGCTTGGTGATGACACCGCGCCAGCGTTCGTCGGCGGACGCCGTGCCACCAAATAGACCGGCGAGGGCGAGGCCGCCGAAGCCGTAGGCAGCGCGGGCGAGGAAGGCGCGGCGCAGGAAGGGATCAGGGGTCATGGGTAACCTTTGCTGAACGAAAGACGATCACTGAGTATGCGGAATGATTGCCCGACCCACTCGGTAACCGCAGAGACGCAGAGGTGGGAGGAGGGCCGCAGAGACGAAGACGGCAGCATGGATTTTTCAGCTCTGCGGCCCTCTGCGGCGCTCTGCGTCTCTGCGGTGAACGAGTCGAACCACGGAAGTTGTTCATAAGCGGGTGATGGTTTCATGCAGGTTGAGGATTACGCGGCAGACCTGCGTCCAGGCGGCGACTTCGGTGCGTTGATCTTCCACTGGCAGCGGAGCGAGTCCGGTGCGCAGCAAGGCACCTGCTTGGTCTGGCTGCAACGCGTAGGCGGTACGCGCCTTGGCCAGCAGTTTGAGCAGCGCACCACTTTCCTCCGGCGTCGCGCTGCGACCGAGCGCGGTGCGGAATGCGCGCTCCACCTTCGCCGTGTCATCACCGCCGTCGGTGATCAGACGTACCGCCCAGCCGCGTGCGGCTTCGACGAAGGTCGGATCATTCAGCAGCGTCAGCGCCTGCTGCGGACTGTTGGCTTGCGTGCGGAACACCGCGCATTCATCGCGCGAGGGTGCGTCGAAGTTGGCCAGCATCGGATGCAGGAAGGTGCGCTGCCAATGCATGTAGACGCCGCGGCGGTACTGGTTGCGATCAGCTTCAGCGAGGTAGTCGCGGTCCGGGAATTGCAGGTTGGTGTAGTAGTTGGGCGGCTGGTACGGCTTCACGCTTGGTCCACCCAGCTCTGGCGCCAGCAGGCCGCTGATTGCCAACGCATTGTCGCGCACGAACTCGGCGTCGAGCCGGCGGGGCGACTGCATTGCACGCAGGCGATTCGCCGGATCTTTGGCCAGGATCTCCGGACGCTGCACTGCTGACTGGCGGTAGGTCTTTGACGTGACGATGAGCGTCACCAGTTTTTTAATGTCCCAGCCTTTTTCGCGGAACTCCACGGCCAGCCAATCGAGCAACTCCGGATGTGACGGCCATTCACCCTGCAATCCGAGGTCGTCGACCGTGGCACTGATGCCCACGCCCATGAACTGCGCCCACACGCGGTTGACGAACACGCGCGACGTCAGCGGATTATCGCCGGAAGCCAGCCACTTGGCGAGGTCGAGGCGGTTCAGCCGACGATCACCGTCGGCTTTGATCTGACTGAGGAAGTGCGGCGCGGTGGGTTTCACCACCTCGCCGTTTTCATCCTGCCAATTGCCGCGTGGCAGCACGCGGATGGTGATGGGATCCCACGCCTCGGTGACGGTGGTCATGGCCTTGCCGCCGCGGCATTCGGCGATCTCGCGTTCAAAGTCCTTCAGCTTGGCGAAGGCGTCCGGGTCGGCGGCGGTGCCGGCGAGCCATTGGTAGGCTTCCATCAGGTCAAGCTTGCCATCGCTGAATCTGGCTAGCCACGTCGGGTCGAACGCCGGCTGGTCGAGGTCCGGCGGAATAAGCGGCGAGGTGCTGAGCTTCAGTCCGGCGAGATCATTCTTCACCAGCGTCACCTCGATGGTGTCGCCTTCGGCGATGGCCAGCGGCCGGTCGAGCACCCACACCGCCGCGGCATCCTGCTTCAGCAAGTCCGCGTTGAGGTGCCATCCGGTCTGCAGACCGAGGACCTCGGCGCCACCGCGGTAGTCTTTCTTCTTCACGGTCGCATCGCTGCGGCGCACCGCGATTCCGTGGGTCTTATCGCCCTGCGCCGGTTTGTGCGTGAGCTTCAGCTCAACGCGGGCGCCTTGCTTGGGGTCGAGTCCGGCTGAGCCGTCCTTGGTTCGTACGAGGTCGAGGCGCAGCGTCGTCAGACGGCCCGCGGCCGGGGTCAGGCGCAGCGTCACGTCCTGGTCGCGCTTCGCGCTGATGGTGACGACACCATCGGCGACGGCGAAGCCGGCCTTCTCGTTGGCCGGCGCAGCGATTGGTGCCGGGATCCAGCCACTGGGATGGGCGGCGATGACGGCGGCGATCCCGACGCTCCAGGCCTTCCGGGCCTCGTCGGCTTCGGCCGCGGCCCTGCCCGCGGATTTGAACAGCCGGTCGATGAGCCCATTCTCGAGTGACCGCAGATACGGACTCTCGACCTCGATCTCCGGCGGAAACGGATAGTCGTTGTTGAAGCCCGCCAGATCCGGGTTCTTGGTGTAGCCGTAGTCGGCGTACACGCCCCACTGTTTCACGTCGGCGAAAAATGCGCCGAACTGGTAGAAATCCTTGATGCCCCAGGGGTCGTACTTGTGGTCGTGGCATTCGCAGCAGGCGAGCGTCGAACCGAGCCACGCGCCGCCGAGCGTGCGCACGCGGTCGGCGGTGTACTTGGCGAGGTACTCCTTCGGCTGCGCGCCGCCTTCGCGCGTCATCATGTTCAGACGGTTGAAACCCGACGCGGTGCGCGTGCTGGCATCCGCGTCCGGCAGCAGATCGCCGGCAAGTTGTTCGGCGGTAAAGCGATCAAACGGCAGGTTGCGATTGAACGCGTCGATCACCCAGTCGCGGTAAGGGAAGATGTTCTGGTTCTGGTCGCCATGGAAGCCGACGGTGTCGGCGAAACGCACGGCGTCGAGCCACGGCACCGCCATGCGTTCGCCGTAGTGCGGTGACGCGAGCAGGCGGGCGACTTGTTTGTCATAAGCGTCAGCGGATTTGTCCGCGACGAAGGCGTCGATCTCCGCCGGGGTCGGCGGCAGTCCGGTGAGGTCCAGGCTCAGGCGGCGCAGCAGCGTCGCGCGATCGGCTTCCGGCGAGGGCGCGATCTTCTCCGCGTCGAGACGTGCGCGGATGAAAGTGTCGAGCGGATTCGCGCTCCATGCCTTGTCCGCTACTGTCGGTACGGCGGTGCGTGTGGGCGGGATGTAGGCCCAGTGCGGTTCGTAGGTCGCACCTTCGGCGATCCACTGGGCGATGATCTTCTTCTGCGCGTCGGTGAGTTGGCGCACCGAATCCGGCGGCGGCATGACTTCATCGGGATCGCTGTGGTGTAGACGTTTGATCAGTTCGCTCTCAGCGGGTTTCCCCGGGACGAAGGCTTCTTTCGCCAACGCGGCTTCGCGATCGTCGAGGCGCAGCTTGCCCTTGCGGTTGGCCTTGTCTGGCCCGTGGCATTTGAAGCAGGTGTCCGACAGCAACGGCCGCACGTCGCGGTTGTAGGACAACTTCTCCGCCGCACTCAATGCTGGAGCAGTGATGGCAGCGAACAGCAGGCAGGGGATCAGGTGCTTCATGGTCGTCTCGTCGGGCGATGGGATGCCGGATCCGCGCATCAGCGCAATCGCATCCTGGCCGAGCGATTACAGCAGCGTGACCACGTCGTTGAGACGCTGGCCATCGACCATCACGACCTGATCGGATCCGCTGTTCGTCGACGGATCCGCGCAGACATTGTCATCTACGCCGCCACAACGTGATGGAAAGGATGCCTTTCGTGGCACGGGCGTCTCGCCCGTGGTTATCGCCCTCGATCACGGGCGAGACGCCCGTGTCACGGGAGATGTCACCCGCGCAGGAAGTTTCCCAAGAGCGCGAGTCCAGCCTCGCCGCTCTTCTCGGGATGGAATTGCACCGCCGCGAACGAGCCCTGACGGACGCCGGCGCAGAACTGTCCACCATGATCACTGGTGGCGAGCGTGGTGTCGTCCGCTTTCGGCGCGCAAAAGTAGCTGTGCACAAAGTAGAACGGCGTGTCCTGCGGAATGCCGTTCCACAACGGATCACTCTTTTCCCAACGCACCGGGTTCCAGCCCATGTGCGGGACCTTGAGCGCGGGATCGCTGAGCGCGAACTTCTTCACCGCGCCAGGAATGACGCCGAGGCACGGCACGCCGCCGTCTTCCTCACTGCGGTCGAACAGCAACTGCATGCCGACGCAGATGCAGAGCAGCGGCTTCTGCGCGGCAATCACCTGCGCCAACGCCTGATCAAGACGACCAGCGCGCAGATTGGCCATGCATGAACCGGCCGCACCGACGCCAGGAAAGATCACTTTGTCAGCACTGGCGATGACCGCGGCATCAGCGGTGATCTCCGACGCATGGCCGAGATGCGTGAGCGCCCGCTGCACCGACGTGAGATTGCCAGCCTGATAGTCGATGATCGCGACGCGCATGGGACGCGCAGCCTAGGTCGGACGGTCGGGCCGCAAGACGCGGCACTTGGTGGGGCGGCTCGTTTACCGCAGAGACGCAGAGGTGAGAGGAGGGCCGCAGAGTCGAACGAAATAGTGGGATCATGCCGCACCACGGTGGCCATCCGGCATCGCAGCGAAAAATAGATCCGCTCTGCGGCCCTCCTCTCACCTCTGCGTCTGCGGTTGGTGGTCCTCTCTCTGGTTGGTTACTTCACGGGTTTGCCGTCGACTGTGACGATCGGCTCGTTGGCATACGCCTGCCAGCGACGCTCGATGGCAGGCGCGTCCGGCTCACCGTCGGCGATGATGATGCGATAGCGCTGCACCAACGGCTCATCCGGCGTGATGCGCCAGTCGCCGAGCTGCGACGGGGCAAAGCACAGGAACGGCTCGTTGGGATGCAAACGCAGCGGTTGTGGCATGCGCACGTTGGTTGGATGGCTCAGCACCACCAGGCCAGCGGTCTGGCCATCGACCTGACCACCCATCCAGCACCAGCGTCCGCGGGTGAAGTTGCCGTCCTTGCGGTTCTTGCCTTCACTGGTGAGCGCGCGCATCGCATCGCCCTCGCCCTCCCACGCGCGGTTGCCGCGGATGCCGAGGCCGCCGTAGTGGTAGGTCGGCAGTTCGAGCGGTTTGTCGGTCAGGCAGCGCTGCACCACGGTGAGGTCGACCACCACCACCGGATCCTGCGGCAGTGGCGCGCGCACCACGTAGCTCAAGCGTTCGCTCAGCACGTCGACCTTCGGTGTGGTGGTGAGGTCCTCGTAACGGTTCACCGCCGTCCAACCGGCCCACGCGCCCGCGCTCCACACCGGCGAGGTCGAGACGCTCTGCACGCCGGCGGTGCCACCACCCATGTTCCAGAAGTCCGGTGCACGACCGTCGTATTTGGTTTTCGTCCACGCCAGCCACACGCCGTGGTGGTGTTTGTGTTTGCCCGGCATGTTGTCGGTCACCAGCCGTCCGCTCGGCGTCAGCAGGCGTGCGAGGTAACCGCCACGGCGGAGTTTTTCATCGTAGCCCGCTTCGAGCACGCCGCGTCCGCCTTGCCACGTGGCGATTTCTTTGCCGGCGACCGCGAGGCGGTGTTGCTCGTCCGGCAGAACTTCCACCGCGATCAGTGCCGGTGTGGCGACCGCCGCTGCGAGGGTGAACTTCTGCACGCCGGTCAGCCCAGGCACCAGCGCACGGCCGACGCCGTCACCTCCGCGTGCGATGGGAAAGTGCGTGCCGTCGGCGGCTTTCAGTGACCACTCACCTGCGGGCAGCAGCGGTAGCGTCAGTGCACCGTCAGCAGCGGGATTGGCGCCCAGATCGATAATCACCGATATATCCGCTGCGTTCAGCGCGGTGCAGAGGAGCAGCGAAACCACGAGGGATGGCAGGCGCATGGGCGTGATCTCCACCGGCGGAGCCTAGAGCGGCGTCAGCCACCGCCAGACATAGACCGATCCGCGCAGGCTTTTGGCGGGTCGTGAACGTTGCACAGGACAATCGCCGATGGACCCACCGAGGTGGTACGGGCAGGCTGTTCCCTGGGGGCGTGGGCGGCC
>JANPLC010000063.1:0-15585 GCA_031426335.1 Planctomycetota bacterium
CGCCACTACCATTATTCATGGGACTGGGGCGCGCTGCATCTGGTCAATCTGAATGTCTTTCCCAGCGACCAGCCGCGCCCGGTGTACGACCGCCCCGCACCGTGGAACGATCCGCAGCACAGCCTGCGTTTCCTGATCGCCGATCTGAAGCAGCAGGTCGGCGATAGCGGCCGACCGGTGATCGTGATGTGGCACTATGGCCTGCGCGGCTGGGGCCGTGAGAAATGGTGGTCACCGGACGACCTCGCCGCGCTGCGCGCGGCTCTCGCCCCCTATAATGTGGCGTTGATCCTGCACGGTCATGAGCACAGCTTCGCGCAATACGTCTGGGAAGGGCACGACGTCTTCATGGCCCCCTCACCGCAGAAGGACCGCGATCCCAAGGATCCCGCTGTCGACAGCACACCCAAGGGTTTCCTGGTCGTCCGTCTGCGCGGCGACCAGTTGCAGGTGGCGCACCACCACGTGACGGGGTGGGGCGAGCGGTGGTCGAAGACGATCAGCCTGGGACGTCCCGCAGGAAGATAACCGCGGCCGGCGGGTTATCGCCCGCACGCTCACAGCAGATCGGCTCGTCCCTTCGCCTTCAAGGTATCCACGACGTTCTTCACCTGCTGGCTGCGGCCCTTGGGCACGATCAGGATGGCGTCCTTGGTCACCACCACCGAGAGATCATTCACCCCGATGGCGGTGATGATCTGCTGCGTCTGGCCGACGAAGAGGCTGTTGTTGCAGCCCTGGGCCAGGACGTCGCCCTGGGTGATGACGCCGTTGGCGTCCTTGGGCAGGTGGTCGTAGAGCGAGTCCCAACTGCCGACGTCGTCCCAGTGGAAGTCGGCGGTGACGACGCAGATGTTGTTGGCCTTCTCCATCAGCGCGTAGTCGATGCTGATCTTCTTCAGCGGCTGATAGACCTCATTGAGCACGTGGGCGAAATCCGCGGTGCCCCAGGCCGCGGCGACCGGCTTCAAGGCTTCGCTCAGCCAGGTGCAATGGGTGTCGAGGCCGTCGAGCACCACATCGGTCTTCCAGGTGAAGATGCCGGAGTTCCAGCGGTAGCCACCGTCGCTGAGGTATTTCTTCGCCGTCGCTTCGTCCGGTTTCTCGACGAAGCCGAGCACCTTGTTGACGGTGATGCCCTGGACGTCGCTGAGACGCTGGGCGAGTTTGATGTAGCCATAACCGGTGGCGGGAAAACGCGGAGTGATGCCGTAGGTCACCAGGTTGCCGGCGCGGGCGACCTCGATGCCGGCGGCGAGGGCTTTCTGGAACTGGTCGGCGGGGCGGATGACCTGATCGGCCGGCAGCAGGATCATGGTGGCGCCTGGGGACATCTTCTCGACCACCAGGGCGGCGAGACAGACGCAGGCGGCGGTATCGCGGCCGACCGGTTCGGCGATGACGTGCTCGGGCTTCAGCATCGGCAGCTGCTTGCGCGTCTCCTCCGCCAGGGCGGCGGTGGTGATCACCAGCACACGCTCAGCCGGGATGAGCGGTTGCAGGCGCGCGACCGTGGTCTGGATCATGGTGCCGTCGCCGATGATCTGCACGAGCTGCTTGGGGCGGGCATTGCGCGACAGGGGCCAGAAGCGGGTACCGGACCCGCCGGCCATGATCACGGCGAAGACATCATTGTTTGACATGGGGGTGCTCCGGGAAATGAGGGCTCAGGGAGTGACGGGCTTGATCTCTTCGAGATACAGCGGACTGCCCGCGAGGTCGAAATGCACCCGCACGCGCTTCATCAGGATGATGCCGGTGCGCAACTGCACGGGCTGTTCCAGATAGATGCGCGTGGTCAGTCCCTGGTCGGTGGCCACCGGCTCATCGAGTCTCAGGTTCACGCCGCGCTGGACTCCACCGGGAAAGGCCACGTTCTCGATGGTCGCCTCGACCACGCGCTGGCTGCGTGCCGCCTCGCTGGTGGAGAAGAGGTCGGCGCGATTCCAGGAGGCGCGCGCGCCGCACCCGACGCTGATCGTCAGCAGCAGCAGCAGGAACAGCACGAGGGTGGAACGGGACAGCGGGTTACCGGCGTTCGGCATGGAGGGCGACCAGGAGCCGGTTGAGCGGCAACGAAGGAGGTTCGGAGGTCACGCCTTCGACGAAGGCGAACTTGCGGGCACGACAGAGTTTCTGCAGGGCGAGGCGGTGTTTCGCCACCTCGGCCGCGTACGCCGCGCGCAGTGAACGGGGTTCGGCGGTGAGTTGCCCGTCCTCCTCGAGGCCTTCGAAACGGCTGACGGTGGAGACCGCCAGATCGTTCTCGTCGGGATCGAGCAGCCACACCAGGGCGACGTCGTGACCACGATGGCGCAGGCGGTCGAGGGTGTCGGTGATGATCGCGGGATCGGCCAGGAAGTCGCTGAAGACGATGACCAGGCCCTTGTGGTAGGACGGCTGGACGAGGTGCTCCAGCGACTTGACCGCATCGGTGCCGGCGGCCGGTTGATGCGCTTCCAAGGCCCGGCAGATGCGTTCGAGCTGGCCGGTGCGGGCCGGCTTGTGTTCGACCATGGCCTTCTCGCCGAAGATCACCAGACCGGCACGGTCCTGCTGCTGCAGCACGAGGTAGGCCATCGAGGCCGCGAGCGTCGCGGCGTAGCGGAACTTGCTGAACGATGCGCGTTCGCCCTGGTAGCCCATGCTGGCGGAACCATCGACGACGATGGTGCAGCCGAGATCGGTCTCCGCCTCGTAGCGTTTGAGCACCAGGCGATCGCTGCGCCCGAGCACCTTCCAGTCGAGGTGGCGGAGGTCATCCCCTGGGACGTACGGCCGGTGATCGGCGAAGTCCACCGAGTGGCCCTTGTGCGGACTGCGATGGGCGCCGGTCTGCAGTCCCTCCACCACCAGGCGGGCGGCGACTTCGAGGCTGTGCAGCCGGGCGAGTTCAGTCGGCTGGATCAGCGTGGAGCCGGTGTTGTGCAGCATGGGCGGGAGCCTAGAGAGCCTGGCTGTGGGCGCTAGGTGCGGGGATGGGAAGTGACGACGGGTCGGGAGTACGGGGACGGGATCCCCATGAGTGCCGGCCACCAGCCACCGGCCACTGGCCCGGATCCACGCAGCGTACTTCTGCTCGCCACGCCGACCGGTCGCTGATCGCCGGTCGGCAGTCGGCAGTCGGCAGTCGCCGGTCGCCACTCGACGCGCGTCCTCACTGCCAAACGCAATCTTCACCTGCGCTCCCCCGAACCTTCGGATTGCGGACCCCCCCCACCGTCCTACAACGCGCGCCACACGTCCGGAACCGTCAGGAAAACCCATGTCCCGCTACCTCGTCGAACGCCTCAATCCCACCTTCGGCTACTTCTACAAGGCCGGTAAGACGCTCCACCGCGGCAAGACCAAGTGGCAGGAGATGGAGATCATCGAGAGCGAGGAGTTCGGCAACGTCCTGCTGCTCGATGGCGTGACCCAGGTGACCTCGAAGAACGAGTTCCTCTACCATGAGCCGATGGTCCACCCCGCGCTCTGCACCCACCCCGATCCGCAGGACGTGCTCATCATCGGAGCCGGCGACGGCGGCATCCTGCGCGAAGTGCTCAAGCATCCGGTCAAGAAGGCCGTCATGGCCGAACTCGATGGCGGCGTGGTCGACTTCTGCGAGGAGCTGATGCCGGAGATCAACGGCGGCGCCTTCGCCGATCCGCGCTATCGCCTGGAAGTCGGCGACGGCCGCAAGTTCGTCGAGGGCACCTCTGAGAAGTTCGACGCCGTGATCATGGACATGACCGATCCCTTCGGCCCGTCGGTGATGCTCTACACCAAGGAATTCTTCCAACATGTGAAGAGCACCTTCAAGGACGAGCGCGGCCTGTTCGTCATGCATACCGAGAGCCCGATCTCGCGCCCCAACACCTTCAAGCAGTGCCATCGGACGTTGGCGGAAGTGTTCAAGTTCCGCCGCACCTTCTACCTCTACATCCACATGTACGCCGTGCTGTGGTCGATCACCGTGTGCAGCGATTCGCTCGACGCCGCCGAGATCGCGCCCAGCGAGATCGCCAAGCGCCTCAAGGAGCGCGGCATCACCGGCCTCAAGGCCTACAGCCCGACCACCCACCACAGCATGCTCGGCGAATTCCCCTTCATCGGCGAACTGTTGGCGGACCTGCAGAGCGTGCCGGTGATCACCGACGGCGAGCCGACCGTGCTCGACGACATCGACATCAACCGCGGCAGCCTCAACCTGCGCGAAGCGTCGGAGAAGGCTGCGAAGAGCGGGAAGACCGGCGCCAAAAAGGGCGCCAAGAAACCGGCCAAGAAGCCCGCGGCGAAAAAGGCTCCAGCCAAGCAGGCGGCGAAAGCCAAGCCCGCTGCCAAGGCCAAAGGCGCCAAGAAGCCGATGAAGAAGGCCGCCGCCAAGAAGCCGGTGAAGAAGACTGCCGGCAAGCGCAAGTAAACCGGTCCGGGCGGCGCGGGCCCTGATCGCGCCGCCGACGGCCCCCACGTTTTGGATCGGTGATCGCCGTGTCCCAGCCCAACCTGCCCGACCCCGCCCGCATGCGCGCGCTCGCCGCCGAACACGGCACGCCGCTGCTGCTGCTGTCGACCCAGACCATCCGCAGCCAGTACCGCACGCTGCGCCAGGCCCTGCCTGGAGTGCAGCTGCACTACGCGCTCAAACCGCTGCCGCATCCGGCGGTGGTGCAGGCGATCAAGGACGAAGGCGGCTACTTCGACCTCGCCACCAATGGTGAAGTCGACGTGGTACGGAATGTCGGTGTTGATCCAGCGCGCTGCATCCACACCCATCCGATCAAACGTGATCAGGATATCCGCTACGCACTCGACTACGGCTGCACCACGTTCGTCTTCGACAATCCCTACGAGCTGCCGAAGTTCCTGCCCTACAAGGATCGCGTCCAACTCCTGATGCGGCTCGCCTTCCGTAACAAGGAAGCGCAGTGCGATCTGTCGCTGAAATTCGGCGTTCAACCGTCGGAAGGCCTCGACCTGTTGCGCAAGGCCACGGGCATGGGCTTGAACGTGCGTGGTCTCAGCTTCCACGCCGGCTCGCAGCTGCTGAACAACTTCAAGTACATCGAAGCGATCTCGTTCTGCCGTCAGTTGTTCAACCTGGCTGCGCTTGATGGCATCCGTCTCGATACGCTCGACATCGGTGGTGGTTACCCCGTGCCCTACACCGATCAGGTGATGCCGATCCCGTATTACTGCCACCCAATCGCCGCCGAACTGGAACGCCTGTTCCCAGGCGTGCGTCTGCTCGCCGAACCTGGCCGCTTTATCAGCGCTCCCGCCATGACCTTGATCGCGTCGGTGATGGGCAAGGCCGACCGCCAAGGCCGCATGTGGTACTACCTGGATGACGGCCTCTACGGCAGCTACTCCGGCAAACTCTACGACCACTGCGACTACCAGTTCATGCCGTTGGCGAAACTCGAAGGCAAAGGCGGCGGCCCCGAACGTCTGAGCGTCGTCGCCGGCCCGACCTGCGACAGCATCGACGTGGTCTACAACGACATCATGCTGCCTGAGCTGGAATGCGGCGACTTGGTGACCAGCCCGATGATGGGTGCCTACACCGCAGCAACAGCGACCGACTTCAACTTCTTCCCCCGTGCTAAAATCGTCGTCGTCGACTAGAGGACACCATGGCCAACGAAAATCTGAACCTGTGGTTAGAAGACCTCTACGGCGATACCGCCGGGCTGAAGCTCAAGCTGCGTGACTGCCTGCACAGTGCGACGTCGCCCTTCCAGCGTATTTCGGTTTTTGACAGCCATGCCTTCGGCAAGGTGCTGACGCTTGGTGGCGCCATCGCGCTGACTGACTTTGATGAAGCGCTGTACTCGGAATGTCTGGTGCATCCCTCGCTCAGCGTCATGCCGAATGCTGAAAGGGTGCTGATTCTCGGTGGTGGCGATGGCGGCGTGGCGCGTGAAGTGCTGCGTTACAGCGGCGTGAAAAAGGTCACCGTGGTCGAGATCGATCGCGATGTGGTCGAGGTCTGCCGCAAGTTCTTCCCCACCGCGGCGAGCTGTCTGAACGATACGCGCGTTGAGCTCGTCATCGACGACGCGCACCGTTACCTGCGCGACTGCCCGCATCAGTTCGACGTCATCATTGTCGATGCCTGCGAGTTGACCAACACCGCGAGCGATGTGTTCCATGCCACCAGCTTCGCCGACTCGGTGTTCCGTCGTCTGAAGGACGGCGGCATCCTCGTCGCTCCGCTCGGCTGCCCGACCTTCGCCGCGGACGATTGCCGCGCGACGTTGCGCAAACTTGCTGAGCGCTTCGCCAAGATCGGCACCTACCTGATGACCATCCCCAGCTTCCCAGGTGGGCAGTGGGCGGTGGCGCGTTGCATCCATGGCGAAGTTCCCGCTGAACCGGCTGCCCAAGTCTGGCACAAGGACCTGCGCTGCTGGCATCCCGGGATTCAAAACGGGATGTTCGCCTTGCCGCGCAACGTCCAGGCGCAACTCGGTCTGCGCTGAATTTCAGATTGGCTTTCGGATCGGCTGATGAGCACAAACCCGCGGTGTTTCCGCGGGTTTATGCGTTGGGTGCTTGACGCGAACATTTGTTAGCTATCGTTTGCTCCTGTTCACGCAAACCACCGGTCTGGAGTCACCATGTCGCATCCGCCCACCCGTCAGGTCCGCAACCGTAACCCTGGAACCATCCTCGCCCTGGGAGCAATCACTGCGCTCGCACTCACCGGTTGCGGCGACCAGCGGACCGCGAGTCGACCAATGGTGCTGACCAACGGTGAGCAACTAGCCGACCTCTACCTGGACGGCGAATTGACTGACTCCAAGGGCTACCGCTGGGACGTGGCGATCATTCCTGGAATTTCGCCGACGCTGGAAGGCGCCGCCGACAGTTACGTTCGCGCGGGAGGCTACCTCCGACGTTTTGGCACCAGCGGCTTGATGAAGGACGGCGAAAGCAACTCGGTCGGTGATCTGTACCGCTGGGCAGGATCCGATTGCCTCGGGAGTTACGTGGCTGGCGGCATTGGCCGCGACTACCGCCACACGTCGTCCGAGATCTCCGATCTGGTGAACGACAAACCGTTTGGTTGGTACGCGCAGGTTGCGTGGCGTTCGACCTGGGGCTACCTGCTGAAACCGGTCGGGCGTATCGTCACGGGAGTACCGGCCTCGGCAGTCGCCGCCACGGCCGCCACGGCCGCTGGTTCGCTGGAAGGCACCGGACGCGGCGTGGTCGCCGTGAGCGACATCGCCGTGATGGGAACGGTCTATCCGACGGGCCGCCTGCTGTGGCATCAGCCGGCGTACCTGGTGTCGATCTTCAACGCCGAGCCGGCGTTGGCGCACGATGGGAAATGGGGCCTGCATATCATCGGGCATCCAGCGACCGAGACGGCGGCACCGACGACGACATCGGTCAACTGACGTCGCGGTTGGCCGGTCCACGGCCAGCAACTGGCCGTGGACCGTTTTGCACGAAAAGGAACTCTTCATGACGAATCATTCGACCACGATCATCTTGCCACCGAAACGCCCCTCGGCAGCGCAGGACAGTTCGGCCCGAGGCACCCTCATGGATTGGTTCCGGCAACGCGACCGAGTGTGGTTGCTGCTCATCCTGCTGACGATGGCGGCGTTATTCCTCGGTGGCTGCCATGCCCGTTCCGACTGCTGCCACGCCCACACCAGCTGTGGTAACAGCAGCGCCGATGGGGTCCTGGCTGCTTTTTACGTCGCATACCTGCTCGGCTGGATCATCGTCACCGCCGCCGGAGGCTGATCGATGATGATGCCTTGTCGCCGCCTGATCGTCGTGCCACTGATGATCGCCACCGTGCTAACTGGCTGCTCTTCACGCGACTCTTCACGCGACAGCGAACGCGATCGCAATGACCAAGCATTCACGGTCCAGGATTCATCCGATTGGGGTGATGCCACCGGACGCGTGATAAATCACCTGCTGGGAGTTGCCCCACCACGCGGCGGAATCTGGCCCGCGCAAGAAAATCAGTGATCAGCCGGCGCCGAATTGATGGAGGCTGCGCAGATCTCCACCATGAAACACCCGGATATCCGCGATCGCATGACGGATCATCGTCAAGCGCTCCATGCCCAGGCCGAAGGCGAAACCTTGCCACTGCGTCGGATCGATGCCGCCAGCAGAAAGCACCTTCGGATGGATCATGCCGCAGCCGAGCAGCTCGACCCAACGGCTGAAGCGATTGGTTGGCTCGACGCTGGTCAGACGCACGTCGACTTCGAAACCGGGCTCGACGAAAGGGAAGAAGCTTGGACGTAAACGCACCTCGACGTCGTCGCGTTTGAGTACCGCGGTCAACATCGTGCGGATGGTGCCGATCAGGTGCGCGACGGTGATCTCTTTATCGACGACAAATCCTTCGACCTGGGTGAAGGTGTTGTCATGCGTCGCGTCGACCGCTTCGTAGCGGAAGACCTTGCCGACCACGACGCGACGGAAGGGCGGCGTCAACTTGCCATCGCCGACCATCTTATAGGTGCGGCTCTGCACCGCGCTGGTGTGCGTGCGCAGCAGATCGCCGGTGGAGAGCCAGAAGGTGTCCTGCGCATCGCGCGCCGGATGATCCGCGGGGATGTTCAGGCGACCGAAGTTGAACTCGTCCTGTTCGATATGCGGGCCGTCGATGACTTCGTAGCCCATGCTGGTGAAGACCTGCTCGACCTCGGCGGCGACCTGGCTGATAGGATGGATGGTGCCGATGTGGCGCGGCTGCTCCGGCAGCGTCACGTCGATGGGCGCCTCGTCCTGCTTGGCGGTGACTTTGGACTGGGCGGCGGCAAGAGCTTCCTTGAGTGCCGTCTTCACCTGATTGAGGATCGGTCCGAGCGTGCGTTTCTCCGGTCCCGGCGCCGCAGCGAAGCCCTCTTCCAATTCCTTGAGTTTTCCACTGCGACCCATGAGCGCGATGCGCACCGCTTCGACCGCCGCGGCACCGGCCGCAGCAGCGGCGGCAAAGTTGGCGGTGGCCTCATCTTTCAGGCGCAGCAGATCATCGCTCAGGCTCATGCCGGTCCCCCTGGGAGGGGCGCACGCTAGGCTGCAAGACGCAGCACGCAACCCGTGTGCACACGCGAAAATCCCACCACCCGGCGGGGTTGTCCCGCGGACAAAGAAGCCTTGTCGCTGGACTCGTCGGTTGTGGCTGCCTAGCGTCCCTGCCCCGATTCCCATGACCACCCCGGTACCCAACTCCCGACGTCCGCTGAAGCCCGTACCGCCGGATTTCCGCCGACGGGTCTGGTGGCTGGTAGGCACGATCACCGCGACCCTGCTGATGGCCGAGGCCATCACCGTCGTCCTGCTGCTTGGTGTGGTTGAAGAGGAAGGCCGCGAGCGACTGCGCACCACGGCGCGCAGTCTTGGTGATCTGGTTGAAGCAGTGGCGCGCTTCGATGCCCGCAACAGCCAACAGGACCATCCCGAGGGCGCCTCCGGTGCGACCCTGTCGCAAATCGCTGATGCCTTGCGTGCCACCGGAAAAGAAGCGGTAGAAATCCAGGTCGCGCGCCGTGACATCACCGGTGTCAGCATCGTCCTGTCGCGCCAACCGGGCAGTAGACCACCGATGCCCGCGCAATCTCCCGCTGCGGCGCCCTTCGCCGCGGCGCTCGACGGCGCGACCGGGCTGATGCTTGCGGTCGACCAGTCAGGACAGGCCGTGTGGTGCGCCCACCGTCCCTTGCCGACCCTGAAGATGGCGCTGGTGGTGCAGCTGACGGTCGCCGAAATGCGCGCTCCCGTCCTGCGTGCTGGCGCCATCGCCGCGCTGGTGGCGATCGCCCTCGGTGGCGCTGCCGTCGTCCTGCTCCTGCGCCAGACCACTCCGATCCTCGACGAACTCGACGCCAATGCCGAGGCCAATCGCGCCAAGTCGAGCTTCCTGTCGAACATGAGCCATGAGATCCGCACACCGCTCAACGCCATCGTCGGGTTGCTGCACTTGCTGCGCGGTTGTCATCTGACCGGCAAAAGTGCCGGGTACATCCGCCAGATGGACAGTTCTGCGGTCACGCTGCAATGCCTGATCAACGACATCCTCGACTTGTCGAAGATCGAAGCCGGGATGATGGAATTGGAGCGCACCTCCTTCCGTCTCGACGCGTTGCTGGAAGCGGTCGCCACCCAGCTCTCGATCCAGGTTGCCGACAAGCCGGTAGAGTTGATGTTCGCCATCGATCCGACCCTGCCGCTCGAACTCACCGGAGATGCATTGCGACTCCAGCAGGTGCTGGTCAACCTCACCACCAATGCGGTGAAATTCACCGAGCGCGGTTCGGTGGTGGTCGATGTGCGTCTGGCCGGACGCGTCGGTGACCAAGCCACCCTGCGTTTCGCCGTGCGCGATACCGGCATCGGTATCGCCCCCGAAGACCTTGCCCGCCTGTTCCAGAAATTCACCCAGGTCGATGCCGGCACCAGCCGACGTTTTGGCGGCACCGGTCTGGGATTGACCATCAGCAAGCAACTGGTCGGACTGATGGGCGGCGACTTGACGGTCGAGAGCAAACCCGGCGTGGGCACCACGTTTTCTTTCCTGCTGCGCATGCTGGCCGCCAAGGGCGACCTCGCCCGGCGCTACACCTTGCCGGAGGGACTTGCCGGACTGCACGTGCTGGTGATCGACGACATGGCGTTGTCGCGCGATCTGCTGCGCTCGCTGCTGAGCGCCTTTGGCTGCCGCGTGACCTGTGCCAGCAATGGCACTGAAGGCTTGGCCCGGTGGCGCGACTCCGCCGCCGATCCGGTCCGTCTGGCACTGGTCGACTGGCGGATGCCTGACATCGACGGCTTGGAAGTCATCCGCCGGCTGCGTGCCGGACATCACGGACTGACGACGCCGAAAGCCATCCTCATCACTGGCGCCAACCGCTCGGCGCTACGCGATGAAGACCTTGCCGACCTCGATGGTTTCCTGCTCAAGCCGGTCGATCCGTCGTCATTGTTCAATGCGCTGGTCACCGCCATCGGCGCCGGACCACGGCGCGTGCCGTTGCCGGAGTCGCTGACCAAACCTGCCACGCAAGGTCGTGGGCGACGGCTGCTGGTGGCCGAGGACCACGACATCAATCAGACCATCATCCGTGAATTGCTGCAGGAATCCGGCTACACCGTCGATGTCGCGGGTGACGGCAGCAGCGCGGTGGCAGCGGCCCAGAGCACGGTCTACGACGCGGTGCTGATGGATATCCATATGCCGATCATGGACGGAATGCAGGCGACCCGGTTGCTGCGTGCTGATCCCAGGACCAAGCACCTGCCGATCATCGCGCTGACCGCCGACGTCATGTTGGAGAGCCAAGAGGAATTCCGCGCGGCTGGCATGGACGACGTGGTGGCGAAACCGATCAATGTTGAGCGACTGCTGGCGACCCTGCAGCGGCACCTGCGCGCACGTCCGCTGACGCTGCCTGAGCTGTGGGATCAGGCGGCCGGTGTCCGTCGCACGGGTGGCAACACCAGCCTCTACCTGCGGCTGGTGGCGACCTTCGTCGCGCAGGAGGCCGATGCCGCCGTCCGCCTGCAGGCGTTGTTTGCCAGCGGCGAGCTGAAAAAAGCCGATGCCCTCGCCCATGCCCTCAAAGGCGTGGCCGGCAACCTCGGTTTCGCCCGCGTAGCTGCTGCGGCCGGATTGCTCCACGACCATTGGCACCTGGGCCACGCCGGTGATGCTGCTGCGCTGATCCAGGCCCTGGGCCAGACCATGGATGAAGCAGCCGCCACGGTTGCCGCTTCGCCGCCCCCGCCATCACCATCCGCTGCGCCGTCCGCTGGGTCTACTACTTCGCCATCTGGAGAACTTCCATGAACACCGAAATCCGCCCACCACTCGGTACCGTGTTGGTGGTGGACGATCAGGAGATCGCGCGCGTCATGCTCAGCGAGACCTTGCGCTCGTTCGGTTACCAAGTGGTGGTAGCCAGCAGTGGCCAGATGGCGCTCGACCGAGCGATCCAGAGCCAACCACATGCCGTGCTGCTTGATGTGGTGATGCCGGACCTTGACGGCTTTGAAGTCTGCCGCCGCCTTAAACAACATCCTGAAACCGGCGCCATTCCCGTGCTGATGGTCACCGCGCTCTCGGACTCCGCCAGCCGCCTGCGCGGCATCGAGGCGGGCGCCGACGACTTCCTGTCCAAACCGATCGAACCGGACGAGATCCGTCTGCGCGTGCGCAACGCTTGTCGGATGAAACATTTGTATGATGAGACGCGCAACGCCCTGGTCGACCTGCGCGTGCTTGAAGAACAGCGTGATGGCTTGGTGCATATGGTGGCGCACGACATGCGTTCGCCCGCCACCACCATCATGGGCTACCTGGAGCTGCTGGAGACCAAACTCAAGGCGCACCTGGGGCCCGAGCACAAACGGATGTTCGATACTTGCCACGGTCAATGCCAGCGCCTCAACGGCATGATCGGCGACATGCTCGACCTCAGCCGCATGGAACGCGTCGGCCTGCCGCTCAAACGCCAGTTCGTCGCGGTGCAGGATCTGATCACGGCGGCCGTACATCAGCTCGGCACCCGCAGCGACCGGTTGGTGCTGGCGCCTACCGTGAATGGCAAGGTCCACGTCGACGCCAACACCATCCAACGGGTGATCATCAACCTGCTCGACAACGCCCTGACGTACTCGCCCAAGAGCGAAAAAGTCCACGTCGGCGTAGTCGACGCCGGCGACCGTTGGCGCTTCGAAATCGCCGATGCCGGCCCAGGGATCCCGCAGGAGCACCGCGAACGGCTGTTCGACAAATTCGTCCGCGGCTCAACGGGCGAAAACACCCGTCGTTCGGTCGGTCTCGGCTTGGCCTTCTGCAAACTCGCGGTTCAGGCCCACGATGGCACCATCGGCATCGGCGACGCGGTTCCTAAAGGCAGTGTCTTCGGGTTTGCGTTGCCGAAGGCGTGAGATCGGCTGCACCGACGGGTGCGAGGTGCGAAGTCGGCACAGCCGCACCGTTCCTGCGTCCCAGCAATCCACCGCGGTCCATAATTTTCGCACCACACGCTTCGCGCTGCCTGAACCAGTGCAGCAACCCGCGCCAACACGTTGCGCACTGGTCCTGCGATCCTAGCGTACGCCCCCCGCGAGCATGCTGACCATCCCGCCCTCGATCGTGAAACAGATGCAGGACCACGCCTTGGCGTGTTATCCCAAGGAATGTTGCGGCATCCTGTTCGCCAAGAACGGAACGGATGAGGCACTGCGCTGCGTGCCCTTGGAGAACATGGCAGACAAACTGCACGCCCTTGATCCAGCAGAGAACCCGCGCGACGGCCGCGACTGGTTCTCGCCCAATGAGGCCAAGCTCGGTCGGCACGTGCGCGAGGCCGAAGCGGCGGGCGAACGCTGGCTTGCCTTGTTCCACAGCCACATCGACTGCGGCGCTTATTTCAGCGATGAAGACAAACGCTACGCCGCTCCCAACGGGCAAGCGGTGTACCCCGATTTGTTTCAGACCGTGATCGAGACCCGCGCCCAGGGCGTGGTCGAGGCGCGCACCTTCCGCTGGGACGGCAAGGATTTCGCGCTGGTGGCAACCCATTCTGACTTCGCACGTACGAGGACCTGACTGCAATGGCGCGATCGATCGAGACCCTGTCCGTCCACGGCGGAGAACTCCGCGACAAGGCCCACGACTCGCTCGTCACGCCGCTCATTCTGGCCACGGCCTACCCGTTCGAGAACACCGACGAACTGCACCGCTACTTCCGCGGCGAACACATTCGCGGGGAAGAATACGGCCGTTACGGCAATCCGACGCAGCAGGTCGCCGAAGCCAAGCTCGCTTCGCTCGAAGGTCCGCTGCCGAATGGTGGCGACACCGATGCCCTACTGACCTCCACCGGCATGTCCGCCATCGTCACCACGCTGCTGGCGATGGTGAAGCCCGGCACACATCTGGTGATCACCGCCGACAGCTACCGCAAGACGCGGGTGTTCGTACGCGAGTTCCTCGCCAAGTTCGGCGTCGAACACACCTCGTGTGAACCGTCGGTCGAAGGCATCGCGGCGGCGATCAAGCCGAACACCAAGCTGATCATCACCGAGAGTCCGACCAATCCGTACCTGAACTGCATCGATCTCGAAGCGCTGGTGAAACTCGCCAAAGAGAAACGCGTCAAGACGCTGATCGATGCGACGCTGGCCACGCCGTATAATCTCCAGCCGCTGAGTTTCGGCATCGACCTGGTGGTGCACAGCGCAACCAAGTACCTCGGCGGCCACAACGATCTGATGGCCGGCGTGGTGATCGGCGCCAAGCCGCTGATCGACGCCATCCGCGATCATCAGGGCATGTTCGGCGCGCTCGCCGCGCCGTTCACCGCCTACATGCTCATCCGCGGCCTCAAAACCTTCGCCGTGCGCATGAAGCATCAGAACGAAAGCGGCCAACGCGTCGCCGAGTTCCTGGAGAAACATCCCAAGGTCGAACGCGTGTGGTACCCAGGGCTGCCCAGCCACCCGGCACACGCCATCGCCAAGAAGCAGATGCGCGGCTTCAGCTCACTCATCAGTTTCACCATCAAGGGTGGTTTGGTCGAAGGCTCAAAAGTCGTCGACGCCTGCGAGATCCCGTATCTGGCGCCCAGTCTGGGCGGACCCGAATCACTGATCGAACAGCCAGCGCTGATGAGCTACTACGACAAATCGCCCGAAGAACGCGCTGCGCTCGGCATCCGGGAAAACCTCATCCGCATGAGCGTCGGCCTCGAAGGCACCGACGACCTGATCGCCGATCTGGATCAGGCGCTGAACCGGATCTAAGCTAAGCACTGGGTAACTTCGAGGTACATCAACGCATACCGTGTCTAGGTGCCCCATGCGAACATGCCCCCAACTGCTGCTGCTCACTCTGGTCCTGAGTCTGTCTGCCGCTGACAACGGTGCCGAGGGCACCATCGCCGCGCAGGAATGCACTGCACCCAGCAGCCAAGGCAGCAACCCCTCGGCGCTGTGCGATGACTCAGGATTGGGCGAGGATCCGCCCGGCAGTGGCGTGTTCGTCCACACGGCCAGCAAGGGCGCCAGCGGTGGATCGATGTGGAACAGCAACTACGACGATGCCGGATCGGTCGGCAAGGTCTTCGTGCGTTTCGATCTGGGGCACGTCCATCAACTCATTGGTCTGTACGTCTGGAACTACAACGAGCAGGGCTACACGCAGCGCAGCGTGAAGACCGCGACCGTGCAGGTGTCAGAGGACGACCGCACCTTCACTGATGCCGGCACCATCGAATTGCGCCGCGCAGCTGGCAGCGACGATCCGGGACAGCCCGTGACGCTGAGCAAACCAATGACCGCGCGCTATGTCCGCTTGCTGATCACCGCCAACTACGGCGACCGCGTCTCGGGATTGTCGGAAGTGCGCTTCCGCGTCGCCAAGCCGGCCAAGGACGATCGCGTGCTGCTGGGACTGAAGTCGCGGCCTAAGCACGTGGCGAAATACCCGGCGCCGGACTACACGCGCATCGTTGCCGGCAAGCCGCTTGCTGGCGCTGAAAACGCGGTGTTTCCCGCTGATGCTGGCGTGATCGACGTGACCAAGCCCCCCTACAACGCGGTCGGCGACGGAAA
>JANPLC010000064.1:0-1919 GCA_031426335.1 Planctomycetota bacterium
CGATGGCGACGAAATCGCGGAGTCCCTGCTTTACGGCATCGGTTAGCCTTAGGCCACGGCGTTTGAGCAAGCGACGGAGGCGGCGGGCCAGACGCATGATGGGTTCTCCAGGTTGCCACGGTGCCGGACGTGCGTCCGGCAGCAACCATGGCAGCATCCGAACCACCTGCTCATCGTCGAGGTCCACATGCCGATCACTGCCACATCCCGCCTCGGGATCCACCGCCACCTGCGAGCCTGGCTGCTCTTGCTGACGCTGGGCGTGATCGCTGCTGAGGACGCTGTTCCGGTGAAGACCACGGCCGATCAGTGGTTCCGCGACGGCGTACGCCTGTTCTTTGACGCGCAGGTGGCCGCCTCGGCGACGGCGTTCGATAAAGTGATCGAACTGGCGCCCGCCGCGGCGCCGGATCTGTGGCAGCGGGGACTGTCGCTGTACTACGCTGGCCGCTTCGCTGATGGACGGGCGCAGTTCGAACTGCACCAGACGGTCAATCGCAACGACGTGGAGAACGCCGCCTGGCATTTCCTCTGCGTGGTGAAAATCGATGGACTCGACGCGGCACGTAAAGCCTTCATTCCTATCGTTGGCGATGCGCGCGTGCCGATGCGCGAGATCCATGCGCTGTTCGCCGGCACCGGCAATGCCGCCGCCGTGCTCAAAGCCGCCGATGCCGATGGCATGCCGACGGAAGCCGAGCGTGACCAGCTGTGTTACGCCCACCTCTACTTGGGACTCTACTACGAGGTCACCGGCGATGCTGTACTGGCCCGCACGCACATGCGCAAAGCCGCCATCGACTACCGCATGGACCACTACATGGGCAAGGTGGCGCAGGTGCATGTGAAGCTGCGGGGATGGGTCGATTAGCAGCGAGCTTCGAGCTACGAGTTCCGAGCTTTTTTCCGCTGCGTTCCGTGTGCTCGTAGCTCGTAGCTGCTGTCAGCGGAACAAATCGCTCGACAGGTAACGATCGCCACGGTCGCAAGCGATGAAGACGATCACGCCACGGTCGATTTCTTTCGCGATCTGCAGCGCCGCCCAGCACGCTCCGCCGGAACTGGGACCAGAGAAAAGACCGGCTTCCTTAGCCAAGCGACGAGCGGTGTTTTCCGCGTCTTTTTGTGTGATGTCGATGATGCGGTCGACACGCGACGATTCGAAGAACGTTGGCAGGTATTCTTTCGACCAGCGACGGATGCCTGGGATCTGACTGCCTTCACTGGGCTGGCAGCCGACGATCTGCACCTGCGGATTCTGTTCCTTCAGGTAACGACTGGTGCCCATGATGGTGCCGGTGGTGCCCATCGACGAAACGAAGTGCGTCACCTGACCCATGGTGCCACTCCACACTTCCGGGCCGGTGCTACGGTAATGCGCCAGGGGATTGTCGGGATTGCCGAACTGGTTGAGCATCAGGAACGCATCCGGCTGACCGGCGGTTTTCGCCACCTGCTCAGCGGCGAAGTCGCGTGCACGTTCCATGTTGCCGTCGATCAGGTGCACGATGGCGCCGAACGCCTGCATGGTCTGGGTGCGTTCGATGGTCAGCGTCTGCGGCATGACCAGGTGCATCTCGACGCCGACGGCCTGCGCGATCATGGCGAGCGCGATGCCGGTGTTGCCGCTGGTGGCTTCGATCAAGCGCATGCCGCGTTTGAGCGTGCCACGTTCGAGTGCTCCCTGGATCATGCCCTTGGCCGCGCGATCTTTCACACTCGACGCCGGGTTGTTGCCTTCGCATTTGGCCAGCAACGTCACGCCGGGTTTTCCGACCAGGGCGGAGAGGTCCATGAGCGGGGTGTTGCCAACGAGGTCGAGGAGCGAGGGCATGGCGGCGCACGATGGGGATGATGTGGTGGTGGCAAGGAGTCCCCCCTGGGGGCGCAGACTTCAGTCTGCGCAACCTTTTGCCCAT
>JANPLC010000065.1:0-5410 GCA_031426335.1 Planctomycetota bacterium
GAAGCGGTGGCCGAGGTGGTCACGCCGCGGCACGAGGCGACACGCAGGCGGGCAGCGTAATCGAGTGCGATGCCCCGCAGCGCTTCCGGATCCGGTCCGCGGATGGCGAACTCCAAGGCATTGCGGCTGCCCAGACCGAGATCGACCAACGGCGGCACGGTCGCGCTCGCGCTCACCGCACCTTGGCCCATGGCGCTGCGTTCCAGGCCGGCGAGGAAGGTGCGTTCCTGGGCGAGGCTTTCCGCCCGCTGGGCCAGCGTCAGCACCACCTGCAATTCATGGTCCTGGCGTTTGGTCAGGCCAGGCGCGTAGCGACTGTCCTCGCCAGCGACGGCGACGGCCTTGAGGTCGGGACGTTCGCGGCGCAGATAACTGAGGAAGCCTTTGGTCCAGGCCGCGGTCTCCTCGACGCTGCGACCACGTGGCAGTTCGACGTCGAGCACGAAGCGCGACGACAGGCTCGGCGGCATCAGGCGAGCGGGCAGCAACGGGACGAAGGCGATGCCGATGAGCAAGGCTGCGGCAAATCCGAGTAATCCCAGGCTCGGGCGCGCCAGCACCACGTCGAGCACCTGGCTGTAGCCTTTTTGCAGCAGCGCGAGTCCGGAGCGGCACAACCAGTCGATCGCGCGGATGGGCAGGCGGAAGCCGACGCCGATCAGACGTAGCAGTCCGCCGGCCACCAGCGCCAGGAACCGCGCCAGGTAGGTGAGCACCACGCCGGGCAGCAGCAGGACACACAGCACGATGCGTAGCGCGCTGGTGCCGCGGCCGTCAGCGCGCACGAATGGCCACGCCCACGACACCACCGTGCCATCTTTTCGCCAGCGCGGCAGGGCCAACAACGTCGGCACCAATCCGAGTCCGACCGCGAGGCTGACGATGTGGCTGGCGCTGACCGAGAACGCTTGGTCATAAAAGAGATTGCCGAGCACGCCGGGAAGGAACGCCAGCGGCACGAATACTGCGATCGAGGTCAGGCAGGCGGCGATCAGTGCGCCGGCGACTTCGCCTACTCCGACAGCCACGGTGTTCGGCTGGTAGTCGACGGAACCGCCCGCCGCGGGATCGTGGCCAGCCACGCGATCCGCCGACTCCAACACTACAATCGCGGTATCGACCAACATGCCGACGCCCAGCGCGAGCCCTCCCAGGCTCATGAGGTTGAGGCCGACATCTGCCATAGACATGAGCAGGAAGGTGCCGACCACCGACAGCGGGATGGCGAGGCAGACAATCAACGACGGACGCAGCGCGCGCAAGAACACCAGCAGCACCAGCCACGCCAACACGGCGCCTTCAATGGTGGCGGTCTTGACCTCGGTGATAGCTTTGCGCACCGGATCGGCGCGGTCGGTCAGCAGGCTCAAGCGCCCACCGGCGTAGTCCCACGCACCGTCAGCGGCATCGCGCGTGATCAGGGCAATGCGTTCACGGATGGCGTCGGAGGCTGCGACCATGCCGGCATCGGCCTGGGTCATGATCTCGATCAGCACCACTTCGCGGCTGTCATCCGCGGTGCGTGCCGGTGCCGTGGCGGCTGGCGGGGTGAGGGCTGGCGCAGCGACCACCTGCGGCAAGGCCATCGCCAGTTCGCTCGGTTCGGCCAGCGTCTGGTCGACGGTGGCGACGTCACCAATGGTCACGCTGTTGGCGACCAGCACCGAGCGGATCTGTTCCGGACGGGTGATCGAGCCCCGCAGTCGCACCCGGCGTGAGCCTTCGGCGTCGTAGACCGTGCCAACCGAGCGGCTGGAGACCGCACCCCGGATGGCGCTCTCCAACTGGGCGACGGTCACGCCCGAGGCCGCCAGTCGCGCGAGGTCCGGCACGATACGCATCTCGGTCTCGCGTCCGCCACGCAGGCGCACGGCAGCGACTTGTGAGAGACCTTCGAGCTGTGGCGTCAGGTCATCGCGCGCGACCGCGGCGAGCGAGGTGGCATTGGGACCGAACGGCTTGGGTTCGAGCACCAGGCGCATCAGCGGCTCAGCGCTGGGATCGAAACGCAGCACGCGCGGTGGCTCGGTGCCGGTCGGCAGGCGGATGGTCGACAAGCGTTCACGCAGGCGGTTGGTGATCGCCTCCAGGTCGGCGTCGGCGCGCAGCGTCAGCCGCAACTCGACGGCCCCGGCGTTGGCCTGCCCTTCCAGGTGAGTCAGGCCGGGCACGGTGGAGACCGCTTCTTCCAGCGGAATGAGCAACTGCTCTTCCAGTTCGATCGCCGAGGCGCCGGCACGGTCGCAGCGCACGGTGAGCACCGGTAATTCGACCGGTGGCAGCAGCGCCACCGGCAGCTTGGCATAGGCCAGGACGCCGAGCAACGCGATCGACAGCGCGATGAAACACGCGCCAATTGGGCGGCGGATGATTTGGGAAATCATGGACAACCTGTCCGGAAGTCCGGAAGTCCGGATGTCCGGAAGTCTCGTGTGCGTGCGAGCAGAAGGACTTCCGGACCTCCGGACCTCCGGACTTCCGGACTCTTGACGATCATTTCGCCGAATCCTTGCCATCAACCGGCACCGCGGCGGTCTCTGCTTCGCGGATGATGACCGGTACGCCGTCCGACAGGCCGCTCATGCCTTCGATGACCACTTTGTCACCGGACATGATGCCCTTGCTCACCACCAGTGAGCGGTCGTCGCCGGGCCCCAGGTCGAGCCACGCGCGGCGCACCACCAGGACGCCGTCGTGTTCCTCGGCGACCCAGGCGTACGGACGGTTCTCACGGTAGAGCACCGCATCGCGTGGCAGCACCAGCGGCGCCTCGGTCTCGCCCAGCACCAGGTGCGCGGCGATGAAGCCGCCCGGCCGCCAGCTCTTGGGTGGATCGGTGATGTCGACGAACACCCGACCGCTGCCCTTGGTCGGGTCGATGGCTTCCGGCAGCGCGGAAATACGACCCTTGGCCTCGACGCTGTCGGCGATGGCGCTGATGGTCACCGTCTGACCGATGGCCAGCCGGCGCAGGTTGGGTTCCGGCAGATCCAGGCTCAGACGGAAACGGCTGACATCGAGCAGCTCGGCGATCTGGCTGCCTTCACTGATCTGCTGGCCGGTGATCACCGGTTGGGTGTTGGCCGCAGCGGTCGTCGGCGGCATCAACATCACTCCGGCGAAGGGTGCAACGATGGTGCGACTTGCTTCACGGCGGCGGTAGAGCTCGACTTCCAGTTCGCTGTCGCTCACCAGATCGCGTGCTGCATCAAGGTCGGCGATCGCAATGGTTTCCGGAGCCAATTCGCGCAGCTTGAGGCGGCGATCCAGGTCGCGGCGCGCGCGTTCGAGTTTGGCCTGCGCTTTGAGCAGTGCTTCGCTGTCGGCCAACGGGGCTTGCAGACGCAGCAGCGTCTGGCCCTTCTCGACGTGTTGATTCGACAACACCGGAACCTCTTCCACCACTCCGGAGACCTTCGGCGTGAGGATCACCCGTTGCCAGACTTCCAGGCGCCCCTGGACGGCGAGGGTCTCGACCACTTTGCCGGCACCGGCCTGGGTGATGCGGATCGGCAACGAGGTGGTGACGCGTGCGCCTTCCTTCTGGTCGTCCTTCTTTTCATCCTTCTTGGCTTCGCTCTCGCCACAGCCGGTCAGCACCAGGGCACTGATCAGCGGCAGTACCAGCAATCGCCGCAGGAACTCCGCACGCGGCACGCCGCACGCCGCACCCGTTGTCATTCTCATTTTGGCACCAGCTCCAACAAACGGTCGTCATGGGCGCGCAGGCGGACGTCCGCGCGCAACGTATCAAGATGTGCCTGGATCACCTGCACCAGGGCGGTGTTCAGCTGATTATCGACGCTGATCAGATCGCGCATGGCGATCAGACCGGCATCGGCTTGCGCCTTGGTCAGGCGGAATTCTTCGCGGTAGGCTTCGTACACGCGTTCCAGTTCAATCACGCGCGCACGCGCGTCCTCCAGCGCTTGGCGCAAGGTCAGCGCCTGCGTGCGCCACGCTCGCTCTTCGGTCTCGCCTTGCAGCTTCGATTGGTCGAGCGCCAGAGTCGAACGATGCAGCTCGACACGCTCGACGTCGCTGCCGAAACGATGGGTGTAATTCAGCCCAAGCGCCCAGCGGTAAGTCTCGGGATCGCTGACCTCCGACCATGAGCCGCGCAAGGATGGATCGGTGCCGTTCTTGCCCACCGAGCCGGTGAGGTCGAGGCGGTCCAAGCTGTTGCTGCGCGCTACCACCAGCGCCCGCGCGCTGGTGGAGATGCGGCGCAACGAGGTGCGGCCATTGCGCGTCGCCGCAAAAGTCGACGCCTCGGGCAACGCTGGTTGGGCGGTGCGACGCAGCGGGGTGCGGTCGGGCAGGGCAATCGCTGGCCAGTCGACCTGCAGTCGTTCACGCAGGCCGGCGATGGCGCGTTCATTGATGCCGATGGTCGCTTCATCGGCGGCGACGTCACGACGCAGCGAAAACGCATCGAGTTCACGGCCAAGTCCCAGGCGTGCACGTTCCTCGGCAAATCCCAGGTAGCGTTTGAGCAGAGCCAGGTGGGATCGCCGCAGATCGAGTTCGATTTCCCGCTGGGCCAGGTCAATCCACAGCTCGGACAAATTGAGAAACTGGTTTTCGACCAGTTCATCACGGGTGTCGCGGTTGGATTCGGTTTGGTCGATGGCGTTCTGCAGATCGGTGAGGTTGGCCTCGCGCTGGCCACCCTGGAGCAGGGCCTGCGACATCACCACCTGCACGGTGCTGTTGTAGAACTCGTCGTTCAACGCCGAGGCGCTGGTGGTCTGCGACTGCTGCGAGACCGCCTGCAGGCGCACGGTGGTGCCGGTTGAAAAGGTGTTGGCCAGCGCGGTGTTGACCGTGGCATTCTGATCTACCACCAGCCCGAAGCCGTCGACCGAGCTGGTCGAAATCCGGCGGTTCTCGTCGAAATTGGTGCCGAGGGTCAGTTCGGGATTCCACCGCGCCATCACCTGGTAACGCACCAGATCGCTGCGTTTGACCTCGCGATCAGCGCTTACCACCTGCGGCTGGGTCAGGGCCTGATCGCGCGCCGCGCCAAGCAGTGGTGCGAGCCAATGCTGATCGCCGGTCACCGGCTTTGGCAGGGGTGGGGGATACTCGGCGGGTTCCTCACCGGCTTGGCCGATGAGGACCAGGACGAGGAGCAGGCCCAGGGACATGGCTTTCAGCCCTAGGGCCCCGTCGCTGTGCGATGGGGCGGGCGCCCGAGTGGCGGTGGGCGAATAAAATGGGCGAAGCCCATTCGCCCACGGTTGAGGAGGCGAAGCCGACGAGGCCGAGCCACGACCAAGCCCGTGGGGGCAGGTCCGCAGGGCCGCGGGGGCGGAGCCCCTGAACAAAGTAGCTGCTCTCACGGTAATCGTACGTGTACGGATGTTTGGTGTTGTCGTCATGAGGTTACCGCACACAAGCCTGCCAC
>JANPLC010000066.1:0-1579 GCA_031426335.1 Planctomycetota bacterium
GCCCCGCTACTCCCCGCCAGGGGCCTCGCCGGCCCTGGACCCGCACTGGTCGCTGACGTGCACTATGCAAACCGTCCAGCTGGGCTGGGCGACACCGGCTTTGCCGGTGTGTTTCGCTGCGCGAAACCAAACTCCGTCCCCGCTCGGCGCCGCAGGGCGCCTCGGGGGATTGTTGTTCGCGGGGCTCTGCCCCGCTACTCCCCGCGAGGGCCTCGCCGGCCCTGGACCCGCACTCGTTAGTACTCGCCCCCGCTCGCTCGGGGGAGCCACCAAAAAAATCCGGCACCTAGGATTCATCCCAGGTGCCGGTCGTCGGGTGGATGTGGGTCGTGCCTGTGCTGCTGAGCAGCGGGCGGCAAGCCGACAGTCCGTGGGTTCCTCGCCTGGCCAACAATTCCTGAAGCCGATGCTGGTTGTCGATGCTCCTTCGTGTGATGCCGCGCGGCATCCCCGGCCGTTTCGTTCCGGCGGGGGAGAGCCCGGTGGGGACCTCATGACCTGACGGTTTGATTATACGACTACGGTGCGGACGACTCCAGTGTCCAACCGCGCATCCTTTGGCGGTCTCAGATGGCCGGCGCTGGTCGCTCTCCGAAGTCGACCACGGAAGTGAGCGTGGTCCCACAGCGTGGATGCCGTCGGGCAATGTTCGCTCCCCTTGCAACGTTTGTTGGCCTGGTTGCCTAGTTGAAAGGGGACTGAAGACGGGGGTGTCGCCGGCCGTGTACAGGGTTGGTTAGCAGTCGTCTGCAGTCGGTTCAAAAACAATCCATTCTTCTCCAGATCCTAAATCGACTTACCTGAGGAATCTGGTTTCGGCGATGACTACTTATCGGCACATCAGTCCTCCCAGCTACGGTTGGCGATGGTTGCGTTGGTTGGCACTGACCGTCGTGCTGGCCGCGGCCGTGCCGTTGCCTGCAGCAGTGGTGACGTGGACCGGTGGCGGCGCCGATACCAACTGGAGCACGGTCGCCAACTGGAGCACCAATCCGTCACTGCCCGCGGCTGCTGATACCGTGGTGTTCGCAAGTGGCGGCGCCGGCGTGATCGTCGACAGCCCGCGGACGGTGGCGGCGATCACCTTGAGCAGCGCTGGCGACTTCACCATCAGTGGCGCGTCGATTCTGACCATCAGCAGCGCGAGCGGATTGACGGTATCGAGCAACAGCACCTTCACGATTACCTGCCCGGTGGCGATGGGTGCCAGCCAGACCTGGACCCACAATGGCACTGGTGGGCTCAGCTTGTCTGGGATCGTCAGCGGCGCCTTCGCGTTGACCAAGGCGGGTAGCGGCACGTTGACGTTGTCCGGGGCGAATACCTACACCGGCCTGACTACGGTCAGTGCCGGGACGGTGGTGGTGAACCACGCCACCTCCCTGGGGACCAACGCGGCGGGCACCACGGTCGCGAGCGGTGCGGCCGTGCAGCTCAACGCAGTGACCATCGCTAGCGAGGCGCTGACTCTCAACGGTACGGGTATCACCGCCGCCGGCGCCCTGGTCGGATCCGGCACCGGCGTCTGGAACGGCACCGTGGCGCTGGCCTCGGACAGCAGCATCGGCGGCACCGGCAA
>JANPLC010000067.1:0-18613 GCA_031426335.1 Planctomycetota bacterium
TCGGCATGGCTTTTCCTCGGCGGTTGGTGGTGCCACGCGGAGGATTACCGATGACGGCGAGAGCGAGGCCGGGAGGGTTGGTCATCAGTACGGCGGGCATGGCGACGAGTCATGGCCACCAGGAATCAGCCACCAATTGCCGGGAATGCCATCAATTGGGCGGCCTCATGACCCTGATGACGTTTCAGGTTATTGCCTGGAGCGCGAAGATACTCGATTCGGAATGAAGGAAGATGACTTTTGGCCAAAGGGCCTTCGAACTGCTTGAAAAGCGAGGGCGCCGATCACTATGGCGAGTTATCCGGATAGCGGCCGCTTATACGGAAACCCACTAAACATAAGCTCTATCTCGGAGAAATCATGGGCACTTGGGGAACCGCGCTGTATTCAGACGATTTAGCAAGCGACGTGAGAGAATCTTTTCTAATGCTTGTCGGTGAAGGCGCTTCGCCTCAGAAGGCAACAAAACAGCTTTCAGCCGAATACAGCGATCTCGAAGATGATGAAGAGCCGATCTTCTGGATCGCACTCGCACACACTCAATGGAAATACGGCAAGCTGATTCCATCGGTGAAGAGAAGGGCCGTATCGCTTATTAAATCTGGGGCGGACTTGGAACGCTGGGATTCGCCGTCAGATCGAAAAAAGCGATCAGGCGTTCTCGCAAAGGTTCTCGCAGAGATCCGCTCAATTCCGGCATCACCAAAGAAAGTCAAGAAAACATTCCGCGATGACACCGAATGGAAAATTGGTGAAGTAATTGGCTATGAGTTGAAATCGGGTACGCGAATACTTTTGCGAGTCTGTGGGTATCATAAGGATGACGGTGGCCGGGCTCCAATAGTCGAAATATTTAAATGGACAGGGAAATCTACAGCCGAATTCCCAAAACGGGAAGAAATACTGAAGATGAAGCTGTGCTCTCCAAAGAGCCTTTTCCTGAAAAACTTTTTTATGATCGGACGGACGAGCCAACGGTCGTATCCAGAAAAGCGGATCTTTCGTCTAAATATCATTACGCCTCCGGTTAACACCAAGCTGGTTCCACTGCCAATCGCACTTTGGCAATGGCTAGACCAACGCCTCATGGAAGATTACAAAATCAAATAATCCTGAGAGAATAAAAGGAATTTTAACCATGGCTCGATTTAAATTTACGCAAGGTTGCTCAAGCAAGTTTTGGGAGGTTTCTCGTCGCGGCACCAAAGTAACCGTCTGTTGGGGCAAGATCGGATCGACCGGTCAGTCGAAGGTAAAGGCATTCGCAAGCGCTGCCGAAGCGGGCGGATTTCAATCAAAGTTGGTCCGTGAGAAAATGGACAAGTCGTACGTCCCGTGTGACAAAGATGCCAAGCAACTGGCAACAGCCCGTGTTTCAAAGTCACCGAAGATAAAGTCCAGGGACAAGTCGGCCGCGAAGGCGTCTCGTTCCACAGGCGGCGCGAAGGATCAAAGCCCGCGCAAGCGGCTGCGGGCGGCATTCGAAGAGCTCAAGACGCGCGGCATCCTGGCTCTTGAAAATGCGGGATATACGCAATCGGATGGATGGAGCGATGCCAACGAGATTGCCACCAAACTCGATGCTGCGGGCAAGTGTCCACGCGCCGCGGTTTTTTATTATGGTCAAGACACGGCCCGTGGTCGACGTGGCGAAGGCTTGTACCTAACTTTTGGATCGTACGCAAGAAAACACGCGGACAAAGATAGCGTTGCTGTAGGCCGCCTGATTGTCGAAGTTCTAAAAGCTCACGGATTCGATCCCGAATGGGACGGCACGATCCAAACGCGAATTCATACGGGGAAATTTAAGTGGCGGTAGAGATGACAGACGGCGAATACATCGACCAATTCAATGCTGAATACTGGCGGACGCTCGAACGCGGAGGAGTCAAGGCCCTCTCGCGACTTCAACGCGACGCGCTGTGCATTATTAGCTTCCAGGGCGAGATCAACAACGGCGGCATGCACCAATACCTCCTCAACTCGTCTGGTGACCTGGCTCAAGAAACTCCCGAGGTGTTCGATCGCATTCGCGCTGAGGTCGTCGCAAACCTACTTCGTCGAGCCAATGCGTTCTTCGGCCAATCCGGGCCATCGACGGATCGCGAAGCGCGAATGAAAGCGCTGCTCGCTCTGACTGAAAAGGAGCAGCAGCAAATTCACGATTTGACAGATGAGTTTTACGCCGCTGAAGACCACGGACTTTCTCTTGCCGATCTGTTTGATTCGTACGTGCTTGCGCAGCGAAAGAAATGACTCGATGGAGCGAACGTTCTTCCGGTAGAAAAGACCTCCGCATCAGGAAACGAAGCAGACAAGCGCCTTGAAACGCGTGCTCGCCGGTCACAGTTACACGCTATGCTGCAAACAGAAGAACAGGAAGACTCCGGGTGGAAGGCCATTGAGTCCGCGTTCAAGTCCATCTATGGGAACCAGGAGCCCAAGCACTGGGGGACGCTGATCCCGTATTCGCTTGGCGGTAATGATCCGCTGCACGGCATATCGGCCTACAAAGCAGTTGTTGACGGTCAGCACCACTGGCACTTGGTCTCCTTCGGCCTCACCGAGCTGTGGGCCAAGGAGAGCGACAACAAAGAGTACAGCGGCTGGGGATTCGAGCTGACTATGCGCCTGTCGTGTTCGCCAACGGACGAGGCGCCACCATTCTGGATTCTCAACTTTCTCCAAAACATCGCGCGTTATGTCTGTCAGTCCGGTCGGACCTTCTCCGTCGGCGATCACATGAACTGCAACGGCCCGATTGCACTTGAGTGCCCGACAAAAATCCGAGCATTCTGCTGTGTCGAGGACACCGACTTTCCCAATCCTATCCAGACACCCAACGGCATATTCCGATTTGTGCAGATCTATGGCATAACCCTTGCCGAACTCGATGAGATCGTGGCCTGGAATACGGACCGCGTTGCCCAGCATTTGCGTAGCAAGGACCGGCATCTCGTCACTGTGCTTTCGCGGGATGACTTCTACGGAGACGCGAACCTGAAGGCGGCGATTCTTTCGGACTCATCGACAGAGCCCTCATCCACCGCCCTCCTCTACGTCTCACCGCTTTCACTCTCGACCTCCGGCCTGATCAAGAAGCGAACCCGAATAACGGTCGGCGCGATGACAATCCCGTCGATCATCCGACTCACAAAGAAGCGATTGGGGTTCGCCAAGGATCTGCGCCTTATCTCGAACGATTGGCAGATCTTGCTCACGAGCGGTCAGCCTAGTAATGACGAAAAAACGCCAGCTGTGCAGTTGAGCAAAGAGGAGCAGCAGGCACTCATCGACAATCTCAAACAAAAGGCAGGCGTTTATCCTTTATCATCCAGGTTGGAGATCGAGGTCGTTCAATCCCAGATCAAGGATAGTGATGGGAAGGTCGTTTCCACGATTGGCTGAAGGCGACATCAAGGAAAACACGTGACGCGAGTACCAAAATGGTGAGTTATCGAGAGACATCATCTTCCCCAAGGCTGATTCGGGATCTCGCTTATCATTTTGACTTCGACTTAGTTCGTTCGACAGGCGATCACTCCTGGGTAACGCTTAGTCAGCCGTTCAAGTTCGATGTGCTGGCTGGCGATGGCACTGGCGGACTTTATTTGGCTTATGGAAATGGTCGTCTCGAAGAACGCCCTGTTCTCTACGTTTCATCTGAAGGCCAAGCCGGGAAAATCGCGGATAACCTGGACGCCGCCCTTGGGGTTATTTTGATGCTGCCACATTGGATGGATGTTCTGAAGTTCTCAGGCGGTGGCGTGCTTTCAGAGATGAGAAAGACCGCTGCCAGCTTGGGCGAAGAGTACGAGGTAGACAACCCCGACCTGCCAGCAGTCCGAGATCGAGTCTTTGCAGAACTGCGACTGACAAAACCGAATGATCCGGTGGTCTTATTGCATACCGCGGTTTCACAGACCGACTGCACTGTTATCGCGAAAGACGGGTGGAAATACGAATCTTTGTTCGGTGGATTTCATGCTCGCTGAATGCAGAGGCTGGAATCTCCTCGTTATCCGACGATCCAATCCTGAACAGTATATCGATTTGGGGAACGACGGACCATGATGATGTTTCCTGCTGCATCGACATCAAGTCGTGGGAAATGCCGATCTGCATACCTGCTCTGATGTAAAATCCCTGCGGCGCCATGACCATGCTCGCCGCGATCACCGAAGTGATGAATCCAGTGGTGAGTTCCCTTGCTCGGGCTACGGATGCCCATGGCTGAATAGGTAACCGCTTCGATCAGGCCGAGAGTGCGCTGTTGTCCTGTAGCTGCTGGCCATTCCATTGCCCGCATGCTTTGTGGATCGACGCCATGAAACAATCGGTGGCGCCGCGCATCGCGGGAAGGTGGCATGCTGCCCATTCCGTTACCTGGGCGGAGCACTACCAAATCCCGGGTGTCCGCCTTCCAGGCAAGCCACAGTTCGCCTGTTGGAGTCACAAGCAGTCGTCGGCCCTGGGCATCACGGATGATGAAGTCGACCAGCCGGCCCAGGCCGATCATGGTGGGTAGCGGGGAAGTCATGACGTCGGAACGCTCCGGGAGCGCAGCCACATCCACGTGCCAGCCCCAAGCAACAGCAGCAAGCCGAGATCTTCTGTGGCACGCGAGACGCCACGACCGAGTGCATAGCCCGCTGCTCCACCAACGACGGCACCTCCGCCAAGCAGCAGGAGCGGGATGAGCAACGGCAATGCGCCGAGCCCATCCAGCTTCTCTACCGCAGGATCGAAGCCCTCTGCGCGATTGACCGGGAAGACTTTGCGGATGACCGGATTCGGCGCCTGCCACCCAGCGGGCTTGTCCGCCATGATGGGATCGAGCGGGATCCACTGCCCGCGCACATTGACTTCCAGGTAAACGTGGCTGAACGCTTTGGGCGAATACCCGATGGTGATGAAGCGGGTGGGATGACCGAGCGCACCCAGCAACGCCGCTTCAAGCACGCTGAAATCATCGCAGTCGCCGGCCTGGTTGACGAATGCGGTGTGCTCTGGCGTTTGCACCGTTTCCTGTCCAACCGGATCACGCGTGTAGCGGATGGTGGACTGCACCCAGCGATGGACGGCCAGGACTTCCGCCTGGTAGTTCTTCCCAGCAATGCCGGCGTCACGAACAATGGCCAGTGCGAGGGCGCGGATACGTTCGGATTGCGCACCCCATTCGCCCATCGCGAGTCGTGCCATGATCGCCACCGTCTCGGCAGTTCCGCGTTTCCCGTGGCTCAGGGCCGATCGATGGACCGGTGCAGGTGGCGGCAGGGCGAGTGGCATGCGACCGATGATGCGGGACTCGCCCCACCACCAATTGCCGACAATACCAGGAAACCGTCGCAGCGCAGATGAGTGAAACAGATCCACAGGCTCGCGGCACCGCCCTTGGCATCAGGCACAGTGGAAGTAGCCTGCCCGGATCATGTCCCCATCGTCTTCCCGCCGAGATCGCCGTTCGTCACTGGCCGGTGTCACCCTGCATGTTTTCAAGCAGGGCCAGAAACTGGGGGCGACTACGGCATCCACATCGTTAAAGGGTCAGCCGGCAACCGTGAGCGACGCGGGCCGGAGTCAGATCGCTTGGCCGGATCCCTCGCGCAACTGACGCGAATGTGAATTCTCTAACGTTCGAGCTAAGCGAGGGGTTAGGCTTCAGTGCGTGCAAGGTAGGTCGTTTGAATAAAGCCAAACTCGTACGCTTTAGAGTGAGTTAGAACCAGTTTTCTGTCGTTTGGAATTATTCCGAAAAGCCGGCGGCCTTCCCCAATCAGGACGGGGATTATTGTGATAGTAAGTTTGTCAATCAGCCGACTAGATAGAAAACTTTGTGTTACTTTGCCGCCATCGATGTAGGCATGTTTGCAGCCTTCTGAGCTCAGGCGCCTCAATAATTCCTTTGGGGATTCTGAACTCGCTTCAAGTTGGATGCCGTGACCTTGTCGGAAGTCGATTTCTCTGGATGTGAGAACCACGACACGTTTGCCCTCATATGGCCAAGGCTCGAAGCCCGCGACTTGTTCGTAGGTATTTCTTCCCATTATTAAAACGTCAACCGTACCCATGAATGCTGCATAGCCACAATCTTCCCCTGGCGGGACGGTCGCGTTAGCTTCCATGAGCCAGTCAATGGAGCCGTCCTCGCGTGCAATGAAGCCGTCTAAGCTGGTCGCGATGTAGACAGATGCGGTGATAGTCATGGGTGGAAGTTCTGACGCCTAACGCGACCCAAGCTCAGCGACCCGCACACGAGGGCGTTTGATTGAAACCGCGACGCGATGGACGGGTTCGCTGCAGCGCATGATTAGGCCGCACTTTATAGCCATCGCCGGACTCGGCTCATGTATTGTGTGAACTGAGGGCCAAACTTTGCGGCCAAGGCGCGTTCCTCGGGCATGATTTGAAACCGAGTCATGTAGGCAAAAAACGCAGGCAAGAGAAGTGCCGCAGCGGCATTCGACAGGTGGACGGCCCAACCCGCAAGGGCCACGAGAAAGCCGAGATACATCGGATTACGCGAAAGGCGGTAGATGCCACCGGACACTAGGCTCCCTGCAGCGCTCGGAGTCATGGGGTTGACCGTCGTGCGTGCGCGCCGGAACGCGACAACGCCGGCAAGCGCCACTGCCGCGCCGAGAACGGCAAAGGCGAGCGCACAGGCAAAAGCGCCGGGTAACTGGAAAGAAAGTGTCGGCACCGCACGGGCCACACCGAGCATGGCACCGGCAAAGACGACCCAGACGAGCAACGGTGGAACCCTGAGTTCGAGCCACCGCATGGAGGACTCGCCATCCATACCCTTCAAGTTGGGCTGAGATTGGCTCATCTGCGCGCCCTCGAAACTAGCGGTGCTGCGCCCACAAAATTATTAGCGACGGATTCCTCCAGCATCCACCGACCCATGGCTACATACGAGACCGGCGACCATGAGTTCGGCGCGCCCGGCCAGTCAGCGGAAGCGACGGGACGCTCGTCGCTTCCGCGCGAATTGACTGCGGCTCGGACGAGAGTCCAGCGAAGCGAAGCAAAAGCACCCCCGCCGAGCGCATCCACGACAGCCTGCTGTTCAGTGGCCCCGCGACCCATTTTGCCTGGGATCCACGAGAAAAAGCGCATCAGCCGGCTCGCCGGCTTTCCCGGCAACGAGGTAAGCAGCGTGTTGATCATGACGATGCGGCCAACTCCTGCGGCCATCATGGAATCACTTACCGTAGCCATGTTCGCAGAGAGCAGTGCGGGGCGATCATGCGTCGTCGCCGTCACTCCGAGGGCGGTGAGCACCGCATCGGTCCCGGAAAATGCGTCTGCGAGAGCAGTCCCATCAGCGAGCGACTCAACAACGACAACACGTGAGCCGCTCGGCACGTCGGTGATGCGCTCTGGCCGCGACCGGACGATGGCGGTGAAGTCGATTTTCCCGGCGCGGCATACGCTGAGAATACCCTGGCCGAGACCGCCCGCCGCCCCGATGACGGCCACATGGCGAGGCAGTGGCAGCGATGGGCTGATTGCCGCGGTTGTCATCATGGTTTGGCGGCCGCATTCGTTGACCTCCGAACAAGAATCAGCGCGCCCAGGTAGGCAGCGGCCGTAACATCGTAGGAGAGACACCAACCCGGCCACCAAGCAGGAACACCGGGGTTCTCGATCACCGCATGATGAAAGAAGTCAAAAACCCCGTGAAGTGCCAGTCCGGCGACCACGAGCCAAGGAGCGTTCTTCCGGAACCCGACCACAGCCAACGTCACAAACACGAGTGCAGGAATGGTCTCCGCGACGAGGGAAGCTGTGGAGTTGGCCAAGGCCGCGAACAGGAGATATAAGGCGGCGATGACGATCAACACGACCGGGTAAAAGCCCCGCTCTTTGTCGAACCCGACCACCGTGGCAAACAATCCAACTACAGTTGCAGCGGCGATTCCAATGACGTATTCCATTTTGTTATCCGAGGTGTCGTGATGATGCGGCCTAACAAAGAGAAAGCGGGGTGTATGGCCGATGTAGCGATGCTGGCGCGGACGCCGTGGTTGGCAATTGGAAGAGGCGCGTCGCCTGGAAGTGCACCGTTATTCACTCCCGTCTTAGTGATCGGCAATGCGCTGCGGGTGAGGCGGAGAAGCCTTTAGTCTTGTCGCATCATCTTGTGTGCAATGCGCCATAGACAGGGGACCGTTGTCGATCGCCCAGTTCACGACGGTCTCCGCCCTCCGTGGAATTCTGCTGTCTGCGTTTCTCGCTGTCCCGAACGCATCAACCGCCAGTGGGTGATCAGACGTCAGGCCACCCCACCTGTACGGCGGCCCCTGCCCTAAGACAGGTCGTAACCACGAACCATTGAGGACGTCAGCACTGCGCGAGGATCACATGCAAACCGCGAGCAGCCACCTGATCACCCCCAAGGTACTGGCGAAGACGCCCCACCGGTGCTCCGCCCGCGACGCGATGACGTGGAGCATCGCGCCCCGACATGCCATGTCGGCGAAGGTAGCCGGCTCGGCGCCATCCGTAAAAGCCTTAGATGGCACCGTCTGGGTAACTCAGACCGGGGACATCCGGGACTACATCCTCCACCCAGGCGAGCGGATCGTCCTCAGCGGCCGCGGCCGTGTCGCAATCCAGGCGATGGACAACCTGCAGACGACCATCTGCACGGAGGGACTCGAGTGACCGTTCGGCTCAGGGTAGGCGCATCGTCAAGGCATGGGAGCTTGCCGATCGCTCCCGCACCAGCATAGCGCCCAAGTTCACCACCGCTTCGCAAATCTGTCCAATTCGTTTGCATTGATACGGGCTCACCGGGCGATCCGATTTCCCACATGTCGACTCCAGCTGCGCACCTCCTGGCCCGCCTCGATGAGTTCGTCGCCTTTGCGCGCAAGCGTACCGGTGATCCGGACCTGGCAGCTGATGCCGTCCAAGAGAGTTTTCTCAAGGCGCAGGCGAAGATCGGCCAGCTTGAGGATGAGGAGCGGGTCGATGCCTGGTTCTACCGCATCCTGCGCAACGTGATCATCGACCTCCAGCGTGCTCGCTCACAGCAACCGACGGACATTTCCGCAATTGATGAACTGGTGTCGGTGCCTGAGGATAAGGCGACAGCGTGCGCCTGTGTCGCCGCCTTGGTCGATGAACTTGCTCCGGCCTATGCCAGAGCCCTGCGCAGCGTCGACCTCGAAGGCGCCACTATCGAGGAAGCGGCTGCTGCAGAAGGTATCACCCCTGGAAACCTGAAGGTTCGCCGCCATCGGGCGCGTGAGGAACTGCGGGTGCTCGTGCAGGCGACCTGCAAGATGTGCGCCGCGCACGGGTGTCTGGACTGCACGTGCAAGAAGAGTTGCCACAAACACTGATCGGTTGGTCTTCTTGTTGGCGATCCAATGGGTTCCGTTGGTCTGAATTTCCCCGACTAATCAGGGGTTCAGAGCGGTCGACGCGTATCCCGCCTCATCGAGTTTGGCCTGCATCGTCGCGAGCGCGCCGTCCTGGGTGATAAGGACGTGGAGGCGGCGCTGCTTCTGGTCGAAGACGCAGTTGCTGACGCCGGGGATGTCGGTGAGCAGCTGGCGGATGTGCGCAGCGCAGGAGCCGCAGGACATGGACGGGACCGAAAGGGTGATTGCGTTCATGGGAATCTCCTTCGTCGCTGACCGGCGCGCGCTGTGGTGGTTACAGCCAGTCTAGGCGGAAGAAGCTGGAGCTGCGGCAAATGTCATGCGTAACCGGTCGCCACGTGAGCCGTCAGCGAGGTAACCCCAGCCGGACCCTCCAGCTCGTGGCCAATCCGCCCACCTAACCAAGAAGGAAATCCCATGAACCGCGGCACCGTCTCATCCCTCACCCTCCTGCTCATCGCCGGCAACGCCGCGGCGATGGACACACGCTTCACCGACATCCGCCTGGGCATCGGCGCGGCCGAGACGCCTGACAAGGCGCACGTCAAGTACGACGCTGGAGGCTATTCCGCGGCGCCGAGCAGTCGACGCGACGTCGGCATCGAGCACAGTATCGGCGGACGCATCCGTATCGGCATCGTGCATGGCCGCACGACCAGCTGGGGCGGCTGGTTCGCCGGCACCGGCATCGAGCTGTCGTTACAACGACTCGAGCTGGAGGGCGCCGGCGACGACTCCGATTTCGACAACACCTCGTCCAGCAGCGTGCGCGCCTACGCGGAGGGCGGCTACGCGTACGCGTTCAACAAGCGCTTCCATCTCGAGATCGGCCCGACCGTGGGCGCTGGCGCCTCGTCGATCACCTGGGTCGACCAGCAGGATGATGGCCGATGGAAGAGCGAGACCGGATCGGGCACGAGCCTGGCGATCGGAGGGCGCCTCGGGCTCTACGCCCGGGTAACCGACCACGTCGTGCTCGGGCTGTCCGGCGGCGTCGAGCGCGTGGTCGACCGCGCCGAGATCGAGTTCGAAGAGACCAGCGAGGGCAAGGCGGACGTGGAACTGCGGCACACCGGTGCCTTCGCCACATTCGAGACCGGGTGGCGGTTCTGACCGCGCCCGGAAGTGAAGGAACCAGACGCCTTCACCTCATCCTGCCTGGCCTGTGCCCGCCTCGTTAACCACCACTTTTCTCGGAAAGGTGGTGGATAGCGACGGATATCTTGGCCAGGGGCGGGATACGGGGTCTGACGGGTGGGCAGGTAGCGGACTCCAGGCAAACGATCAAGGACCATGGGCAAAGAAACGCAGGAGTTCACGGGCTCGCGGATCGGTGCTCAACCAGCGCTCTAAGGCGAGACCAGCGATGCGATGCGATTCGACCTCACGCGCGGCGGTCGCCAATCGCATCACGTCGAGTGGTCCGAGCGCGAGACTGCCGCGCAGGGCATTCGCCAGGGTCTGAGCGATCAGTTCCTCGGCAGGAGTATGTGGCTTCATCGTGCCTCCGGTGCCAGCTTCCGGCGATAGTAGTCTGCCTTCTCGATCATGCGGCGAACATGGCGCGGGATTTCCTTGGGCTGCCAGTGCTCGCGCACCCACTCGCCGTGGGCATCCGTCAACTCACCCATGATCCGATCATCGGTGAGCCCGGAGTCGTAGGCATCGAGCACTGTGCGCACGATGTCGGCTTCATCGGGGTCTTCTTCCAAGCGACCACCACGTCGACGGAATCCGAAGGGCGGGCGACCGGGGGAGGCGGGTGCAGAATCGGCGGCAGGCGGAGTGTTCTCCGGAACGGCGGGAGTGGAGATCACATCTTCAGTAGTATCTTCGTTGCTGCCGCTGGTCGTTTGGTTCGGTTCATCCGGTGGGCTGTCGCCGTCATCGACCGGCTCATCGGCATCGGCGTTTTCTAACGGCCACATGCAGACGGTGACCAACGGCGGTTCAGTATCGGCGGTGATGACCGGCTTGCCTTCCGCTGCTGCCAAGACGCGAGCCAGACGTTCCTGGGTGCGCGTTGCTTCCGCATCGTTGCTGGCATCGAGCGGGCAGACCGCAACACGCACCGGCGCGTCATCGTCATCCAGTGCGATCAGGTCGACCTTGGGCTGTGATCCTACCAGCGCGCAGCGAGCGCCGGACGGTCGTAAGACCGCGCAGGCGTCAGCGAGACGATCGTTGAACGCCTTGTAGGTTTCGGAGGGCTGCTTGAGGAGGCAGATGAGGGTGCGCATGACGGCGCACGCTACGCATCGCGCAGCTGCCTGTCATTCTTGATGACGAATGTTTGTTTTGGTTCCACGTGACACCAAATCACACATTTTTCCCACATGATCGCATCGCTACGACAGAGCGACGATGGACTTGATGATTGGCGCGAAGCGCCCAGGGGCGACGCGTTGAACATGGTAGCGATGCGGATGCCTCGCGCAGTACCACAGCACCTCGTAGGCCTTCGCCGGCGTGATGCCGCAGACCGTGGCAACATCGTGGCTGCCCGCAACGCCGAGCCGATGCACCACCACCGCAGCGCGGAAGCACAGCGATTGCGGTCGCACGTTGTACCACTGGTCACCTCCGCGTAGGCCATGCGGGCTCATGGTGGCTGCTCCGTCGTGGTCGGTCGCTTCTCGGTCGGGATACCGTGCGTGGCGCAGACCTGGTGAACGATGGTGCGCCGTTCGTCGATGGGGAGTTCTCTCCACGCCTCGCGTTCCCGGCGCATCCCACTGGGCAATCGGATCGCCTCACGTGCCGTCAGGCACATGGCCAGCACCTCGCGAGCATCGGTGCCGGTGAGCTCGCGTTGCCACTCTGCCGTGTAGTCCGCACCCCCAGGACCACGCAAGCAAACACCCATGGCCGCGACGATGCCCAGCGCGTTGTCGCTGATGGCCGCTGATCGCAGGGCGGGAAGGGCATCGAGTCGTGAACGTTTGGGGGTCAGATGCAGGGGCGCTTTATGCAGTTTTACCGCTGAATCCTGCGGTTCAGCTCCTGCCGCGTTCGCGAACCGTTCGCGAACGGACCCCGGTACAACACCCGGTGCGTTCGGGGTGTTGTTTGCGAGCGGATCGCGAACGCCCCCAGGTAGATCACCCTGCGCCGTCGCCGCCGTCGCCGCGATCCTGCCGCCCTGCGTGCGCGAATTATCTAGGTCAACTCCCTGCGGCGACGGCGGCGGCGTTTCTTCTCTGGTCTTCTCTCCTCTTCTCTCCTCTGTCCCAGAGTTCGGGTCCGCGTTCGAGGTCGCGTTCGCGAACGGTTCGCGAACGGAGCCCGGTAGATCGGTGGTGTCGTCAGTCGTCGGAGCCGACTCGTCAGGGGATTCTTGGCGTTGTTGGCGTTGACGGTTGTCGCGCGAGCGCTGCGCCGCACGGGTCGCTTCACGTTCCTTGCCGTGGTCCCAGCCAGTGAGCACCAGGTCATCACCGTCAGAAACGATAAGGCCCGCGTCGATGGCAGCGCGCAGGTCGCTGACACCAACGCGGGCCAGACGGCACACGCGATTCAATTGAATGCGACCATCACGGATGCGGCCGTCAGTCATGGTCTGGCGGCACACATCCGCCAACGACACCCACGCCCCGCGAGCGCGAGCGTCAGCGCCCGCCCACGCGAGGCTCGTCGTCACAGCACTGGTGACAGCGAACCACTCCATCGGGCCTCACGAGAATTGACGACAGGTGAATGAACTCAGGCCGTGGCGAGCGGCAAACCATCGCGCAGGCGCGCCAACGCGCGCAAGATCGCGTAGCGTAGGCGGTCATCATCGATGGTCAGTGTCCATCCCCACGGACTCACGAATCCCACTGGCAGGTCATGCAGTCGCACGACGGTGGAGCCCGGACGGATGCGCTGTGCCGCATCGGTCACCACCCACGCGCTGGGATTGTGGACCAGACTGAAACCGGCATCGAGGCGCAGGTGGATCTTGCCGTCGAAGGCGAGGTGATCGGCTTCGGCGAAGAGTTCGGAGATAAGGGCATTGATGGGATCGTCACTCATGGGGTGTCCTTGGTTGGGTTGGTTGCAGTGGAGTCAGGTGCGGAATCTGAGAACCAGCGGAGGTACAACATGCGGGCCACTTGCGAAAATTGGTGCCGCTTGTGTTCGGGCCACACGGGCGCGTATTCGATGGTGAAGATCAGTTCGCCGTTTTCGTCTCGCAGCGGCTGGTGCTTGACTGGGCGACCGCGTTTTTTCGGTGGTGGTGATTGGTTGCTCATGGTGGCTCCGTGGTGGTGACGGATGCCGATGATGGCGGTCGTTCGTCAGGCGATCGAGGAGGAGACCGCTGCGGGCGGTTTCCCGTCCACCCACAGCGGCGACGGCTGGTCGATGAACCACCGCTGATGAAGCATCCGCGCCAAGGCCTTGAAGCGTTCGCGTTGCTCCAGCGTGGCGGTAGGGGCGACTTCATAGACCACTCGCAGGCGACCATGCTCGTCGCGGGGCGGGAGGTTGCGACGCCGACCGCCCCTGGCCTTGGGCTTGGACGGGGCGTCGGCCGCTGCCGGGGCCGTTGGGAGGCCCGGATCCGCAGCTGGCTGCAGTGTTTGAATATGAGCCATAACCATCACCCGGCGTTTACGGCTGATGCCATTTCGGACTGGAATCGCCGCACTGATTCCTGGCACGCGGCGAACACCACATCCGTCGGCACCTCCAGAGCGGTGGCCATGCGCCGGATGAGGCGCTGACCGGGCATTTTACGGCCTTTCTCGACATCCACGATGTCTTTCCGGTTTCCAATGTCGTCCTGGCGAAGACCCTTCGACAGGCGCAGTGATCTCAAATCGTGTGCAGGTGGCATAGTGAGGCGGACGCTAATGGGTCAGTTTGGACAGCCAAGAAATAACTTGAAATGTAACATAGAGGAAACACTATGCCTACGTCTGGCAAACACAAAGCCTACACCACCCCTCGGAGAACCCGTGGCACCACTGACTGGACTCGCAGAACGGATCGAAGCCGGGCGCATGGCCAAAGGCTGGACCAAGGCACAGCTCTGCGATCAGGCCGGGCTGAAACAGCAGCGGTATTCCACGGTTTTGAAGCGCGGCGGGCCGAAGTACCTGCACCGCGTCGCTGTGGCGCTAGGCGTGCGCGTGGAGTGGCTGACGACCGGCGCGTTTCCTCCCGAATGGTACCGCCCTGGCATGGGCATGCAGTCCGCTGCGGCACAGGCCTTGGAGAGCCGAGCGGCTGAGCGGCAGGCGGACATTGGGCTGGGAACGGAACCGGCGCGCCGCAACAGCGCGAGCACGGAGCCGCTCCGTATCGCCACGCACATCCCAGTGATTGGTGTGGTGACGGCGGGAGCGGGATGGGCAGAACCCTCGCAGGATCCCGATGACCACAAGCCCATCGCGATCCCGAGTCATTGGCGTGCGGTAACGATTCAAGGCGACAGCGGTTATCCCGTCGTGTGGGACGGACAGACGGTGTTGGTAGATGATCGCCTTCCCCTCAAGCACAACCGTCTGGTAGTGGTGCAGACGGAAGACCGTCGCGCCTACCTCAAACGCTACTGCGTGTGCGATGCGGTGGCCTCCGGTTTCATTCTCGCGTCGGTGAACATCGGTCGCGATTCTTTCGCCCTTCAACCCGATCAATCCGTGCGGATGTCGGTGGTGGTGGGAACCCTCTTTACCGATTCGGTGGTGAAGTGATGAGCCAGTCCCCCAAGCGTCATGTGGTCTACACCCGCGTCAGCACGGAGGATCAAGCGCGCGAAGGCGTGTCGCTCGCAGCGCAGAAAGATGCGTGCCTGACACTCTGCAAACTACGCAACCTCACAAATGCGAATGCGGTGGAAGATGCAGGATTCTCCGCGAAGTCGCTGAAACGTCCGGGCATCACCGGTATCTTGGAAGCGGTGAAAGCCGGGCAGGTGCAGACGCTGGTGGTCTGGCGCTTGGATCGCCTGACGCGCAACCTGCGCGATTTGTTGGACCTCGTGGAATGCTTCGACCAGCACAAGGTCGCCTTGGTGTCGGTGATGGAACAACTCGACACCGGCAGCCCGATGGGCCGGCTCATGTTGTCGATGCTCGGTGCGGTGGCGCAGTGGGAACGCGAATCGATCGCTGAACGCGTGAAGCTCGGCATCCGTCACCGCAAAGCACAGGGCGGATTCACGGGTGGCTACGCTCCAACCGCCACGCAGGTCATTGGCACGCCGGGCAAACGGCTGTTGGTGCAGGATCCGCAGTGGGCGCCGATTGCATCGCAGGCGTGGCAGCGCGTGATCTCCGGTGCGACCCTGGCGCAGACGGCGAAGTGGCTGACCGAGCAAGGCGTGCCGCCGCCGCGTGCTGGCAGCAAGATGAAGGTCAAAGCGTGGAACAAACAGAACACGCAAGAATGGCTGACCAACCGCCGCTTAATCGGCGTGCTGGTGGAGCTCGCGCCCTTTGAAGCCTGCAAGAAGACCCTCGCGAGTCGTTTCTCACCGAAAAACGTCACCGGTCAGGCGCTGGGCAAAGTGTCGGTCTCGGATCGTGTGTGGCCGCTCCAAGGCATCGCCCGCTGCGCGCACTGCGGTGCGATGCTTGCTGGCAGCGTGTCGTACGGACGCGGCAAGGTGCCGCACTACTACCTGCGCTGTACGTACCGCCTCAAAGGCAAAGGCTGCACCGCGCAGGATCTGACGGCGGTGGAATGGGAACGTGCCGTGATCCAACTCCTGGTGGACTCAGCACACGGGCAAGGCGACCTGTTGGCCGCACTCGAAACACATCAGCATGAACAAGCCGCGTTGGCGGCTCCAGTGAAAGCACGGCGTGATCGCCTGAGGCACGAACAGGACGGCATCCAACAACGCCTTGATCGGTTGGTGGACTTGGTGGCCACTGGCGAAGCCCCCGGCAAATCCATCGCGCCAAAAATTGCAGACCTACAAGTGGCGATTGATGGCTTGGAGCGTGAGATCGCCACCTGCGACGGAGAACTCGCCGCGTCTTCCATGACTCAGGCAAACGCGGATCTCTTGCTGACACGGTGGCGCGCCGGCGTGCAGAGCCTCGCCACCGAGCCGCCCGAGGTACAACGGCATACGCTGCAAGCCGTCCTGAAAGAAGTGTACCTGGGCATCGACAAGGACCTGCGTCTGGTCTTCTGGCCCCTCCGTCCAGGCGGCGATGGCGGCGGCAAACCAATTGCTCCGCCGACCCACCCAACCGAGGACAGCCCGAACTCACCGATCCCCGGAAACAAAACGACTACCGTCGGTTCGGACGGTAGTCGGGTGTGGCGGAGCAACACGGACCACGTGCGAACCGTCGCGTTCACGTCGCAAGTCCTGGCAGAGCAAATAGGTAGAGGACATCGCTGGTCAATTAGTGGCTGCGTCCTGATGAGCGCACCCACATAAAACACCCATGCCGGTGAGGCAGCGCATCATTCAAATGGATAGGCTACACCTTCACGAAACTCGACCGCCACGCTGTCGATGTCGGCGATGGGCAAGGCGCTACGCATTTCCCTGACCGGAGCCACCGAGCGCCAATCGCACTGACCTTGCGGTGCTCGATCGACTCGGGACGGTTGCTTATTCAAGGACAGGAAAGACATGAAGTCGATCGTGAAGCACTGGAAGAAAATCGCGATCTGCATCCTCGCCGTCATGGCGGTAGGCATCGCTTGCGGCTGGCTGCTGCCGTCGCGCCAACAGGTTCAACGCTCCTCCGTGATGCGAGCGACACCGCAATCAGTGCTTCCTTGGATTGCCACGCTCAAGCGCTGGCCGGAGTGGACTGCGTGGACAACGGCCCGCTTCCCCGATCTCGTGACCAACTTTGAAGGACCTGACACCGGGCCAGGGGCGATCATGATCGCCCGCGGTAAATCCAGCGGCGACGGGACGGTCACCATCGTTCGCGCCGACGCTGACGCCGGTGTCGTGTACACCTTAGATTTTGCACACGGCACTCAACTCTTCGACGGAGTGATTTTCTTCACGCCATCATCGAACGGTTCTCTGACGATCACCTGGACGCTCACGGCTGACCTTGGAAACAATCCGTTCAAGCGTTGGGCAGGATTAGCGATGGACGCATTGATGGGTACGGACATGGCGGTCGGATTAGAGAACCTTCGTCAACGCGTCGAGATTCCATGACCAATCGCCTGTGGCTGGGCTCGTGCCTGATTGGACGCTGGCTGACCCTCGCGTTGTCCGCTATGTGGTGGGGTGGCTTCACCTTCTATGCAGTCGTGGTGGTGCCGACCGGGCACCAAGTATTGCACAGCAGGGTGAGACAGGGATTCATCACTCAGGAGGTCACTAACTGGCTGAACCTCCTTGGGGCGGTGGTCGTGGTTTTTTTGCTGGTCCGGTTCATCAGCGATCGAGCACATGTTTCATCGCTCACTCGGCGCTACGTTGTCACAATTTCGTGGGGCATTATGGCGGTGACGCTCGCAATCCTGGTTTGGATGCACCCACATCTGGATGGCTACCTCGACCAAGCCAGTCGAAGCGTGATCGATGATGATCTCTTTTACCGATGGCATCGATGGTATCTGATCGTTGCCTCGCTTCAGTGGCTGGCTTGTACCGTGCACCTGACGGCGATCATGAACTGGACCAAGCAAACGTGATCATGGGAGTGGGTCGCTCGTGTTGACGAGACAGACGAGTAGAGCGCCACTCTGAATCACCGACAAAGTCCCATATTGCCTACAAAAAATATACAGTCGTCATCCCGAATGACGGAGCATGTGTGGTGCGTAACGTGCGACGCATGTCCACCGCTCGCCCACCCATCACCGACTACTTCACTCCCTCACAAACGGTGAGAGAAGAAGGCCCTCCCGAACTCGGGCCGGATGATGTGGGCGACCTTGAGCCGCTGCCGCCGCACATTGCGCTGGCCGATTCCACGGAGGAAGCCCGCAAATCCCCGGCGAGCCCCGTGGGCATTCCCGTGGGGAGGCCCGCCCGGATCCCCGCCCAGAGCCCCGTGGGCATGGCCCTGGGGATGGTGCCGGGGGATGCCCTAGGCATGCCGTCGGGCTCTGCGCTGGGACAGCCCCAGGGAACCACCATGGGTGGCAATTCGGACTGGTTGCTGTGGTGGGGAACCTTCCAGCGGGTGCCTGGGGCTCGGCTGCATGTGTGGCGGTGTTCCCCCTCCGGGCTCAATGTCGGCGAGGCGTTGCTGGTGATGACGGTCGAGGATGCGCAACGGATGCGGCTCGAT
>JANPLC010000068.1:0-3762 GCA_031426335.1 Planctomycetota bacterium
GGTGATGCCGCTCCAGTACGTCCTGATCATCCACGAAGTCGCCGATTACTCCGCGTGGAAAAAAATCTTCGATGGTGCCGCCGGCATCCGCAAAGAAGCCGGCGAGCGCTCCTACCAGGTGCTGAAGTACCAGAGCGACGCGAACAAGATCGTCCATTTCTCGGCGTGGACCTCGATCGAAGACGCCAAGCGCTTCTTTGAATCGCCCAAGCTCGTCCGCATCCGCGTAGGGGCCGGCGTCAAAGCGCCGGACTTCATCTACCTGGACCAGTTGGAAGCCGGCACGCTTTAGCGGTCACTTCCTGAACTTGTCCTACGTGGTCGGCCCGCGTGGCTGCGGCAGCGTCAGGCCAATCTCGTGGTGGTCAACATCACCTACGGCCATGCCGCCGCTACCTATGGCCCGTTGTTCTTGCCTCGCTCGATGATGGCCGGGCTCGCTGCGCCTGAGCGGTGAACAAGTCTATCAAAGTGATGGTTATGCGCATGTATGCCAAGCTCAACGCGTCGTAGGCGACTAGGTCGCCGCACTGCGCCGTGCAGTGAAGCGGAACGACAAATCGCCGGATAACGACCTGCGACAAGGATAATTCAGGGGGAGCGACGCCGCGTTGCCCCAAATCAACCACCTGCAAATTGCACGGATTTCAAGGCCTCATCCAGGCATAAACTCTGTATATACATGATGGTGCGGTGTTATGGTGACGGGTCTGGAGTACCTCATGTTCAAACACTTATTTCCTTCATCCATCGCGACATTGGCGACAAGATCATCTGAACGACGTGGTCGTTCAGATGATCCGCGAGCTTCGCGCATGGTTTTTATGTCGTTGATATTTCTCGGTATGATGGGCCTGCTCGCGACGCCCTTGAATGGTGCGGTGGTGACCTGGACCGGTGCGGGGATCAACAATAACTGGAGCAACACTGCGAACTGGGACACGACCGCCATACCGCCGCTGGATGCCGAAATCGTTTTCCCGGCAGATGCCGTGGCGGCGGGTGCGAATCCAGTCAATGACCTCGGTGCCTATACGCTGGACAGCATCACCATCAGAGGTGCGTATACGATCACCAGCACCACGACCCTCACGACGCCCACCATCAATGCATCGGCGACGGCGACCATCGCAGCGCCACTCGTCGTGCCACCGGGAGGCCTGATCACCATCATCCAGGAAACCGGCACGGAGACCTTGACCATCAGCACGATCATCAGTGGTACTGGCGGCATCACGGTCGCTGGTCCGGGGATTACCCAATTCACCGGAGCCCAAGCCAACACCTATACCGGCTTGACCTCGGTGGAGACCACGGGTGTCGGATATCTGCGGCTTGCGCGCGCTGGTGTCGAGTCGATTCCCAGTGATCTGACGATCACGGCGACGGGAAAAGTAATCATCGACGCCAATTCGTCGCAAATCCATTACGCCGCCCTGGTCACCGTAAACGGCACGCTGGATCTGTCGCTGGCAACCGGGCTCGATAGTGGCGTCGACCACGAAACCATCGGCGCTCTGGCTGGAACCGGCGTGGTGCAACTCGGAACCCGCCGGCTTGGTTGTTATTATTCCCCGACCATTCCGACCTATTCCGGCGTGCTGGTCGGCACGGTCGCGAGCAGCTTCCGCAAACATGGTTCGTTCACCCAGATCGTGTCCGGCAGCAGCCCGGATTTCCTCGGCACCACGGTGGTAAACGGCAGTGCGCTGACCGTTCTCGGGATACAGGTGTCGTCTAATATCACTGCCAGCGAAGGAACGGTGGTGCTCGCGCGCCTCGCCTCGGTCGGTGCGGTCACCATGAGCGGAACCAGCAACCTGTCGGTCGGCAATCAGCCAGGTGTCGAGAACCAAGCGACGAGCAAGAGCCTGAGCTTGGCGAGTACCACTCGCTTGGACGTCTTCACCGGTTCGACCGCCGGCAACTCGCAGTTGGCGGTGGTTGGATCGGTGGCGCTCAATAACGCCTCGTTGTCGGTAAATACCGCCGTCGCCCCACCAACTCCTGGGACGACGATCGTCATCATTCTCAACGACGGCACGGTTGATCCGGTGTCTGGCACCTTCGCCGCGCTGCCACAAGGAGCGGAGCTGACGTCCGCCGGACCGACGCCGGTCACGTTCACGATCAGCTATGTCGGTGGCGACGGCAACGATGTCGCCCTGCTGTCGGTCGCCGCCAGCACCAAACCCGGAATAACCAGCGCTGCGACCGCGACCGGCACGGTGGGAACCGCCTTCGCCTACACGATCACCGCGTCGAACAGCCCGACCAGCTACCAAGCAAGCAATCTGCCAGCGGGACTGAGCGTCAACACGGCGACGGGAGCAATCAGCGGCACGCCGACGCTCGCGGGCACCATGAGCGTTTTGGTCTCAGCGACCAACGCGTCAGGCACCGGCTCCGGAGCGGTAACCATGACCATCAGCCCCGCCGTCGGCGGCAGCCCAACGCCTCCACCCGGCCCTGCGTCGAGTGGTGGTGGCAGCAGTTCGGGGTGTGGTGCAGGCAGCACCTCCGCCATGCTTGGCTTGATGCTCATGCTGGGCATGACCCTGGTCGGAGTCAGGCGCCGTCAGCACTGATGGCGACCATGCCGGCTCATCCGTTCGTGGGGAGATCCCACCAGCGGGTAAGTCGGCGGAGTTACCAGATAATTCACAGCGCGAGCGGGAACCGCTCGCGCTGTGTTTTTCGTGGGGCGTCACTAACCAAGTGTTGGCTATCACTGCCATTCGTCAGCGCGCCAGTGGTCCGATGGATTCGAACCGCGCAGCGGGAGCAGAGAAAAGGCAAGGCCAGCGGCGCCCAGCGGCCCGCGGTCTCAGGGGCGAAAGACAGAAGACCGACGTGGTCGAAGTTCGTCGTGGTCCGAATGATTCGAACCGCGAAGCAGGTAACTCTGACGGCCCGCGTAGCCCGCCAGAGCTTCAAGCGAGGGGTTCGACCCTCTTCTCCGCCATGGCCCCTGCCGCGCGGAGTGCGTCTTCCGGTTAAACAAAAATCCCCCGCCGCGGGGCAGGGGATGTGGCGGAGGGGGGAGCCGATCCCGACCAAGGGCCGACAACCACAGGCCCCGAAAAGAAAACGACCATCGCCGTGGGTTCGGACGAAGGTCGGGTATGGCGGAGGACACCCGACTGTATCCGAACCGTCGAGCTGGTGGCGCAAGTCATTGCCAAGCAGTTGGGTAGGAACCATCGGTGGCACATTCAGCTGGGTTTGCTCACGCGTCCGCAGGCGAAACAAACATTCGTCATCCAGAATGACGAGGTGACGCTCCCTCGGTAGGTTGGGAGCATGGTCAAACACTCCGCTACCACCGATGACGACTTCGCCCGCCTTGCCGCCGTGCGGGATGACGGTCCTCCTGAACTCGGGCCGGATGATGTGGGCGACCTTGAGCCGTTGCCGCCGCACATCGCGTCAGCCGATTCCCCGGAAGAAGCCCGTAAAACCCCGGTGAGTCCCGTGGGCATTCCCGTGGGGAGGCCCGCCCGGAGCCCCGCCCAGAGCCCCGTGGGCATGGCCCTGGGGATGGTGCCGGGGGATGCCCTAGGCATGCCATCGGGCTCTGCGCTGGGACAGCCCCAGGGAACCACCACGGGTGGCAACTCTGACTGGTTGCTGTGGTGGGGAACCTTCCAGCGGGTGCCTGGGGCTCGGCTGCATGTGTGGCGGTGTTCCCCCTCCGGGCTCAATGTCGGCGAGGCGTTGCTGGTGATGACGGTCGAGGATGCGCAACGGATGCGGCTCGAT
>JANPLC010000069.1:0-13433 GCA_031426335.1 Planctomycetota bacterium
CAGCGTGCGTGACGCCGACAAGCGTCTGGCCATCGCCCTCGCACAGCAGATCCACGACCTCGGCTTCGAACTGTGTTCGACGCGTGGCTCGGCCTCGGTGCTGATCCGCAACGGCATCCCGGTGAAGGTGCTGAACAAGGTCAAGGACGGTGGCGACACCGTACTCGGCCACCTGAAGGAGCTCGCGTTCCTCATCAACACGCCCAACGCCAAGGGCGGTCGCAGCGACGAGGGCAAGATCCGCTCGGCCTGCGCGGTGTCGAACACCCCGTATTTCACCACGCTCAACAGCGCCGCCGCCTTGGTGTCGTCGCTGCGTCAGGTGAAGCGCGAGGGCTACTCGGTGCGCAGCATTCAGGAATATCTGCCGGATCGTGGCGTGTGGCGTCCGGCCGCCGGGGTGGCGAAGGCGTGAATCGTTCGGGTACGGAGTACGGAGTACGGGGTACGGGGTGCCACTCGCCGTACGGTGATTCTGGAATCGCCGTACTCCGTACCCCGTACTTCGTACCTGCGAGCGTCAGCGAGCACCCATGCCCGGCCTAGGTTTCATCCTGATGATCCTGGCGCCACCGATTCTCGGATTGGTGTTCGGGCTGGTGCAGTTGCTGGTCTACGTCGTGTTGGCGAAGACCGGCCGCATGAGCGCGGAAAACATCCCGTTTTTCCCCATCTTGTGGTTGCGCGGGATGTTGCTGGTGGTGGTGCTCGGGGTGGTACTGGCGATTCTTCAGCATCTTGATGGGGCGTCCGCCTTCGGTGCATCGTAGATCACGATGGTTGCCATCATTCCTGGGTGGTTTCGCAGCACCCTCCCGCCGCCCGGATTGCCGTCTGGTGCCCAGCGGCAGGGGCCATAGTCTCCCGCCCTCCTCGCAAGAGGGTCACATCACCTGAAAGGGATATCCCATGCGTAACCTCACCATCATCTCCGCTGCGTTCGTTGCGGTTCTCGGTTTCTCCGGCTGCGGCGAAAAGCCAGCCGAAGCGCCGAAGCCCGAAGTGAAGGCCACCGAGGTCAAGCCGGCTGCTGAAACCGCTCCGGCCGCGACCACCACGACCACCACGGCTCCGGTCCCGACTGCCGCTGATGCGAAGGCCGCTGCTGACGCCGCCGCCAAGGCCGCTGCTGACGCCGCTGCGAAGGCTGCCGCTGACGCCGCTGCGAAGGCCGCTGCTCCTAAGTGAGCTGGTTGTTGACCAATCAGGTCAGCAAACGAAAAGGCCCGCCACGAATGTGGCGGGCCTTTTTTTGGACATTTTTCAGGCCAGAGCGACGCGCTTATTTCGGCGCGTCGGTGCGAAATGGTGACGCTGGCAGACCATCCTTGTTGAACAACGTCGCCGGTGGGTTGTTGGCCCAGCCATAGCGCACGTGCGCTGGTGCGTCGATGCCGGCGCCGGTCACCACAATGGTAGCGCCATCGATGCGTGCCTGGCCGTGGACGAACTTGCCATCAGCGCCGGCGATGGCGAAGCCAGCGAGTTTGTCGCCGCGTTGTTCCAAGCCGCCGCCGACGTGGTCGAACACCAGACGCACGGCGTTGCCGTCGACCTTCATCTCCTTGTAGAGCGGGCCCTGGTGCACGATCTGCTTGCCGTAGGTCTTGGCCAGCGCTTCGAGCGCGAGGCGTTTGCCCACGTCCTGTTTATTGCGCGGGTGGATGTCCTTGGCGTCACCGATGTCGGTGGTCACGGCGATGCCACAGTTCGGCACGTTCATCGCCGTCCACAGTTGTGCTTCGCGCAGTTCGGCCCAGCCGGACTGCACCGGATCGTTGGTTGGCTCCATGAAGTTGGCGAGCTGCACGATGTAGAAGGGGAAGTCGCCGACGCCGAAGCGTTGGCGCCAGTCCTTGATCATGGTCGGCAGCAGGCGGCGGTATTGTTCCGCGCGGCCGGCGTTCGATTCGCCCTGGTACCAGATCGCGCCTTTGATCGCGAAGGGTTCCAGGCAACTGATCATGCCGTTCGACAACACGGTGATGGCGTTGGGATTGTTGTCGAGGCGGCTCGGTGGCTGGGCGACCTCGGCGATGGGTTTGGTCGCGTTCCAGCGCCATTCGCCGGTGAGAGCAATGGGATCGCCGCCCTCGCGTTCGAGTTTCAACTGTTCGGGACGACCGTAGATGCCGCCGCCGCCGCCGGTGTCGAGCACGCGGATGGCGATGGTGTTGCGACCGGCCTTGAGCAGTTTCTTCGGGATCTTGTAGATGCGGTCGTGGTTCCAGTCGTTCATCTCGCCGACCTTGGAACCGTTCACCCAGGTGGTGTCGCGGTCATCGATCGGGCCAAGATGCAGTTTCACGTCCTTGCTGGCCCAGTTCTCTGGCAGGTCGAAGTCGCGGCGGAACCACACGATGCCGTCGAAGTCGGGCAGGCCCTGACCTTCCCAGAGATTGGGCAGGCTCATGGTCTTCCAGCTATTCACATCGACGTTGGGATCAGCGAAACCCAGGCCGCCAACGCTGCCCGGATCGTTGCGCTTCCACCATTCGGCCATGATCTGCTCGAAATCGTCCTGGCCGTTCTTGGCCATGCGTTCGAAGTCCTCGACCGCGCCTTTGAAATCGTCCATGGTTTTCAGCGCGCCGGCGCTGGTCCAGGCTTCGGCGACGGTGCCGCCCCAGTTGCTGTTGATCAAACCGATGGGAATACCGGTCTGCTCATGGAGCAGGCGACCGAAGTAGTATCCAACCGCACTGAAACCGGGCACGCTCTCGGGCGAGCAGAGCTTCCAGTCGGCGCTTACCACGTTCTGCGGCTCGGCACTGATGCGTTTGGGCACGTAGAAGAGGCGAATCTTCGGGTGATTGGCCTTGGCGATCTCCTCCTGCGGATTGTTGGAACTGTTGACGCCCCATTCCATGTTCGACTGGCCGGAGCAGATCCACACGTCGCCGACCAGCACGTCCTTGACGATCTGTTCCTTGGGACCGGTGATCTTCAACTCGTGCGGACCACCCGCGCCGAAGGGACCAATCTTCACCTGCCAACGACCGTCAGCGCCTGCGGTGGCCTTGGCGGACTTGTCGCCCATGGCGACGGTGACTTCCTTGCCCGGTTCGCACCAGCCCCACACCGGCGCCTCAATATCACGCGGGAAGACCATGTGGTCATTGAAGAGTTGATGGACGTAGGGGCGTTCATCGCCAGCCACCACCCAGGCGGCAGTGGACAGGACCAGCAAGACCAGCAGGCGGGCAACGGACATGCAGAACTCCGGATCGCGGGACGTAAATCCAACCTGTTACCAGGAGGAGAGCGGGTTGTTGACGCAAGGCTCTACGCCCCGGCGATTTCCGCCAGCCTGGATCCACTTCCGGAAGGTCCCGGATCAGAGCGCGCCTATAGCGCGCCTGCAGTGCGCCTACAGTGCAATTACAGCGCAACGACGGCGTCGATCTCGACCCGGCCACCCTTGGGCAACGCGGCGACCTGGACGGTGGCGCGAGCCGGGTAAGGCGCCTCGAAAAAGCTGGCGTAGATCTGGTTCACCGCCTGGAACTCCGCCAGGTCGACGAGGTAGATGGTCAGACGCAGGGCCTTGCCCAGGCTGGTCCCGGCCTCGCTGCAGATGGCCTCCAGGTTGCTCAGCGCCTGCCTCGCCTGCTGCGCGGTATCGTCGGCCACGAACGCCCCATCGCTGGGACGGATGCCCAGTTGTCCGGAGCACCACAGCAGTCCGCCATATTTCACGGCTTGGGAGTAGGGACCGATGGCCGTCGGGGCATCGGTGGAGGTGACGGTGGTACGCATGGTCGCCATGGTGATGCCGCTGGTGGGAGGGGGCAAGGTGCGACGGGCGGCGAGCTACGAGCTTCGAGCTACGAGCTACGAGATGAAACTCCGGGCGGTCTTGGCGGGTAGCTCGTAGCTCGCCGCCCAAAGCGGATGCACAACCGTCCAACCGCGCTAACGTTCCGCTCCCCTAAAGGAGCCTCGTGTCCAAGACCGGTCCCAACGATCCCTGCTGGTGCGGCAGTGGCAAAAAATACAAGCGCTGCCACCAGAGTCGTGACGTGCTGAAGGAGTTGCGTGGTGACGCAGGCAAACCGCCCGTCGACGGGCAGGCTCCCGACGGTCGTCCGCTGGTGCGCCCTGGGACCATCTCTCCGCGTCGTACGGTGCCGGAGCACATCCCACGTCCCGATTACGCGCTCAGCGGTCGTCCCGCCGGCAGCCGTTCGCGGCAGGTGATCAAGAACGCCGACCAGATCGCGCGCATGCGCACGGCTTGCACTGCGGCGCGCAAAGTGCTGGAGATCGCCAAGAAGGCGGTGCGCCCAGGCATCACCACCGATGAGATCGACGCCATCACGCACCAGGCCTACATCGACTTGGGCGGGTATCCGTCGACGCTCAACTATCACGGTTATCCCAAATCACTGTGCACCTCGGTGAATGAGGTCATCTGCCACGGCATTCCTGATTCACGCGCCTTGCAGGACGGCGACATCGTCAACCTCGATGTGACGATCTACCTCGACGGCATGCACGGCGATCTGTCCGAGACCGTCGGCGTCGGCATTATCGATGACCATTCGCGCAAGCTGATTGCGATCACCCATGAGTGCCTGATGCGTGGCATCGCCGCGGTGAAACCAGCCGGGCGGATGTGCGACATCGGTCGCGCGATTCAGGATCACGCGGAAGAGCAAGGCTACGGCGTGGTGCGCGCGTTCGTCGGCCACGGCATTGGCGAGCAATTCCACATGGATCCACAGGTGCCGCACTATTTCGATCCCGGCCAGACCGCGATGATGATGCCGGGCATGGTCTTCACCATCGAACCGATGATCAACCTGGGCGACTGGCGCCACGTGATGTGGGACGATCGTTGGACCGCCGTGACCGTGGATCGTAATCGCTCGGCGCAGTTCGAGCACACCATCCTGGTGACCGAGAAGGGCGTCGAAGTGTTGACCCTGCCGCCGGGCGTCGAGCAACCGTTCGCGCATTGAGCGTGATGCCGGGAGACCGGCTTAGCGCGCAGCGTTCCCGGTTTTTTCCCCCGCTTTCTCTGCGGCTACGGGAATCTCCAACCGCGTCAGCAAGGCACGTGCTTCTTTGGCAGCCAGGGTATCCGCGAAGTCGCGCACCAGCCCGTTGCCGGCCTGGTGGATCTCCTGCAGACGTTTGCTGTTGGCTCCGGCGAAACGCTGATCGGTGGCGCTGCGGGTAGCACCATCGACTGCGACCAAGCTACCATCAAGTTGGATCAAGCGATCGAGCGCGGTCCACGCCGTCACTTCGCGTTTGAGATCCTTGGCCTTCAACCGTTCACGAGCGCTATCGGCGACGACGAGACCATCGAAGCGTTTGACCAATGCCTGGTAGGCGGCGACGGCGCTCGGTGGATGGGTCGACTCCAGGCGTTTGGCCTGGGTCAGGCGGTCACCGCTGGTCTTTTCCAAGACGCCGAGGATGCGCGTGGCCTCCGCCGCTTCGTCCGGTTTGTCGTTACTGGCGGCGAGCTTGCGCAATTCCTCGATCACCGGTTTTGCTCCGGTCGCCGCGGCGAGGCGCTTCACCTGCGTGGCGAGCAACGTCGATTCCAAGCCGTCGATCACCGGCGGACGGCGCTTGGAGCTCCAGGCCTCGACCGTGCCTGGGGGTAGGCGTGCCCAATCCTTCACCGCGACGGTGTGGCAGTACTCCTGCCATTTGCGCGCGTAGTCGGCGCTGGGGAACCACGACGCGTCCTTGGCGTCGCCGGGAAAATCGGCGAACGGTGCGATCTCCAGCAGACGCTTCACGTCGGTTGGCTGTTCCCACTTCCAGTCGGTGCCATTCGGTACGCGTTTGCCGGCGACGTTCTGGCCGAGCCAGCCCTCCGCTTCAGTGATCTCAACGAGTTTGATCGGTGCCAACGTGGCGTCGCCATCGGCGGGTACGCGCAGGTAGAAGACGTTCTTGAGGAAGGCCATCATGATCTGGAAGGTCGGGTCGTTGGGCCAGTGCGGACCATCGGCCTCGATCAGCATGTGCATCAGTGCGCCGTGTTCGCGCCGCAGTTTGAGCACCGTGGCGAGCTGGTCTCCGAAGTAGGAATGATCGGCTTCGCCCGACACTACCATGCCGGGAATGCGGTAGAGTTCCGGCAGGGAGAACTGCGCGCCGAAGGCCGATTTCATCGCTACCCAGCCGGCGATACGCGTCGGCACCAGCGCGGCGAAGCGGCCCATGTCGTGCGTCGAGTTGGAATGACCGAAGACGAAGAGTGGAGCGTGTGCGACTTCCGGGTGCGCGCTGCGCGTCGCGAGGGTCTGCAAAGTGGCGAGCATCGGTGCAGGATCCTTGTCCGGCAGGCGTTCTTCCGACAGCACGACGCCGCAGTCCAGGTCGCGACCCAATTCACGGATCTGCGGACTGGCGGCGAAACCGCCGAAGCTGCCGTAGGTGGTGAAGAGGAAGATGGCGCGGACGCGCTTCACGCCGTCCGGCAACCACAGGTGGCACGCGGATGGTCGACCATCGGAGCCGTTGACCGTAATGGTGGTGTTCCACTGCTCGCCAGCGTCGACGCGGCCAGCCATGCTGAGCAGCAGGAACAACAACATGGCAGTGCGCATGGCACCTCCTCGCGTCGGCGTGATCAGTCGGTCAGATCCAATGCCAGACGCAAGCCACGGCGTTCGTGGTGGAAATCCGCGGGATACGTCAGCCGATCATGCGGTGCACACCACGTCGGGTACAGATTGCACGAGCCACCGCGCATCGCGCGTTTCCCATCCGGCAGGTCATCGCTGCACCATTCCCACACGTTGCCGTGCAGACCACGCAGATCCCAGGCGTTGCCTGGGCAGGCATCCGCCGGTGTGAGTGCGCGGGTGTGGATGTAAGTGGTGCGGTCGCCATCGAAGTGCTGGGCGTTCGATCCGGCGATGGCGGCGTAGGTCCACTCCTGTTCGGTGGGCAGGCGGTAGCTGCGGCCATGACGACGTGACAGACGACGCAGGAATTCTTGGCAATCGTCCCAGCTCACCCACTCCACCGGCAGATCGTCGCCGCGTTCGCGACTGGGATTCACCTCCATCACGGCGTTCCAGGTCGCTTGCGTGACTTCCGTACGGGCGAGGAAGAACGAGCGCGGCACGCTCACCGGTGTACCCTGTTCATCGTCCACGCTGCCACGTGGGATCAGCAGGAGATCGACGCCGTCACTCTCTCTCAGCACCGGCAGAGCATCGTGGTGCGTCGTCGCATCTGTCTGCCGACCACCGAGGGCAAACACCGCTCCGACCGCAGCCAACAACACTGCGGGTAGCAGGAGCAGCATCGAATCGATGTAGGCTGAGCGTCTGGCGTCGCGGCTCATGGCACTTCCGCACCGGAGATCAGGAACGGGTAGCCTGGGATGTTCGTCCATCCGGCACACTCGTACGCGGCATCACCCTTCACGCCCAAGCCACCATAGAGTTTGTCGCCCCAGCTATCGATCGGCGAGGTGAGGTAGTTGATGAGCTTGCGGCCCTTGAAGTCGGCGATGCAGACGAACTTGCCACCGCGGTAATCGCCAGCCTCGACCGCCACCGGATCGTTGAAGCGTGGATCTTCCAAGGTGCGCGTGACGGTCGGCGTGTTGGCGATGCGTACCCACGAGATGCGGCGATCACCGCGGCTGACCACCACCACCTGGTTGTTCGGCTGCACTTGGCGCGCGCCGTAACACAGGCCGGTCGGATTGCGTCCGACCGCGACCATGCCGAGTGGCGTGATCGCTCCGGGTTTGGCCGAGGCCGAGGCGAGTTGTCCGACCTCGATCACGATCAGTCGTCCGTCGAGTGTGGTGATCATCGCCTTGGTGGCGAAGCTCGCGTCATCACCGCTGGGAAAGCCGGTGGCGACCGCGGTCGGCTGTGGGACCTTCATGGTATGCACCACCACCGGCTTGGCCTTGGGCGCGTGCTCGAAGGTGAAGGGCCATTGGTCGGGCGCGTCACCGCGTTTGGTGGTGGCGTCGTAGTCCTGCTGCGTGCCGGTGTACATGGTGCGCAACCAGGTGAAGAACGGACTGAGGTCGACGAACACCGCCTTATCTTCAGCACGTGAGGTGATCAGCACGTAGCCGTGGCGCGGCAACGCTGTAGCCACATTGCGTGTGGTGCCTTGTGCGCCCTTGGCCCAACGTTCGCGGATTTCTGGTTTCGACAGATCGAACGCATCTTTCCCAAGATCGCCGGATACACCATCCGACGACACGGTGTCGGTGGTCGCGGCGATGGCGCTGGGTGTGGCGATCGGCAGGTCGACGAAGCCGAGCAGTTTCATGTGGGTGAAGAACGCGGTGCTCGGAATCATCATCAACTGGTGATCACGATTGCTGCCGAGCGCGATCACGCCCATCTGACCTTTGAGTTCGCTGACATCCCACACCGCCACTAGCGCCAGTTCGTTGCCTGGAGTCACCGCAACGGCGGTGGGCACTTTCCCAGGCGGTAACTGCACGGTGAGGAACGGGTGTTCGCCGTTGTTGCCGGTGCCGCTCATGGTGATCAGCCCGCTGCGGAAGGCGATGATGCCATAGTTCGCCCAGGCGCAGCGTCCGCGTGCGATCGCGGTCGGTGTGCGGTTGGAATCCTTGCCGAGCGCGGCGATCACGTTCTGACTGCGCAGCGCGGGATCCGGACTGCCGCTCCACCACTGACCGCCGTCCTTCTCACCGATCCCTGGGCGCATGATGTAGTCGTGCCAGAACTGCTTGCCACCGTGGTTCTCGTGCACCGTCCAGCAGAACGACACCTTATCCATGCCGGTGGCGTTGGCCTGATCGGGCAGGTAGATCACCTGACCGCCGTGGCCGGTCCAGTCGGTGCCGTTCTTGGTCGGTACCTTCCAGATGTAGCGACCGTTGGGGTAGCGCGAACCGTCGAGCGGGAAGCCATCGACCGTGCCGGGATCTTTGGCCGCAGTGGTCTCCTTCGCGCCTTTCTTGGGCGGTTTTTCCTTGGGCTCTTTAGTTTCTTTGGCTGCTTCCTTGGCCGGCTTCCTCGCCGTCGGATGGAAGAAGTCCCAGTCCGGTCCCAGACGGTGGTCGAGGTCCTTGGCTTCCATGCTCGCCGCCATGCGCACATAGGCGGCGCGGATCAGCTTCCCCTTCTTGTCGAACAAGCGCGCATCCCAGGCCGCGGCGGAGGTGGGGTCGACCTCTTCCGCTGGTGGGAGTGCCAGGGGATCTGCTGCCGGTGGCGGGGTTTCCGCTGCGGGGAGCAGGTTTCCCAACATCAGCACAAGGGCGAGGGGGCGGAAGGAGCGCATGGAGGAAGATGTACCCCCGACCCTTGGCATGTGTCGGTCGTAGCACATCAGTTCACCCACGGACTGAATTGACGCTCTCTGCGACGGGTCAGCCAGGGGACCGGAGAAAGCCCGACTTCCTTGGCGTCCTTGGCGACTTGGCGGTGAAATGGTCGTCTTGTTCCATTGCGGCACTGGTTGACGTGCGCAGCCCAGGGCGACGATCCCGCCCATGACTACTCCGCCTGACAGCGACCTGCTGCTCGAATCGCTGAACGACGAGCTGCGCGCCCAGATGTCCGCCCTCAACGATCTGCACCACCCGGTCTACACCGCTGGTCCGAAGCGCATTGCTGAACTGGAAAAGCGCATTGCAGACCTGCGGGCGACCATCGTCTCGCGCCGTCGCGAGCTTGCCGCTCCGACCGCGTGAGCGGTGCCTGAGCCAACCGAGTGCGTGAAAACGACCTGATCCGGAAACTCCGGGAACGAATCCGCGATCCGGAGGGCGTCCTCGGCATCGGCGATGATTGCTGTGTGTGGACGCCGAACGGCAGTACCTGCCTAAGCACCGACACCATCGTTGAAGGCCGCCATTTCCGTGCGACTGATCCGCCAGCGCTCATTGGTCGCAAGGCTGCCGGCGCGGCGCTCAGCGATCTCGCCGCTATGGGCGCGAAACCGGTTGGCGCAGTGGTCGCGCTCACCTGTCCCACGCGGTGGGATGGTCTGGCGGTGATGGAAGGCCTGCTCGCCGAATGTGAACGTCATGCTTGCCCGGTTCTGGGCGGCGACACCACCGGCGGCGAAGAACTCGTCATCACTGTCACGGTGTGGGGTGAAGCGGTTGCCAATGCCCACGGCCTCACTCGCTTGGTCACGCGCTCAGGCGCGACGCCGGGCGACCTGCTGGTCGTGACCGGTCCGCTTGGTGGCAGCTTGGTGAGTGGTCGTCACCTGCGCCCCGAACCGCGTCTGGCGGAAGGTCAGTGGCTCGCCGGCAGTCCGTATGTGCATGCGATGATGGACCTCAGCGACGGGCTGGCTGCAGATGCGCCGAAACTCGCTGCGGCCAGCGGATATGGTTGCTTGCTGCTGCCGAACCAAGTGCCAGTGCACGACGACGTGCCGGTGATGAGTGATCAGCCGAAGGCCGCCTGTTGTGATGGTGAAGATTTTGAACTGCTCGCGGCGGTGGCTGCGGAACATTGGCCGACCCTGCAATTAGCGTGGCCGTTCCCCCGGCGGCTGGCGAACGTCGGCTGGCTGGTCGATCAGCCGGGAGCATTCCGCGAAGACCACCACGGCCGGGTGGTGCCGCTGGAATGGAGCGGTTTCGAGCACACCTGAGCCGGTGGTCAGCGTGACTGTGTAACCCAGTGTGCGGGGTGAGCGGATTGGTCTGACACGCCACCGGGCCCAGAACCATTGAACAGTGGCAAGTGACGTGTCTGTCGGCGAATCGTCGGCGTAAAGCGCTCGGTGCTGGCAGGTTTGGGACACGCTTTCAATCGCTTGCGGTAAAACTGGTAAATGCCGTGTGCAGAGTGCAAACGTCAGGTAGAAAAGCCTGTCAGGATCGCCGTTGAGCGACCAATCATACAATTCAGGTAGGGAGATCGCCCTGCATGTCGTTGTCCTCTGACCATCGTACTTTCCGGACCTCATGGCTGATGGGCCTCGCCCTCGTTGCCGGTCTGCCGTCGTTGGTCGTCACTGCTGAGAGCAAGGCCAGCGTGCACGCGGCCTACGACAAAGAAATCGTCCCGCTGCTGTCGTCCTACTGCTTCTCGTGTCACGGCGACAAGAAGCAGAAGGGCGAACTCAACCTCCAGACTTTCCGTTCTGGTGCTGAGGCGGAGAAGTCGCGCAAGGTGTGGAAAGAAGTCGCTGACAACCTGCACTCGCACGAGATGCCGCCAGAGAAAGAGAAACAACCCTCCGACGCTGAACGTGGCAAGATCATGGCGTGGATAAAGTCGCTCTCGACTACCGATGCGCCGGATCCCGGTCGTGTGACCGTGCGTCGCCTCAATCGTTTGGAATACAACAACACCATCCGCGATTTGGTGGGCGTTGACTTCAAGCCGGCCGAGGACTTCCCCGAGGACGATGTCGGCAACGGCTTCGACAACATTGGCGACGTGCTGTCGTTGCCGCCGTTGTTGATGGAGAAGTACCTCATTGCTGCGGATCAGATCCTGGAACGCGCGATCGTGCTCGATCCGCCCGACATCGATGTCGACCTCACTACGTGGGAGTACGTCGTTGACGGCAAGGTGAAGGATAAACCCGCGCCGGATCCCGAAGCTAAAGGCAAAGTCGAAGGCATCACCATTAGCGAAGCCGGCGAACTGCGCGGCCTGGTCGCGATTCCGGTGAGCGGCAAATACAGCCTGAAGATCAAGGCAGCCTCCGAACCGGTCGGCACCGAGCCGGCGCAGCTCGGCGTGAAGATCGACAGCAAGATGGTGGCCGACACCAAGGTCACGCCGAAGAAACCCGCGCCGGTGTCGCTTACCATAGACGCGCCGCGTGGACTGCACGTGGTGTCGATTTCGTTCATGAATCCGTTCAGCGAACCGCCCGAGGCCGAGCCAGCGAAGGACGCCAAACCAGCAGCTCCCGGACAGAAACCAAAGAAGTCCGCCGGCCCGCGCGTACGTGCGCTGCAATTGGTGTCGCTCGAAATGAAGGGCCCACGTCAGGGCACCCAAACGCCGGCGCATCGTGCGATCTTCATCGCCAAGCCGGATCCCAAGAACAAAGATCTTGCGGCCTCGGAACGTGAGGCAGCGAAACAGATTCTCGCGGCCTTCGCCACTCGCGCCTACCGTCGTCCGGTCAGCGACGTGCAGCTTGATCGTCTGATGAAGCTCTACGACGTGTCGGCGAAAAACGGACAGGTGTTCCAGGACCGCGTGCGTCTTGGCCTGAAGGGCGTGCTGATCTCGCCAAGTTTCCTCTTCCGCACGGAACCGGATCGCGCGACCAAGGACGGCGCCTACGCGCTCGACAGCTACGAGATCGCCGCGCGGCTGTCGTACTTCCTGTGGTCGACCATGCCCGATGCGGCGCTCTTCGAGTTGGCCAAGCAGAACAAGCTGACTGATCCCACCGTCATCCGCCAAGAAGTCGCGCGCATGCTCAAGGATCCCAAGGCGCGTGCGCTGGTGGATTCCTTCGCCAGCCAGTGGTTGCAACTGCGCAAGATCGAAACCATCGCGCCGGACCTAAAGATCTTCCCAGAGTTCACTCCAGAGATCCGCAAGGCGATGTACGACGAAAGCATGTCCTACGTCGAAGCGATCATGCGCGAAGACCGCAGCGTGCTCGAACTCATCGACTCCGACTACACCTACCTCAACGATAAGCTGGCCAAGCTCTATGGCATCCCTGGCGTGGTCGGCAACCAATTCCGCAAAGTCCAACTCACCGACCGCAACCGCGGTGGTTTGCTCGGCCAGGGTGCGGTGTTGGTCATCACCTCGATGCCCGGCCGCACCAGCCCGGTAAAACGCGGCAAATGGGTGATGGAGGAAATCCTGGGCGATCCGCCACCGCCGCCACCGCCGCTGGTCGAATCGCTGGAAAAACAGGCCGAAGATCACCAAGAGGTCGCCAAGCTCTCGCTGCGCGAACGCATGGAAAAACACCGCGCTGACCCGACCTGTTCTTCTTGTCACAAGGTGATGGATGCGATCGGTTTTGGCCTGGAGAACTTCGACGCGCTCGGCCGTTGGCGCGACAAGGACGAAGGCGGCAGTCCACTCGACACCGCGGGCAAGATGCCCAACGGCGTGTCGTTCCGTAATCCGGTCGAACTGAAAAAAATCTTCATGGACGCGAAGGGCCAGTTCACCGGCAACATGGCCGAAAAAATGCTGACCTACGCGCTCGGTCGCGGAGTTGAACACTACGACGAACCGACCATCGACCGCATCGTCGAAACCATGAGCAAGAACGAGTACCGCTTTTCCGTGTTGGTGGCGGAAGTCGCCACCAGCTATCCCTTTTTGAACCGTCGCGCTCGCTGAACCGCTGATCCCTCGAAGGAATTCGCCATGAGCAAGAACTGGATGATCTCCCGCCGCACCGCCCTCAAGGGTCTCGGCGTTGCCATCGGCCTGCCTCTGTTGGAGCAGATGGGCTGGGCCGAGACGCCCAAGAAAGGCGCCGTTGATCGTCCGCCC
>JANPLC010000070.1:0-15217 GCA_031426335.1 Planctomycetota bacterium
CGAGCTGGGGCTCGCCGCTCCCAGGGGGTGCCACCCAGACCCGACGTTCGTTCCTCGCCATGTGTGCCCGTTTCGGCCTGGCGGCGGGAGCGCTGCCGTTGTTGCCTTCGCTGCTCGCTGCTGGCGACGGCAGCGTCCCCACGTTGCCGCACCATAAACCAAAGGCGAAACGCCTGATCATGCTGACCATGTCCGGTGGGCCCTCGCAGCTTGAATTATTCGACCACAAACCTGACCTGCTGAAATTCGCCGGCACCGAACTGCCGGATTCGATCCGCATGGGCCAACGCGTCACCACCATGACGTCGAACCAGAAACAGCTGGTGATGCCGACCAAGGTGACGTTCACGCGCTGTGGTAAGAGCGGTGCGAACATCGGTGAATGGCTGCCGCATCTGCAAGGAGTGGCGGATGACCTGTGCTTCATCAAGTCGATGCACACCGATCAGATCAACCACGCACCGGCGATGACGCAGTTCCTCACCGGCAATCAACTCGCCGGAAAACCGTCGCTGGGTGCGTGGCTGAGTTACGGCTTAGGCTCGGTGAATCGCGATCTGCCGGATTATCTGGTGCTGATCTCGAAGATGCAGCGCCCGAGCGATCAACCGCTCTACGACCACTACTGGGGCAGCGGTTATCTGCCGTCGCGTCATCAAGGCGTGAAACTGCGCTCGGCGCGTGATCCCGTGCTCTACCTGCGCGATCCCGATGGTCTACCGCGTGACGTGCGGCGTGGGATGCTCGATGGGCTCGATGAACTCAACCGCGCGCACCTGACAGCCACCGGCGATCCCGAGATCGCCACGCGCATCGCGCAGTACGAGATGGCCTACCGCATGCAGACCAGCGTGCCGGACCTGACCGATCTCAGCAACGAACCGGAAGAAGTCTTCAACCTCTACGGCCCCGACTCACGCCGCCCAGGCAGCTACGCAGCAAACTGCATCCTCGCTCGTCGTCTGATGGAACGCGACGTGCGCATGGTGCAACTCGTCCATCCCGACTGGGATCATCACAGCCGTCTGACGAGTTGGTGTACCGCGCGTTGCCGCGACACCGATCAGGCGACGGCTGCGCTGATCACCGACCTCAAACGCCGTGGCCTGCTCAACGACACGCTGGTGGTGTGGGGTGGCGAGTTCGGTCGCAGCCCGGTCGGCCAAGGCAAATGGGACAGCCCGGAGGCCGGCCGCGATCACCACCCGCGCAGCTTCACCACCTGGATGGCAGGTGGCGGTGTCAAACCCGGCATCACCTACGGCGCGACGGATGACTTCGGTTTCAATGCCGTGGAGAATCCGGTGCATGTGCGCGACCTGAACGCGACGATCCTGCACCTGATGGGGATCGATCATGCACGGTTCAGCGTGCGGGCGCAGGGGTTGGATCAGAAGCTGACGGGGGTTGAGGCGGCGAGCGTAGTCCGGGATGTGCTCGCCTGAGCCTCACCCGCTCATGAGCTCTCGCCGCCCTTCCGTTGGTCGAGCCAAGCATCCAGGCGCCTGCTCATGGCCTGTGAGAGTCGGTATGCGGCAAGATAAATCGCGCACTCCGCCGCCAAGGCCAACAGCAGTAAAGCCATTGATGCGATCAAGCCCACGGCAGCCAAGCCGATGCCCCACAGGACGAATGGGGCCATCAGCGGCCAAGCCAGAGCGAGGTGGAAATGATTCAGGAACATGCCAGGACGGCTGATGTCCTCATTTCCCAAGAGCATGAGGCCGACCCCGAGGAGCACCGCAGAAACACCATGCAACGCGATGAGCATGGCCCATTGGCGGCGTCCCTTTTGCACTGCGAAGAAAACAAAACCTGCCAGGAGAAGCCAAGGCAATAGGTCGACGAGAGTCATGCCGATACCTTGCCCAACGATGGGGGCGTCAACGCCACTGCCAGTCCGATCGCCGACACCAGACTCCGGTGCGTCGCCTTCCCCTGCCAGGCGATGTCGAACGCGGTGCCATGATCGACCGAGGTACGTACGATCGGCAAGCCGAGCGTCACGTTCACGCCGTCATCGAACGCCAACGCCTTGAACGGGATCAGCCCCTGATCGTGGTAGAGGCACACGTGGCCTGCATACTTCTTGCGATTCATCGGCGCGAAGGCGGTGTCCGGTGGCAGCGGGCCATCGCAGTGGACGCCACGACGGCGGAGTTCTTCGACCGCCGGTACGACGAAGCGAGCTTCTTCATCGCCGAACAAGCCGTGTTCACCAGCATGAGGATTGAGACCGAGCACGGCGATACGCGGCTCGCCTTTCCGCAGACGACGCAGCGCTGCGGCGAGCAGTTCACCGGTGTGGACGATGCGCTCGACCGAGAGCGAGCCGGGCACCGAGGTGTACGCCTGATGCACCGTGACCAGCGCCACCGCGATCTTCTTGTCGTACATCAACATGATCTCGCCACTGACGCCGCAGCGATGCGCCAGCAACTCGGTGTGCCCAGGGAACGGTACGCCGCCGGCAGCGAGAGCTTCTTTGTTGAGTGGACAGGTGACCATCGCGGCGAAGCGGCCTTCGCGGCAGCCGGCTATAGCGGCATCGACCCAGCGCGCTGCGGCGGCGCCGTTGGCGGCTTGCACCGTACCGGGCACCACATCAGCAGCAGCGAACTCTGGCGTCGGGTCGAGGATTTCTTTGGGCAGACGACGTTTCAATTTGCGCGCGACGCGCGTCAACAACGCTCGGCTACCAACCAGGACGGGACGGCAGAGACGCAGCACCGCACGATCCGTGATGGCCTCGAGCGCGATCTCCGGCCCAACACCAGCCGGATCGCCGATAGTGATGGCGATCGTCGGCGCTTCGCGCCGAGATGTGCGGTGTGCGGAGTGCGGCGTGCGGCGTTTTTTAGCCACCGGGACCATCCTCTCAGACGATCCGGTCGGAAGTATGGCCTGATGCGTCCCGGAGGAACGACTTGGAAATAGCCCGGCACTTTAGTGCCGGGGAAAAGTGCATGAAGGGACACAGTCCCGGAGGGACGGCTGAGCTGAGCTGGTTCAGCCGTCCCTTCGGGACTTGCCCAAAAAACAACACGACTTTCCCAGCACTAAAGTGCTGGGCTATTTCCATACCGCCCCACCGGGGCGGAAAACACCGGCCAACCGTGGACCAGCGTGCGTGCCATCCGCCACGTAGACGTTGGCGCGCAGCCGAACGCCGAACGCCGAACGCCGAACGCCGAACGCCGCATCGCTGCATCGCCGAACGCTGCACCGCGACCATCATTCGCCCACCACTTGCACTTCGTCCAACACCCACGCGATATCCGCCGCCTCCAAGCGCAGCTGGCTGCCGGCGGGAATGCGCGCCTGTTAGGTTTCGCTCACCACCTGATTGTTGACCAAGACCTGGAGCGTGTTCGCGCGGCAGACCAAGCGGATCTTGAGCGGGCCGGCGGGACGTTTCGGATCGCTGTTTTCCCACCCGACGGCGGAGTGGGTCTTCATCACCAGCTTGTCGCTTTCGATGCGCAGCGAGAACTCCGCGGTTTCTCCCTTCACGCAGCTGATCACCACTTGGCCGGCACCCTTGCCGAGTTTGAGCGTCAGGCCGGCGTTCCAGTTGGCGCCGCCAACGGGAACGGTGATGGCCAGACCACAGGCCTCGGTGCCGACGCTGGTCAGCGCGTTGTCCTGCAGGCGCACGTCGCCTTGCAGTGTTTCGATGAATTGCAGATCGCCCAGATCGCTGAACGACAGGATTGCTGCTTCACGTCCGAAGAGCGCTTCACGACGGCGCACCAACGTGCCTTGGCCGAGCGCGGCCTCGCCGAGCAGTACGGTCCGCGCCTTATCCGCTTCGCCAACCAGCAGCAGGACCGCGCCAGCAGCAAGCGCCGCCTCGCCCTTGGCTGCGAGCAGGCCTTCGTGGGTCGCTGTCCAGTCCGCCCGCCACAGCGCTTTGGCCGCGGCCGCTTCGCTGGTGAGTGCACTGAATTGGCGATACACACCGGCCAGCGGCGTGCCGGTGAACCACGGAGCCAGTTGCTGCGCGATCACCGGCAATGACTCGGGTTTGCCTGCCTCGATCGCTAGACGCGCCTGACGCCGAGCAGCGCGCAGTTGTTGATCCAGACGCGTGACCAGTTCCTGATAGCGGATTTCGGCATCGCTGCGGTTGACCGCCAACGCCCGGTCACGCAGCGCTCCCAAGCTGGCCAAGCGCGGCGCGACATTGGCCGCCGTGGTGGCCTCGGGCAGGGCGGCGATCTGCGTGCGGTACCACGCCTCGCCGTCGAGGGTGAGTTGGTCACCTTTGAGGCGCACGCCTTGCGCGAAGGCGGCACCACTGGGCATGCTCTTGAGTTCATCGGCCACCCGCGCCAGGCGCAGCTCGGCCGCACCCCAGTCGCTTTGTTTGACCAGCGCGTCGATCTCCACCTGCGCGGCCTTCCAACGTTCGGCCGCCGGATTGCCGGCCGGCGGCGGTGTTTGCTCGCTGGGCAGTGGCGTGGGTTTCGTCGTGGTCGGCGGCGGCGGAGTGGTCGGATCGGTGAACGGTCCGGCCGCGGTACCGGCTTTGTGCTGGTTGACGTTGGCCACCAACGTGCCGAATGAAATGCCGCTGAACGAATAGGCGATGCCCAGGATCACCACCAACAGGACGAGCACCACCAGATTGCGCACGTGGTGCTGCTGCGCGCGCTCGGAGCGCGCCTGGGACCGTTCGAGATTGACCGCGGCTTGGGCGGCATGATCGCCGTTGCTCGGCGACGTAGTGGCCGCATTGCCCGCCGTGGCGTTGCGCGCCTTGGGCTTGGCCTTGGGGGGATTCTTGCTCACCGCCTCACGGGCAGCACGCAGATCGATTAGAACCTCGTCGATGGTCGCGTAGCGCCAGGCGGGATTCTTCGACAACATGCTATGCAGCAGCTCGTCGATTTTTTTCGGCAAGCCCGGCAGCGTATCGGCAGCGTTGGGGATCGGTCGATCGACATGCGCCTTGAGGATCTCCTTTGGGCTGTCCGCGTCGTACGGTGGTTCGCCGGTCAGCAGGTGGAAGAGCACGCAACCCAGGCTGTAGATGTCGCTGCGCGCATCGCCGTCGTCGCCCTTGGCACGTTCCGGGCTCATGTACCACGGATTGCCGATGACGCGCTTTTTTCCCGCCGCGTTGCGCCCGGAGTTCAGCACCCGCACCAGCCCGAGATCGAGCAGTTTGATTTTGCCCTCGCCCGCGAGCATCAGGTTGCCCGGATTGACGTCACCATGCATGACGTTCTTGGCATGTGCCGCCTGCAGCGCCTGGGCGGCCTGTTCGGCCATCACCAGCGCCAGCATCGCATCCAGCTGACCATCACGCGTGACCAGGTCTTCGAGAGTGTCGCCCTCCACCAGTTCCATGCTGTACCACAGCAACCCATCGTCATTGCCGCACTCGTGGATCTGCACCACGTTGGGGTGCATGATGCTGCCGGCGCGGCGCGCCTCGGTCAGGAAACGCTCAGCGAAGCCCGGATCGCGCTTGAGCAACTCGGACTTGAAGATCTTCACCGCGACTTCGCGCCCCAAGCTAAGTTGTTTGGCGCGGTAGACCGTCCCCGAATGGCCGGCGGCGATCACCGCGGTCAGCCGGCAGCCGCCCACCAGACGATCGATCAGCTCCTTGGGATCGGCCTGGATCACCGTCATGCCGTTGGCCGGTGTGGTCTCGACGGTGTCGCCCAGGAAGCGGATCTTGGCCTTGCCGATGATGATCTGATCGCCATCGACCAGCTGGCGCGGCGAGAAGATCTCGTCGTCGTTGACCTCGGTGCCATTGGCGGATTCGAGGTCCTCGACCCACACCGTGCCGTCGGGTTTGCCGAACACCCGGCAGTGTTTGCGACTGGCCTTGCCGTCAGCGATGGGAATGGCGTTGTCACGGTGGCGTCCAATCACCAGTTCGGCACCGGCCGCCAGGGGGAACTCTTTACCGTCATAGACCAGTCGTGGCATGGGCGGGAATGCTAGGACCCGGTGGCAACCTACCAGGGGGTGACGGCGGTGACGATGGACAGGACAAATGACGGAGGATGGCCGACTTACGGCGAACGGCGAACGGCGAACGGCGAACGGCGAACGGCGAACGGCGAACGGCGAACGGTGTCGGCATTCGGGCTCTGCCCTCTGCCGGTAATCTTGGCCGATGGCCGATAGCCGATAGCCGATGGCCGATGGCCGATGGCCGGCACGCGGCATCGGCGCGCGGACGCCGAGTGGTGGTGGGCGGATACCATCGGCGCAAGCCGATCCGCCCAAGATTTTCCGCGCAGCGGAAATCTAACCACGACAAAGTCCGTGGGAGCCCGAGGGCGAAGCCCGCGAAACAAACTAATCCTCGAAGCCGGGCCGCGCCTTCAGCAGCCCATACAAATCCCCCTGCACCTTCTCACTCAAATCGATCCGGGTCACCAACAGCTTCCCATTCTTCGCGATCACCCACGCAATCGATCCATCGGTCAGGTTCACCAGGTCATAGGTGGTCGGCAGTTCGAGATCCGCGTAGGTCTTGTTGACGAACGTCTGATTCAGATCCGGCGACATCAGCAGCATGCGCATACGCGCGGCCGAGCCCGTGCATTCCTCCCAGGCAACCAGGACGTGCTGGTCGTAGCGGGCGATCCTGGGGAACGTGGCCTTGGTGCCTTCCGGATAGGCGGTCAGCCACTTGGTTGGAACCACCACCGCGCCGTTCGCGTCGATCAGGGTGAGGCCGACATCCTGCGACTTCCGTTCGTTGGAGGTGGCGAACGCCACCGCGACGTGTTTGCCGCCGTTCAGTTCGACCAGCCCACCAGTCAAACAATCGGTGCGGTTGTCGCCGCTCATCCCAGGGATCTTGTGGTACTGCACGTCGAACTGTTTCGACAAGGCGCCGGCCGCGATGTTCCAACGACTGATGCCCAACGCGCGTGGGTACGCATCACCGTGGGCGAGGGCGTAGAAGGACGAGCCGCTTGAGATCATCCGCTGATCGAAGTTGTGGCTGAAGAACCAGCCATCGGCGCGCGTGAGGTTCGATCCATCGGGCTGGAGCGTGCCGATGTAACCGCCCTGGTGACGGACCATATCGGGCCAGCGCTGCTGGTGCGCCAGGTAATAACCGACCGTGTTGGTGGCTTCGTTGTAGATGACGCGGCCGGTGCCGGCGGCGCCCGGCTCGCCCTTCGATCCGACCTCGGTCGGCGGTTTGTCGCCGAACACCATCTGGTCGAATATCTTCGTGCCATCCGCCTTGATCCCGCTCAGGTGGAAGGCGTAGTCCTTACCACCCACCGCATGATCTTTGGAGTAAGCGATCACGTAGGTGTTGTTCTTCCCCGTATAGGCACAGCCCAACAGACTGCGCGCGCCGGCCAGGAACTCCGGCGTTAGCGACACGGTTTTCTTGTTCTCCGCGTCACAGGCCATCAGCCGGATGGTCTGTGACGACGGGTCATGCCAGGCAAGCGTGTACGCACCACCCAGCATGGGCGTCAGGAGCACGCTCGGCCGATGACCATAATTCCCGCCCTGGTTCATCGCCAGCTGACGTGGCAACGAACCCTCCGCATCGAACTGGAACTGCTCCGGCATCAGGCTGCGTCCGGCGACGCGACAGAGGTGCAGACGCCATTCCTGCTGCAGTTTCTTCAGCGTTTTTTCTTCCAGCAGGGTCTGGGTGTAATCGTGGGCCGCGCCGTCTTTCTCCAGCGCCGAGCACAGCCGCGACACCGTGCTCCGGCGTTTCCCGTGCGGGCCGATCATGAAATCCAGGAAGGCCAGTGCCAAGGCGGCGTTCTTGTCCTGGTTCGCGCCGGTGAACTCTGCCGGGGTCAGCGCCACCAGGGACGCGACGGTCGGCATGAAGGCCGGGTCCTTCAGCATGAGCCGCAAGATCTGGTCCTTCGCGCCATAGAGCGCCGAGGCCGTGGTCGCCGCTGTGTAACTGTCCACTCGCATATCCCACCCAGCAAAAAACTCCGCGATGCCGCGCGCCAGGAATGCCGGCGGCACTGTCTTCCCCGTGCCGAGCTGGGCGAATGCCAGGCCGATTTCATACTGGAGTTCGGCCAACGGGATGACCGCAGCGAAATTGACCGCGTTGCGCTCAGGCCCGGCCACCACGTGGAACTCGATGTCGGTCTTGCCGCTGTCGCTGGTCACCAGCTTGTGTGCACAGCGCGCACCGGTCGCTGACGGATTGGCCGCCGCGAAGTCGGCCGGCTTGTCGTGGATGACCAAGCGCACCTGACCGTACGTGGTCTTCGAAAAGGCGATTCCACTCACCTTGCCAAAACTCTCGACCGCGGTCTCCAGGTAATAGAAACCGGCGACAGCCAGCTCGGCCGAGACGTTGCTGCGCGCGGAGAGATTCTTGAATTTGTTTTCCCAATAGCCGTCGTCGCCCTTGGGCAGTTTCGTGGCGTTGGAGGTGATGCGTTTCTGTTCGGGCGCCGTCCATTCCCAGGGAAGGGTGGTGCGGTCGGCGGAGTGCACGCACGCCCCACTCGCGACCAGCGCGGTGAAGAGGCATACGAGTGCAAAAGAACGGACACGGATCATCGAGCCTCCCTGATGTCAGACCGGTGTGCACACCCTGGTGTCGACATGTCCGTGATGGTGCTGCCGCGCATGCTCGCCGCGACGGCTACGGGGCCACTCCCCCGCGCCCGACACCAGTCGGCGTGTGCCCTGCACACGCAGGTCAGCCACCATCTCTCATCTCGGACACACGACCACTTGCAGTGCATCACCTTAAGATGTGATCCACGTCACGATGATGTCGTCGGGAACACCTGACCAACGGGGATTCTGTCGCACGGAAATGAACCATTTGTTCCCTAGCAGGCTGATGTCCTGCGACCAGATTCCCTGCCGCTGACATTCCTGGATACCACCGCGCCCACACGGGTGCCGCCCGTCGCAGGGCCCTGCCAACGAGGTGACGCCATGCTGTCCGCACTCACACGCACCGCCACGCTGGCCCTCCTGCTGGCGGTCCTGCCCGCCGCCGATCCGGCGAATCCCCTCGACCACACGTCCGCGCGTTCCCCGGGCGAGGTGAAAGCGATGCTCCAATTGCTGGGGCCTGGGAAGGGCGCCTCGCAGCAAGACATCTACCTCGCACGCATGCGCCAGTACCGCTACCTCTGCGGCGTGCCGTTCGAGACCCTCGCCTTCAACGCCCGTCAGGGCGAACTCGCCCACGCGGCGGCGGACATCTGTGCCCGCCTCGACAAGCTCACGCATGCGCCGGAACGCCCGCCGGGCATGAGCGATGACGACTACAAACTCGGCAAGGACGGCGCCGGTCAGAGCAACCTGTTCATGGGTCGCACCGAGCCCGCCAGTTGCGTCGATGGCTGGATGGACGATTCGGATCCGAGCAACATCGACCGCGTTGGTCACCGCCGCTGGATCCTGAATCCCGCCATGGGCACCACCGCCTTCGGCACCGAGGGCAAGTACGCAGCGATGTACGCCTTCGACGGTTCGCTGAAATCCGTGCCGGAGTGGGACCTCGTCACCTACCCGACGCGCGGCGCGATGCCGGTGCAGTTCTTCGGCGGCCGGCATGCGTGGAGCATCTCGCCCAACATGAAGAAGTACGTCCTGCCGGCGCAGTCCGAACTCGCAGTGACCATCCGTGCGCTGAACGCCAAGGCTGAACCGCAGGGCGATCCGCTCACGCTGGATTATTTCCACCTCGACACCGGCGGCTTCGGCAGTGGCCCCGCCGTGATCTTCCGCCCCAAGGACTTCCCCCTCGGTCAGGCCGGCAGTTACGCCGTCACGCTGACGGGCGTGAAGGACAAGAGCGGCGCCGCCGTGACCATCAGCTACCACGTCAACTTCATCAACCTGCCCCAGGTCGCGGAAGGTGCCGAGGGCGCGGCGCTCTACACCAAATACTTCCAGAAGCGGCTGGACACCATCCAGGCGATGTCCGACCAGATCGATCAGGTCGAGGCCTACAACGACTTCGTGGCGGAGGACTATCTGCAACAGGCCGATCCGGCTCTGCGCAAGACCGCCATCAAATCGCTCACCGATCTCACCAAGGATCCCGCGCTCAAACGCGAGCAGCTCGCGCTGCAGAAATACAAATCGTTGCTCGCGTTCGAGCAACAGGCCGGCACTGCCAAGGACAAGCTGGTAGCGGCGGCAACCGGGTACCGCGATCTGGCGAAGGCGTACAAGGAGACCCGGGCAGGGACGCGAGCGGCAGAGGATTTCACGCGGTTAAAGGATAAGTTGGAAGCGCCGAAGGCGGGCGGGCCGAAGTCGTAAAGTCAGGCGACGGGCTACAGGCGAACGGCAAACGGCGAACGGCTTTTTCGTGGCACGGGCGTCACGCCCGTGCTCCGGTGCACTTGATCACGGGCGAGACGCCCGTGCCACGTGAGCGCGAATGGCCGGTAGCCGGTAGCCGATGGGCGATGGCCGATGGCCGATGGCCGATGGCCGATGGCCGATGGCCGATGGCCGAACGCCATCTCAAGCCGCCAACGGCGGCGACGTAATGATAGGGGTAGAGACGACCGGTTTCCCGGTCGCCCCTCCCTCCGAACCGTACTGGCGGATTTCTCGCATACGGCTCTCCAGTTAGTGGGCCCGTCGATGGGCGTTGGTGTGTTCGATATGGGCGGCTTCCAGCGAGAAGAGCCCCTGTCGTTTGAAGTAGGCGTTGGTCCAGGTGCGGTTTGCTTCTCCGGTTCCGAAGCAGGTGATGCCGCGGAATCGTAGGAGCATGCTGCGCAGGCGGCGACGGATCATCTCGTCGACTTCCCGCTGGCGTCGTTTGATGACGCTGCGGAAGTAGGCGGAGATGCCGCGCAGGCTGGTGTTGAGGTCGTTGATGACCCCGCCCAATCCTTTGCCGCTCTGCCGCGGGGTGAGACGTCGGATGGTGTCTTTGATGTGCGCGTGACTCTTCGGACGCAGGTCGCGGATCACGCGCCGTCGTCCGTTGCTGTCCAGCGGCGGGGTCAAACGCAGACGGAAGCCGAGAAAATCCACAAAGCTGTCCGCCTGGGTGAGGTCCACCAATCGCGTCTTGGTTGGATGCAGCGTTAGGCCGACCGCAGTCGTCCAGCGTTGCACCTCGGCCAATGCGCGTTCGGCTTCCTCCATGGTCCGGCACAAGACGACGAAGTCGTCTGCGTACCGGATCATCGTCATGCCTGCCTGGGCCATGTGATGGTCCAGTTCATCCAGATACAGGTTTGCCAACAGGGGACTGATGACACCACCTTGCGGGGTGCCGGTCTCCGGTCGGGTCACCTGCGTTCCATCCTGGATCGGTGCCCTCAGGAACGATTCGATCAGCGATAGGATCCGTCCATCGGTGACCTTCTGTCGTACCAGCGACAACAACCGCGCGTGCGGGATGCGGTCGAAGTACGATTTCAGATCAACGTCCACCACCACCGTGTGACCGGCAGTGATGGCGGTGACCGTCGCGTGCAGAGCGTCATGGGCGCTGCGCCCAGGGACGGAATCCGTAGCTACGGTCATGGAATCCCAGCTCGAAGATCGGCTCCAGAACCAACTGCAACGCCGTCTGCACCACGCGGTCACGTACCGTCGGAATGCCCAGTGGTCGCAGTTCGTCTGTTCCCGGTTTCGGGATCCACGTCCGACGCACCGCTTGGGGACGGTACGTACCGCCATTCCACGCTGCGCGCAGACGTGTGATCTCCTCATCCAATCGTTCGCCGAAGGCGTCGACCCGCATCCCGTCTACGCCCGGTGCGCCACCATTGCGCGCCACCCGGGCATAGGCCGCGTGCAAGGTGTTCGTCGAAAACACCTTGTCATGCAGGCTGTACCAACGTCCTCCTTCAGGCCCTCCACGAGCGAGGGCTTCCAACATGCGCTCAGTCCACACCGCGCGTTCCACCCACCACCAACGGTCGCGGGTTTCTCCCGGCAGCGTAGCCGATGACGGCACTTCTCCCCGGGTTCCATTCGCATCAGGCGACATCGCGCACTCCACTTTCCTGGTGTCCTTCGCTCCACCCGCTTTCACGGGTTTCATCGCTACTACGACACCTCTGTCTCCTGCCGGCACGACCTACGTCGTCGCTGATACCGACAGGTCTCCCCAGTCCACGCACCACCACGTCTCGGCATCCCGTCGTCAACCATTCCATGGCATCTGATGACCCTTCACAGGCGACCCATCGTGTCATCAGACTGCGATCGTAATGACCGCGGACTTCACCTTTGCTAGGCAGGCTCGTCTGACCATGAAACCGAATCACGTTCGTACTCCTACGGGCTGCCGATTCTCCTCACCCTGCTTCCCACCCCGCCTCACGGCGACGCAGTTGGGTTCGGATACCAGGCTGGAGCGCCATTGCCTGGGTCGGGACTTGCACCCGACGGTGGTGGTGCGCTGTTGGGCGCACCCAGCCAGGGGCTTCAGCCCCTGGTGACCGCCCATCAACGAGTGAAGTCGCAAAGCGACGACGCATGGTTCGGCGACGTTTCAACGCCGCCGCCGCGGATCTCATGATGGCGTTCAACGAAGCGGGGACTTCCGTCCCCTGCACCGTGCGTCGTCGCGTCGCGACTTTGCTGAATATCACGTTGGTTCCCAGGGGCTGAAGCCCCTGGCTGGCGTTGCGTCGCCCCCGTTGGGGGCTTGAGAAGGCGTTGGGCGTTTGGCGTCACAGCCACCTCGCCGGTTTCTCCGGCCAGCGCCGATGCACCATCGCGCCGCGAGCTATCTCGCGCCAGCCGCCGTCGTCGGCGCGGATGACTTCCGCGATCAGGACCGCGTGGTCCTTCTTGGCGAAGTGCCGATCCAGCAGTTGGGATAATTCCCGCGGAGCGAGCACTGGCGTCGAGGAAGGCAGCCGCACCGGCCCCAGCCAGCCGTCGGAGGGGATGACGCTGAAACGCGCGGCACGTGACGAGCGCAGGGGCTCAGCGATGCCATGGCGGAGCCACCAGCCGTGCAGATGGTCGGGTGACGCGCCGTCAGCAATGGGCCAACCCTGTCCCACCGGTTGCAGCAGCCAGCCGAGCAGCAGCGCTTCATTGACAGTCGGCCACGTCGGATGGCGCGGCACCAGGGGATGATGTCCCAGCGGCAGTTGATGATCACGCAGGCGATCGATCTTGTCCTGCCATTCCTGTGACGGATCGGTGCCGCACCACGCCGACCAGCGCGCCTCTGGGGCACGTTGCAACAGGAGCCGGACCGAGACCTCGCAGTGCACCCGGCATTGTCGCTGATGGTCGTCGTAGAGTAAATCCAGTTCGCCGACGGTGCGGGGGCCCTCACTGATAGGCAGGCGGGTGGCGATGAGGTCGATGCCAGGACAGCGGCTCAAGGCGGTCGCCAGCAGGTGTTCCGCGCGGTGGCCGACGGCGGCCTTCCGAGACGGCGATCCAGGTGATCCCGTCGCACCGGTGTTCGCGTCGACCTCTGTGCCACGACCGTCGGACAACGCATCTGCGATGCGAGCACGATCAGCGCGCGACATCAAGTTTACCCCTGGCAGTACAGCGAAGATGGGCGGACTGGTGAGGAGCCAGCGCAGTTCGTCGGGAGGGTTTCCACTCACAGGATGACCCACAATGCCACGGGTTTCAAGAAGACTCAACTCTCTTGATCAATGACAGCAAATGGGAAAGCCGAATATCAGCCCGTGTCCAGTCATCTATTGAATTGTCATCATCTTCATCAAACCAGACGACCCTGGGATCTGACGGGTCTGTTTCATCGGAGAAGAAACACATCTGCCCGTGGCAGGTGAAAAAATAGGGAACCAGATCTAGTTTGCACTGGACGGTCGTCCCCCATGCATCTCTTCCGTTCGCGTTCGCGAAATCGAGTTCTTCAGGATTGAACCAGGAAGTTGGTCCATCTGGATCCTCCTCTACATTCGCATAAACAAAACCGCTGGGCCACTCGATGCGGAAGATATCATCAAACGGCGTCGGCTCTTGGTTGATCCGCGAGTTCTTTCCCCCGACCTTGCCACCCAATCGGTGGACCTGTTGAAGCAGGCGTTCGCTCAGAGGCATGTGATCATCCAGGTGTTCAGCCACCGTGTGGCACGTACGGAGCACGATCATCTGCCGGCGTGGCGGATTCGCTCTTTTTTGTGCGCGCCGTCAACAGCAACACCGCCGGCAGCGACAACAACACCAGCACGGTCGAAGAACACAGTCCGCCCATCACCGCGATAGCGAGGGGGGCGCGCAGTTCGACGGCTTCACCGGCAGTGATCGACGGGGGGAAGCCCCAGTGGATCGACCAGCCGATCGCCATCGGTAGCAGGCCGAGCACCGACGTCGCGGTGGTCATCAGGATCGGTCGCAGACGTTCGCGTCCAGCCTTGGCGATGGCTTCGCGCGGCGGCAGTCCCTGATCACGGCGCAGATTGGCGGTGGTCACCAACACGATGGCGTTGGCCACGGCGACGCCGACCAGCATCACCAGGCCGATGCCGCTCATGGCGTCGAGGCCGTGGCCGAACAACCACAGCGCCGGGAAGGCACCCGCCGCGGCCATCGGTACGGCGAGGATCACCAACAACGGTTGCGACAAGCTTTCGAACTGCACCGCCATCACCACCAGCACCAGGAATACGGACAACGCCAGCATGCCGGCCATGGCAGCCATGCCTTCGCCGGTCACCACCTCGACATCGCTGCCGACCAGATCGTATCCTGCCGGCAAAGGCGAGGTGGCCGCGACTTCGGCCAGCACCTGCTTCGGACTGAATCCGGGCGGCATCGCGGCGACGGTCAAGGTCGCCACGCGACTGCCATTGTGGCGGATGATCAGACCATCACCGGGCTGACGGGTGATGGTGGCGATGGCGGAGAGCAGCACCGGTTTCTGCGCCGTGCCGACGTTGAGTTGATCGAGTGCCGAGGGATCGGCATCACGCAGCGGTCCACGGATGCGGATCGGCAGGGTGCGTGTGCTCACCTGGTGGGCGCTGAAACGCGGGATGAAACCAGGCACTTCACGCAGTTCGGCGGCACCGGACAACGCCACTTGCACCTGGTCGAGGGTCAGCCCGGCTTCGAGCAGGCGGCCGGTATCGGGCACCACCAGCACCTCGTCCGACGACGCGGTGGCCGAGGTGGTCACGCCGCGGCACGAGGCCACCCGTAGGCGGGCAGCGTAATCGAGAGCGATGGAGCGCAGTGCTTCGGGATCCGGTCCACGGATGGCAAACTCCAAGGCATTGCGGCTGCCAAGACCGAGATCGAC
>JANPLC010000071.1:0-55341 GCA_031426335.1 Planctomycetota bacterium
TGACATCGTCTACCTCGGCATCGACCTCGGCACCAGCCGCACGTCGATCACCTCGTCCACCGGCGTTCGCGTCACGGTGTGGTCCTATGTGGGCTACCCTAAGGACCACGTCTCCAAGAAAAAGATGGGCGGTCGTGAGATCATCTACGGCAAAGAAGCCCTAGATAATCGTATGTCGCTCAACCTCATCCGCCCGCTCGCTGGCGGTTCGGTCAAAGTCAAAGGCGCCAAGGACACCGGTGAAACCAAGAAGGCCGTGCGCGACCTGCTGGAACACGTGGTCAGCCTCGCCAAGTCAGCCAAGGGTTCGACTATCTATGCGGTGGTCGGCGCGCCGGCTGAAGCCAGCGTCGAAGGCAAGGCGACCATCTTGGATGCCGCCGCCAACTGCATCGACTCGGTGATCGTCACCTCGGAACCGTTCGCGGTTGCCTACGGCCTCGACTTCCTCGACGACACGCTGGTGGTCGACATCGGCGCCGGCACCACCGACTTGTGCCGCGTCCACGGTAAGATGCCGGATCCGGAAGATCAGCGCACGCACACCATCGCGGGCGATGCAATCGACCAGTTGCTGGCCAACCTGATCAAAGAGAAGTTCCCGGAGGCGCAGTTCTCCATCAACATGATCCGTGAGATCAAGGAACGTCACGCTTCGGTGTCGACGCGTATGGAAGAAGTGTTCGAGATGTTGCCGGTGGCCGGCAAGCCGACCAAGTTCAACCTCACTGAGCAAGTCTACAAAGCCTGCTACTCGCTGGTGCCCCCGACCATCGCGGCGCTGCAGGACCTGATCGCCACCTACGATCCGGAATTCCAAGCCAAGATGCGTAACAACGTGCTGCTGGGCGGCGGCGGCTGTCGCATCCAGGGCCTCGGTCTGGCGATTGAGAAGGCGCTGGAAGAATACGGCGGCGGCAAGGTTCGGACCGTCGAAGAACCGGAATTCGCCGGTTCGAATGGCGCGCTCAAGATCGCGCTCGACATGCCCGAAACCTTCTGGAAGGAATTCAAGTCGACCCGGGCTGACTCCGCCAAGGGCTGAGCTTGCAGTGATCTGATGAAAGCACTCGACCCGCGCCAGATGGCGCGGGTCGAGTCGTTTGGTGGATCTATCGCGGTACGAGCGGAGGACAGCGGACGCTGGTCTACTTGCCTTCGGGCCCAGGTGCTGGCGCAGGGACGACCGCGGCTGGTACGGCCGTTGGTGCAGGGACCACCGCAGCTGCCGGCGCAGTTGTCACTGGTGCTTCGGCTGGTGCCGCTGGTGCTGGCGCAGAAGCTTCTGGCGCGGCCGGCTTGGCTGCCGGAGTAGCCTTCTGACGCTTGAGCGACCAGTACTGGTTCTTGGCCACGCTCAGCAGGAACGTGGCGTTGCTGTCATTGCGGCTGGCTAGGACCTCCAGCTTGGCGATCGCATCATCGATACGGCCCTGCGCGACCATGGCCTGGGCTGCGCCGATGGTGGCGGCTATCTGTCGATCAGGATGGGTCAGGCCGGCGACCCGTTCGACATTCAGGTAGGTGGTCTCGGCAGCGGCGAATTCACCAGCTTGGAACTGCACCGCGGCTTCGCTCAGGCTGATCGCCAAGTCCAAATCCGGATCGACGGCTTTGACTGCCCAGCTCTTGGCCTTGGCGATCGAGTCTTTCGCTTCGCTCAGAGCGCCGCGATCTACGGCGAGTTGGGTGATCTCAATGCCGGCACGCGCCCGGTAGTAGGGAGTCACGGCTTCGTCTGCCATTACGGCGACGAAGGCCTTCTCGGCCTCCGCCAGCTTGGCGCTACGTTCACCTGGTTCACGCAGACGATCCGCTTCCATGCGCTTGGTCGCGGCATCGATGAAGCGCCCAGCACTCGCGGCAATCGGGGTATCGCGCATTGCCGCATGGGTGACCACCGCCACTACGACGATCACCACCAAGGCGAGGAGCACCAACCACAGGCGTTTCGCGATGCGCTGGGCCACGGACTCCAAGCGATCGTAGAACGGATCTGAATAGCTGGTCGTCGCACCAGGAAGGTCGGGCTGCTGGGCCATGGGAGAACTTTCGCGGGCGTTTGGCGCGGACATTGCGCCGACGGTTTACAGGGATCAGGGGCCGACGAGGGGGGCCGGCCGCAGGCGGAGGCGGATAGTAGTGCGCCCCCCCGTGCGTCCAGTCTCAAGCACCAGTCGCTCCTGACCCTTCAACCATTCGCGCAAATCGTCACGATTTGGCGCCACCAGCCAGCCCATCGCCAACAGTTCACGCTGCATTTCGCGTAACAAGCTGTCGAACGACTGCGGCTCAGCACCCTCACGTTGTTCCAGCGAGACCTCGAAGCGACGCACAGCGCCACCGGCCAGGGTCACGGCCAACTGATCCTTTTCTGGGCTGAACACATAACCGCGAGGTAACGGGATGTCGGCGAACTGTTCTGGGGAAAACGCTGTTAACGAGGATGGCGGAGGCGTGTTTGCACGTTCGGCTTCGCCACACCCCATCAGAGCGAACAGCATCGCGCCGGCTACAACTGCTGTTCGCAGTTCCATCGCTGGGTGCCGTTGTTTTGTCAGTCCGCGCGTTGGTCCGAAAATCAGCCAGCGCATCAGTCGGATTAGGCCTGTTTGTAGGTGAACAGGCGGCCAGCGATGGTGATCACGTCACCAGGCTTGAGCATCGCATCGGTCACCTTGTTGCCGTTGACCTTCACCGCCCGCCAGCCACCCAAGCTGATCAGGTGATGACCGCCAGCAGCCTTGACGATCTTGGCCTGTACCGCCTTGACCAGGAACCCCTTGGCCGGGATGTCAGCGCCTGGGCTCGAACCCAGGGTGGTCTCATCCTTCAACAAGGGGACGTTCATCTGACGACCGCCCTGATCGAGGGCGATGGCCATACGCTTGGCGCCAGCGTCACCGCTCGCCATGGCCTTGGCCAGGGCGGATTGGTCGACGAACATGGTCATTTCGCCGCCCATTCCGGCGGCGGTCTTCTTCTTGTCGTTCGGGTCGGCCGCGCCATGGGCGTCGTACAGTAGGCTGTGTTTGCCCATCACCACGCGGTCGCCGTTGCGCAGCGGATGTTTGGTGACGCGCTGGCCGCCGACGAAAGTTCCATTGTTGGAGCCCTTGTCGACCACCGCCCAACCGTCGCCGTCCTTGACGATGGAACAGTGGTGGCGGGAAACCCCGAGATTGTCGACCACGATCTCGCAGTCGGTAGCGCGTCCCACGCGCATCTCGTCCTTGTCTAATGTGAAATCACCCTGGGGATCGGCTCCAAACATGACGGTGATCTTGGCCATGCGACACTCCTACGAGTTGGAGACCCTATTTTGCCGGCGGTGATGGTCAATGTTGGCTCCCGAAACGCGTCGTGACGCTGTGCACCGCTGGGCGCCTAACGGACCTCGTCCCGGATCGTCTAGCGACCAAAACAAGAACAGCCCATGCCTTGAACGCCATCCTGTGAACCTGGGTCCTGAGCCTTGCAAGGCGGGGGACGCTTGCCACAGTCCCCCGCCTGTTCGCGACCGGCTCCCATCGTCTAGAGGCCTAGGACACCAGATTTTCATTCTGGCGACACGAGTTCGAATCTCGTTGGGAGTACTTTTGAAAACCATGGTCTCGACCATGGTTTTTTTGTTTGGTTGAGTCACGGCTCGGCACCGGGCAATTGTCGCAGCGGACCGCCACCAACACCAAGCCAACCTCAGCTTTATCAATGGGTCGCCTCTTAAGTTCTCTTAGGTTAGGTCGCTGGTGATTTTGGTGAAGGGAGTGCCAAACCTGGGGTGTTCAGCGCCCAACATTTCCTAATGAGTTCACCAGCAATGCGGCATTGCCGGCGCCTTGATGTGTCAGGTTCAGGTGGTGGCGGATATGTTGCGCCAGTTCCTTGACGAAGGGTTCCCGGCAGAGGGTCACGTGATCGCCGGGGCATTCGATCACCACGGTGCTGCCGTTGGCCCAGGCTTTCCACTGACGGCGTGGATCGGTCTGTGGTCGGAGGCTATAGAACGTGTCCTTGGCGATCAGGATGCAGAGGTTGCCGGTGAAGGTCGTGGGTTTGAAATCGCTGTAGATCGCCTCGTCCTCTTCCGCAGGCACATGGTTCAGACGGCCACGGATGTTGCGGAAGCGCTCCATCAGGTAGCGGGCTTGCGCCAGCGGACTGCGGAAGACGAGATTGCGAAGGTGGAAGAGGATGCGCGTGCTGAGGTGGGATTGGCCGGTGGAGCCGGGAGGATCCGGAGGGTCGAGCAACGCCAGGAAGGCGACCTGTTCGCCTTGGGCCTGCAATTGGTTGGCGATGGCGAACGCCACCATGGCACCAAAACAATGACCGCCGAGGTGATAGGGTCCGACGGGTTGCACCCGTCGCATCTCGGTGATGCAGCGTTCCGCCAATTCACCGAAGGTCGGAGCATTGGGACCCTGCTTCACTTCGGCGGGGACATCCAAGGCATAGAAAGGCTGATCATCGCCGGTGTGGCGCCCGATGTCGAGGAAGCCGCCGATGAAAAAGAACGGTGGTCGTGTGCCTGCGATTCGGATCGGTTGCAGGATGCTGTTCTTCTGCTCATCGACCGAGCCGATCTGGGCGGCGAAATCACTGAGCACGGGATGTTTGAAGACCAGGCCCATGGCGAAGCGACGGTGGTAGAGGCCCTCCAACTGGTTGACTACGCGGAAGGCCGACAAGGAGTTGCCGCCTAGATGGAAGAAGTCATCTGCCGGTCCGACCTGGGACAGACCAAGAACTTCCTGCCACACCCGTCCCAGATTCAATTCATCAGTGCCGATCAGTGGACGCAGCGCGGGTTGGGCCGCGCCGTCTGTCGGCCCCTGCGGCAAAGCATTGCGATCAATCTTGCCGTTGGGGGTCAAGGGCAGGGCATCGAGTTTGATGAACGCACTCGGCACCATGTACTCTGGCAGGCGCTCACGCAGGAACTGGCGCAGCGAGCTGAGTGCAGCGGCCTGCTCGCTAGCAACTACCACGTACGCCACCAGATGGCGGTTCTCGGCATTGCCGCGGGCGATGACCACCCGGCTGCGGATGGCGGGATGTTGCCCGATCGCCTGTTCGATGTCGCCGATCTCGATACGAAAGCCACGAATCTTGACCTGCTGATCAGTGCGTCCCAGGAATTCGATGCGTCCGTCCGGCTGGTAGCGCCCGAGATCACCGGTGCGGTACAGGCGCTGTTTTGTCGACGGAATTGGGAATGGTGCAGCGATGAACCGCTCAGCGGTCAGGTCGTCTCGGTGGAGGTACCCCACCGCGACGCCATCACCGCCGATATAGATCTCTCCGACGATTCCGATTGGTTGTGGTTGCAGCCAACGATCAAGGATATGGAAGGTGGTGTTGGCGATTGCCGAGCCGATTAGGATCGGCGCTGATGCCGGCTCGATACGGTCCACGGAAGACCACACGGTGGTCTCGGTCGGCCCGTACATGTTCCACAACTCAGCGCAGCGAGAGAGCAACTGGTCAGCCAGATCACGCTGTACGGCCTCGCCACCGCAGAGCAGGCGCAGGCTAGAACTGCCACTCCATCCCGATTCCAGCAACATGCGCATGGTGACCGGAGTGGCTTGAAAGACCGTGGCCTGCTCCTTCGCCAGGAGTTCCACCAAGCGTCGTCCATCCAGCACGGTGTCGCGTGGGGCGATCACTAGTCGCGCACCGGTCACCAGGGGCAGGAATAATTCCAGCACCGCGATGTCGAACGAAATGGTGGTGATGGACACCAGCGTATCCCGCGCGTCCATTCCTGGCCGCTCACGCATTGCCCACAGGAAGTTCGTCAGTGCGCGATGCGGAATGCACACTCCTTTCGGGCGTCCGGTGGAGCCGGAGGTGAAGATGATATAGGCGGGATCCTCGCCACGTGGGGCGGCAGCGGGGACCATGGCAGCGGCACGGTCGCTTTCCCAACCCGGAGCCAGCAGCACGGTATTGACGCCCAGGCTGACGAAGGGCGCCCACTCGGCACTTTGTGTTACCACCAGCGACGGGCGCGCATCGTCGATGACCTGTTTCAGGCGCTCGACGGGATAGGTGGCATCCAGCGGGATATAGGCTGCCCCGGTACTAAGCACCCCTAGCAGTGCTACCGGCAGGAGTTCGTTGCGCGGCAGGCAGACCGCAACTGGTCGCTCAGGCCCAGCGCCACGTGCACGTAGCAGTGCGGTGATAGAGCGCACCTGGTCATGGAGCTGCTGGTAGGTCAGCGAACGACCGTCGCAGGTCACGGCGATGGCGTTGGGGGTCTTCTCCACCTGGCGGACGAACAGTTGATGAACGGGTGTATTCCTGGGGTAATCCGCCTGGGTGCGATTGAAACCGTGAGTGATCGCTGTGCGTTCCTGATCGGTCAGCAACGGCAGATGGCTACATGGTGTCAGGGGCGATTCGACGAAGCCGATCAGCAGAGTCTCGTAATGACGCAACCAGCGTTGGACGGTCGCTTCTTCATAGATTCCGGTATTGTAGTCGAGATGTAGGTGGAGGCCGTCCACGTTTTCGACCACATTGAGGAAGAGATCAAAGTTGACGAACCGTTTGGGGTTGGCGCTGAAAGACGTAGTGAGGTGGATGAACTCCAGTGTGCTCACCCATCGTTCGAGATTGAACTGAATCTCGGTCAGCGGCAGGCGGTTGGGATCGCGCGGGAACTTCAATGATCGGACCAACTGACCATAGGTGAATTCCTGGTGGGCGAAGTCATCGAGCACCTGGCGCTGGAGTCCTGGAAGTTGTTCGGCGAGGTTGGCGTCGGCGCGGATCAGGGCGCGCAGTGGCAGAAAATTGACGCAGTGTCCGACGAGAAAATCACCGTCTTCTCCCATCAGTGCTTGGCCAGCGGTGGGAACGCCTACCACCACATCGAATTGGCCAGTAAGTCGCGCGACCAAGACCTGAAAGCCAGTCATCAAGGTGGTGAAGAGCGTGGCCTTGGCCTTGGCACCGGCCTGTTTGATCCGTTGGTAGGTGGTCGCGCTCAGGTGATGGACAGCCGTGGCTCCGTGGAAGCCACGTTGAGTTGGACGAGGGCGATCGGCGGGCAGGTCCGGTAGGCTCGGGATGACGCTGTAGCGTCCACTCCAGTACGTATTGGTGTTGTCTGCCTCAGGAGTGTTCACCCGCTGCTGGATGCGCCGTACATACTCCGGAAAAGTCAACGTCGGCGAAAGTTCAATGGCGCGCCCAGCGAACAGGGCACTGTAGAGGCGACCCCATTCGTCGCACAATACATTCATCGACCAGCCATCGCAGATGATGTGGTGCGTCGTCACCACCAACGCATGGTCATCGTCACGAAGACGCGCGAGGTGGACGCGCACCAAGGGGCCGGTCACCAGATCGAACGCCGTGCCAGCCTCCTGGTGGAGGAGGTTGGCTAGGTGGTCTTCGGCTCCAGCACCACGCCAATCGTGATGCGTGATGGGTAACCGCCAGCCATCAACCACCGTCTGGGTTTCACCATCGACGGCGATGCGGATGCGCAGGGCCGGATGGCGAGCGACCAAGCGCTCCCACGCGGCATCTACCAAATCTGTACGCAAGGTGCCGCGCAGACGGATTGTCACTGATTCATTGTAGGCGCACGAAGCTTCTGCCGCAAATTGTGCCGCCAACCAAATCTCGCGTTGGCTTTCACTAAGCACCAGGGTGTTGGAGGTCTGCTCCGCCACCGTGGTTTGGGGTGCCGTCGTCGCCGGGGCCGCAGCCACCGACTGGTCGCGTTCATGCTCGTTCACGCGACCCGACGGGTCAGGAAAAAAACCATTGGTCACCAGTTCGTCCACCGCACTGGCGAAAGCTTGGTAGACGAGCTCCAGATCCGCCTCGGTATGTGCGGTGGTGAGGAAGCAGGGGAATCCTTCCTGTATGTGCACGCCACGTTCGCGCAGCAGGTAGTACAATAAGCTACCGTGGCGGTGTTCGGGAGCGAAGGAGAAGTAGAACCACGAACTGAAGTGTTCGATGGTGGTCGGTACGCCACGATTGCGGAACAACGTGATGAGGCGTTGCACCAACTGCGAACACTTGGCGTTCACCGCCTCCTGCAGCGCGCCACCTTCGCGTTTGAAGCGCTCCAGGCACGCCACTACCGCAGCCATGGTCGCGGGGTGGCGCACAAAGGTGCCGGCAAAGAAAGTGACGCCGACTTCGGGGAAGGAGTCGTCGCCGTATTGCCACATGCCGCCGTCGAGCGCGTCCATGAAGCGGCGATTGCCACACAACACGCCGATCGGCATACCACCACCGATGACTTTGCCGTAACTGGCCAAGTCAGCAGTCACTCCGAACAGCGCTTGCGCGCCCCCAGGGTGAGTGCGGAACCCGGTGATGACCTCGTCCATAATCAGTGCGCTGCCGCTGGCGGCGGTGATGCGCCGGACCTCTTGAATGAAGGCCTTGGGTTGCAGCGCCGGATGGCGGCTCTGCACTGGTTCGATCAGCACCGCGGCCAGTTCATCCGCATGCGCGCGGATCCACGCCAGCGACTCATCGGTGCCGTAGGGCAGCACCGTGAGATTGTCGACCTTGCCTTGCGGGATGCCTGGGGCGATCGGCAGCGAGCGGTGGTCCTCGCCGACGCTCTTGGCCAGCACTTCATCGAAGGTGCCGTGGTAATCGCCCAGGAACGACACGATGCGCATGCGTCCGGTGACCGTGCGCGCCAGACGCATGGCTGCCATCACCGCCTCGGAACCGGTGTTGCAGAAGGTCGCACGATCCAGCCCGGTCATCTCGCACATCAGCTTGGCGGCCTCGCCGGCGAGCAGCGTCTGCGGACCGATCTCGAAACCCTGGGCCATCTGGCGGTTCACTGCCTCGACCACGAAGTCGGGCGCGTGACCGAAGAGGATGCAGCCGAACCCGTTCAGCAAGTCGATGTACTCGTTGCCGTCGACGTCCCACAACCGCGTGCCCTTGGAGCGGCTGGTGATGATCGGGTAGACCATCTCCTTCCATTGGGCGCGGAATCCGGCGGCGACCCGCGGGTCCGCCAAGTGCGAACGGTGGAATTGCGTCAGTTCCTTCGACTTCGCGGTCTTGGCCGTGTAGCGCGCGATCAGGCGCTCAAGCGTGGCCTGCTGCTGGCTGGTGAGCCCGCCGCTGGGACCACGTTGGATCGGCTTGTACGGACCGAAGGCTTTGAACTCGCCGTCCTTGGTCGGCGTGGTGACTGCTGCAGACGTGGTGGTCGCAGCAGGAGTTGTTGCTGCGCCGCCTCTCAGCAGCGTCAACTGCTCCGCCATCATCTCCATCTGGCGGCGGATCAGCTGTTCGAGAGCGGATTCGTTGCCGGTGGCCGCTGGCAGTGAACTCGCGCGCTGTGCCGCAACCGGCGCGGCGGTGAAAGCCTCCGCCGGCAGCGTGCGGTCGAGATAGTCGGCCACCGCATCGAGCGAACCGATGTCGCCAAGCAGCTGGCGGAAGGTGATCTTGCCCTTGAAGCGACTCTGAATCGCCATGCTGACCTGAGTCAGCAGCAGCGAATCGAAGCCCAGTTCGATGAAGTTTGCCGTCGGATTAATTCGATCCGGTGGCGTGCCCGATAGTTCGCTCAGCAGTGTGAGGAGGCCGGCAAGCAAGGTTGCTCGCCGACCGCCGCCGCCAGTCGGCATCGGTGAAGTGGATGCGGAGGCGATGGACGCAGGACTTTCCGTGGGCGTGGGAGTAATTGCGACGGCAGCAGTCGGACACGAGGCAGGAGGAAGTACGGCACTGGCAGGCGGTGCGATCCAGAAGCGCGTGGTGGCGAAGGGGTACCTGGGCAGACTGACGCGCCGACGTGGTTCATGCGCATGGAACGCGGTCCAATCGACGGCCACTCCGGCCAGCCAGAGACGACCGAGTGCGTCCATCAGCGTCGCGGTGTCGCTCACCGGTTGCGCGCGTTCGCTGGACTCGGCGGGAGTTGGCAACGAGGCGATCATCGCCCGAGTGTCGTCACCAGCGGCCTGACGGGCGAGGGTGGTGAGCGTGCGGCCGGGACCGACCTCCAACAAAGCGTGGGTATGGTCGCGGCGCAGGGTCGCGGCGGCGTCGGCGAAGCGTACCGACGCACGGACATGCCCGACCCAGTACTGCGGATCGGTGGCCTCCGCAGCAGTGAGCCAGGTGCCGCTGACGCAAGATACGATCGGGATGGTCGGCGGTGCCAGCCGCACACCAGCAAAGGCCTCCGCGAAACGCGGTAGGATGGGATCCATCATCGCCGAGTGGAACGCGTGCGAGGTCTTCAGCGGTCGATTGACGACTCCGTCAGTGATCAGGCGGTTTGCCAAGTCGGCGATCGCGCCCTCGGGGCCGGAGGCGACACACAACTGCGGTCCGTTCACCGCAGCAATGCTGCAACTGCTCGGCAAGCGTAGCAGCAGGTCGGCTTCACTCAGGCGCACCGACAACATCGTGCCAGGTGGCAGCGCCTGAATCAGGCGACCGCGCACCGTCACCAAACGCAGGGCATCGATTTCCGCCATCACGCCAGCCAAGGCTGCCGCGACGTACTCGCCAACGCTGTGGCCGATGAATGCGTGCGGGGTCACGCCCCAGGAACGCCACAACTTGGCCAGTGCCAGCGAGACGATGAACAGAGCGGGTTGGGCGACTTCAGTCTGGCGCAAGCGTTCGTGTGCCGCCGCCGCATCGCCGGTCGGGAATAACACGGTGCGCAGATCGAATCCGAGGTGCGCCACGGCAAGCGCACACAGGCGGTCAATCTCCTGACGAAAGAGCGGCTCGGCTTGATAGATGCCGGCAGCCATGCCGGCGTGCTGCGCACCTTGGCCAGGAAAGAGGAATGCCACGCCCGGTGTGGTGGAGGTTCCGCTCGGCCAACGTCCTGGTTCACTGAGTTGGTGGATCGCCGATGTGCGATTGTCGCACACGATGAACCGACGATGGCTGAAGGCACGGCGACCGGTCTGGAGCGTGAAGGCGACCTCGGCCAACGGCAGATCGTGGTCAGCGAGGTGGTCACGCAGGTTGGCGGTCGCGCGCGCGAGCGCTTCCGGGGTGCGTGCCGACCAAATCAGGAGTTTGTGTGGACGCGTGCAGGGAAGCGGCGCACATGCCGGCGCCTCTTCCACCACCACGTGGGCATTGGTTCCGCCAACACCGAAGGCGCTGACGCCGGCTCGCAGTGGAAGTGGACCATTCCAGGCCTGCAGGCGATCGGCGATGCGGAAGGCACCCTGGGCGAGGTCGAGCCGCGGATTGGCCGCCCGGAAGTTCAACACCGCTGGGATCTGTCGATGTTGCAACTGCAGGACGGTTTTGATCAGACCGGTTACGCCTGAGGCGACATCGAGATGACCGATGTGGCCTTTGCCTGTGCCAATGGTGCACGACAGCGGAGCAGCGCTGCCACGACGGAAAGCCTGCGTCAACGCGGCGACTTCAATCGGATCACCCAACGGCGTGCCGGTGCCATGGGCTTCGATGTAGCTGACGCTGGCTGGATCGACCTCGGCCACGGCTTGCGCCATGGTGATGACCGCGGCTTGACCATCGACGCTGGGTGCGGCGAAACCGATCTTGCCCGCACCGTCGTTGTTCACCGCCGAGCCGCGGATCACCGCCAAGATGTGGTCGCCGTGCGCGAGCGCATCGTCCAGGCGGCGCAGCGCGACCACGCCGACACCGTGGCCGAAGACCGTGCCCTGCGCCTCGGCGTCGAACGGCCGGCAGCGGCCATCGGGCGACACCATTGCGTCCTCGGTGTAGGGATAATCGCGTTTCTGCGGGAAGGAGATCGATACGCCGCCCGCCAAGCAGAGGTCCGCCTGGTACGACAGCAGCGCCTGGCAGGCTTGCGCCACCGCCACCAGCGACGTCGAACAGGCAGTCTGCACCGCCATGCTGGGGCCACGCAGGCCGAGCTTGTAGCTCACGCGCGTGGGCATGAAGTCTTTGTCGTTACCCAGCATGGTCTGGTAGGCACCGACTTGGTATGAACCGGCAAGCCCGGCGCCGTGTCCTTGCAAATTGTAGAGCAGGTAAGTGTTGAGGCTCACTCCGGCGTACACGCCGATGAGCCCAGGAAACTTGGCGGGATCGTGGCCGGCATCTTCCAACGCGTGCCAGCAGCATTGCAGGAACAGTCGGTGCTGTGGATCCATTAATTCCGCTTCGCGCGGCGTGATGCCGAAGAATTCCGCGTCGAATTCATCAACCCGGTCGAGCACGCCACGCGCGCCGACGTGGCGGACGCCGGGCAGGGAATCGGCATTGCGGTGCTCAAGTTCAGCGTCGCTGAAGTGACCGATCGCATCGGTGCCCTCGACCAGCACGCGCCAGAATGCCGCCACATCCGCCGCTCCTGGGAAACGACCGGCCATGCCGACGATGGCGATGTGGTTGGCGGAGTCGCTCATGACGTCCTGCCTGGGCGTCGACGTGCGGCGAGTTGTCGGCGCGCACGCTCCGCGGCATCATCGGTTCCCGTGACTGAGTCCGCCGCGCCGAGGTGGCGGGCGAGACTGCGTACGGTCGGAAATTGGAAGAGCGCGGTGATCGGCAAGGTCGGATGTAGGCGTTCCAGCTCGGCGTGGGCCTCGGCCACCTGCAGCGAGTTGGCGCCCAGGTCGAAGTAGCTGGTTTCCGGATCGATACCGCTGGTACCGAGCACCCGGCACCAGATGGCAGCGATACTCTGCTCGTTATTCGTGAGGTTGGTCTTCGGTGCCGTCACGTCGGAGGCGGGTTCCGGCAACGCGCGACGGTCGACCTTGCCATTCGGCGACAGTGGCAGGGACGGCAACACCACCCAGGCCGACGGCACCATGTGTTCTGGGAGCAGCTTCGTGACATGGGCGCGCCAAGCGTTGGTTTCCTGAGCTGAACCAGCACGCAGTACCACGTAGGCGACCAGCCGTTTGCCGTCACCAGCGGGCGTCGAGCGTGCTACCACCACGGCTTCACCGATCTCCGGGTGGCGTTCGAGCGCGGCCTCGATCTCGCCCAATTCGACGCGGAAGCCACGGATCTTCACCTGATGGTCGATGCGCCCCAGGTAATCGATGCGTTGATCCTGGCGCCAGCGCGCGAGGTCACCGGTGCGGTACAGGCGATCACCAGGAAGATCGGGGAAGGGATTGGTGATGAATTTTTCAGTCGTCAGGCCGGCATCGTTGACGTACCCGACGCCCACACCGACGCCGGTGACGCAGAGTTCTCCGACCTCGTCAGGCAGGCACGGTTGTCCAGCCTCATCCAGGATGGCGATGGCGGTGTTGGGCACCGGCCGACCGATCGGGATGGCGGTCGAGTCCGGCGCGTACTCCGCCGGAGTGAGGCGATGAAAGACGCAGATGTCGGTGCACTCCGTCGGGCCGTAGGTGTTGGCGATCTCGCAGCTAAAGGCGTTGGCCTGTTGCCAAGCAGCCAAACGTCGCGTCGCGATCGGTTCGCCGCCGAGAAAAGCGATGCGCAACGAGCGCAGACGCGCGGGGTCATCCGCATTCGCCAGCGGATAGAATGCACTTGGTGTGCAGTTGATCAAAGTGATGCCAGCTTCTTGGATCTGACGTGCAAGGGCAGACGGCTCGTACGGACCATTCGCGGCGAAGTGCAATTGCCCACCCGTCATCAACGGTGCGAAGATGTTTTTCTGCGTCAGATCAAAACTGAATGACGACATCAGCAGAACGCGGTCATTGGTGGTGATGGCAAATTCGTCGATGAACCAACGCATTAAGTTGATGAATCCACGCTGGGTCACGCCCGCCCCTTTGGGCTGTCCAGTGGAACCCGAGGTGAAGATAACATAGATAAGGGCGTCCGCTGTTCGTGCTCCGGCAGGTACAGCATTGCTTGGCAGCGCGGCCAAGCGGACATCATCCATGCCCACGTGATCGGCGCTGCTCCGGTCCGCGGTAGCGACCACGGTTAATCGGGTCCGTCCGGCAGCACGCATGTAGTCGAGTCGTTCCGCTGGATAGGCCGGGTCGAGTGGTACGTAGGCGCACCCGGCTTTGAGGGTGGCGAGGACCGCAACCGCCAATGAGGCGCCCCGTTCGAGTTGGATCCCGATCAGCTCACCGGTTTGTGCTCCGCATTGGCGCAGAAGGTGCGCCAAGCGGTTGGCACTGGCGTCCAACTCCGCGTAGGTGAGGCGCTGCGCGCCTCCGATCGCCACTGCGTCGGGGGTCCGCTGTGCCTGTGCTTCGATCGCTAGATCGACCCGCTGCTCGCCAGCGAAATCACGGCTGACGCCATTGCAGCTCCGCAGCCAAGCAAGGCGTTCGTGCAGGTCAGTAGTGAGGGGGAGCGGGGACATGAACGCAGCGGCCTGTGCGGGGTCGTTTCGGATTACCGAACCCTTTGAGATGACAAAGGTTCAGTGGTGAACAGAGGGCTTGACGAAGGCCACAAGATGTTGCTACCAGGACGAATGCAACATGTGGAACTGTATCTGAGGAGCAGCACCGGTTGGCCTGTATCAGATCTCGGCTCACGACCACATTCGTTGGCGCCGCAGGCGCAGGAACAGCAGCCCTAAGAGCAGTCCTGCGGACGACGAACCCAATCCGCATCCACCGCCCCCGCTAGAAGACGGAGTAGTTGTCGGCGGAGCCGCACCCGGAGGCACGACCGGAGTGGGCAATTTGGGAAACACGCGGATGGCCATAGAGGTGATGGCGACACCATTGGCATTGCTGGCGGTGATCGAGGCCATGCGGGTACCAAGCTGGGTTGGGGTGCCGCTGATCACTCCCGTAGTGGTATTGATGGCAAGTCCAGTTGGCAATGCAGTAGCGCCATAATTCGTTGGAGAATTGCTGGCGACGACTTGGTAGCTGAAGGCGGTATCTAGGTAGGCGGTGACTTGCAGCGTGCCGCTGATGACCGGGGCGTTCACTGATGCGGCTGATGCCGTGATGGTGACGCCTTGGTTATCGGTGCCAAAGAAGTTGCTCGCGCTGACGGTGAAGGGGAAAGATCCGGCCACTGGCGGTACGCCGGTAATGATGCCGGTGGTGGAGTTGACGCTCAGCCAGGCAGGCAATCCGCTCGCCGAGAAGGTGGTCGGGAAATTCAGGGCGGTTATCGCATAGGCGAAAGAACTGTTGGCGGTGGCGTTCGTGACCGAGGCTGGGCTAGTGATATCGGGCGGCAATCCAGTTTCGGAGGTCATCCCGGAGGGGAACTGGGAACCGACCAGCAGTTGCGATTTTGGTGAGGCATCTGCCGTGCCGGGAATGATGATCGTTGCCATACGATTTTTGACATACGCGCCACGGGTGCTGTATTGCGGATCCTGCGTGAAGGTGGTGTTGAACAGCAAGCTCTCGCGCAGATCACCGACCGGCAGGTTGGAATAGGTGTTGTAGTAAATCAGATTGCGGGTGACGAAGCTCTTGGTGTTAGCATCATCCGGATTGGAAAAATTGACGTTGATCCAGCTGGGCGGCTCGGCGGTGAGTTTGGTAGTCGTGGCGCCGTCGGCCTCGAAACGACAACCTTCTACGCTCACATTGATCGCGTCGAGGAGATCGGTTGGATTCGCCGTGCCGGCTTTGAAGAGGCAGGCAATCAGTGACAGACTGCCATCAACGTTGACAACCGGATGGCCGCCGTTGTTGATCAGATCACAGTTGGCCAGGGTTAGCGGCGAATGGTGCACGCCACGGACGGCGTAGTCGCGGTTGTCTTTGAATAGGCAGTTCACCCACATGTTACCGCCGCTGGCGCGCGCGGCGAACAAGTCGAGCGCCTTGCCACAGCCGATGAACTGGCATTGGTAGAACAGGCATTTGTCCATGTAGGTGATGCCTGGATCCTGCGGATTGGCTTTGTCGGTGGCGATTTGACGGAAGGCGGTGCCACAGTTCACGAAATTGACGTAGTCGATGTAGTTGTTGTCGAAGCCGTAGATCTCTTGGAACACCAATCCGTGATCGCGCATGTCGCGGATGGTGACATGGGAAAAATTGATCTCATTATATTGCAATTGTTCGCTGCCACTGCGACGCAGGCGGATGCCATTGCGTCCACCTTTGAGGGTCAGGTCGGCCAAGGTTAGTCCGGCGGTGGTGCCGTTGACAATCAGGTCGGTGTCCTGGTTACGCGCCACCAGGATAGTCTTGTGCATGCCCGCGCCGATGAGGCCCTGCCCACGGCTCAGCACCAGTGGACTATCAAGGTAGAAGGTCCCTTCTTGCAGCAGTACGATGCCGAGGGAATTGATCTGTGCTTGGATCGCGTCGGTTGAGCTGGGTTGAGTCGCGGGATCAGCGACCACAGGATTCGGTGGAGTGACAAACGTCGGTCGTTCCCACTGCTGGCCGGTCCGGGCGGACGATACCAGGGCATTCAAGGCGGTGCGGGTCGGGTCGGAGATGGTCGCCGGATTTGCCTCCCCATTGACGGTGAGGGTCTTGCTGGTTCCGCCACCGTTGACGTAGCCGATGGCGCGAATGTTTGCCGGAGCGTCATCGACCAGCGGTTGCGTGGTGTTGCCGTTGACCACCAGGCTCACCTGATTGCTGCTGCGTAGTTTGATACTGGGCTGTTCGCTGTTGCCCATGGTGTGGCCATGCAGCCATAACGCGTCGGCATAAGCATCGACGGTGCGTCCAGTCGGAATGTGTCCGGTAGTGCTGTACACCGTCATGGCCCCCATCGCACCGAGCTGGATCGCCGGTTTGCCCGCCGTGCTGTAGCCTTCGACATCGAGATGGATGAGGTTGAAATCCGCCAAGCCTTCGAAGACGAACATCTCATTCGGTGGGGTCAGGCTGTTGGCCCACAACATCACGTTGCCGTAGGAATTCCTCGCGGCGTCACCCCGCATCTGGAAGGCCGGGTTTCCACCGTGCGAGAGGTAGCGCAGGAAACGATTGTTGCGCCACCAGCCGCCTGTGCGGTTGTCGATGTTGTAGAAACTGGTCGCAGGGCTGAGGAAAAGGCAGTCCTCAATGGTCGCGCCGATGGCTTGATAATTGCAGAAGGTCGCACGTCGGAACTGCACTCGGCGGGTTACCTGGCTGCTGCGGGGAAAGATGATCTTGCCGTGGACGAAGCTCACCACGATGTCGTGGCCACCGGGCTCGACGGTCAGATCCGGGATGACCGAATCGAGCCCGTAGATGCGCTGGTTGCTGCGGATGGTGATGTTTGTCAGCGAATTGTTCGGCATGTAGTCAGCGGCCTCAAGCCGGATGACGCCGTGCTGATCTAGGCGGGATTGGAGTTGGCTGCGCTCACTCAGCGGCACCAGGACAGCTTCTTGTGGATAGAAGCGGTCGAACGGCACTTCGACCGCACGTAAGCCCGAAAGAACGCAGAGCAGCAACAGTCCACGAATGCCGGAGCTGAAGCGAAAGCGGGTCATTTTTTCTTCCTCTTCTCTGGTTTGGACGAGGCGGAGGGGGTGTATTCGGAAACCAGCGGATACGGCAGGACCGAGCCGACCAACAAGCGTTCGACGGGTTCGGAGGGGGTGTTGAGCAGGACGATGGGCTTACCACCCATGACCATGACGGCCTTGCGGCTGAGCGCGGGATCCTTGGTGAAAACGCTATTGTACACGAAGCCATTGCGGAAGGCGTCACCAACCGGGACCTTGGAGGTGCAATTATAGAAGAAGAAACCGCGTTTCCCCATCATCTGCTTGTTGAAATCCGTGCTCATGTCGACCCAACCAGGGGAAAAGTGGGTCACCACGGTACTCTCTGATGAGCCGGGATCGAACACGCAACCTTCTGCACTCACTGACCACGCATCAATCAGATCGACTGCCTTCGCGGTGTCGGCGGTGAACCGACAGCCAATCAGAAATAGATGGCCATTGGCCCCAACGACTGGACTGCCGGCGTTGCCGATGAAGTCGCAATTGGCAAACGTCGCAGGTGAATGATTGATCATATAGGCAGCGAATTCGGTTGAGTCCTTGAAGAGACAGTTAACCCAGAGGTTGCCGCCGCTTGCGCGCCGAGCCAAAAGATCAAGCGCCTTGCCACAACGGATGAACTGGCATTGGTAGAAGACACATTTGTCCATGTAGTTGACGGTTTTGCTCTCATCCGATTCGAAGGTGGTGGCTAACTGACGGATACCGACAGGACAATCGACGAAGTTGACGAAGTCGACGAAGTTGTTGTCCCAGCCGTAGATGTTCTCGAAGCAGATTCCGGCTTTCGACATGGACCGAATGGTCACATGCGAGATGCAGAGATCGTTGACTTGCAGGCCGGGACCACTGGTCCAGGTGTGGTAGATGCCGTGACGACCGCCTTGCAGGGTCAGATCAGTGATGCGCATCCGTCCGGTGCCGTCATCAAGGATGAGGTCTTTCTCCTTATCCAAAGAGATCAGTACGGTCTTATCCATACCGGATCCGACCAACGATTGGGTCTTGCCGAGTTTGAGTGGGCCATCGAGGTAGTAGGTGCCCGGAGGAAGCACGACGTGTTTCACGGTATCGAGCTGTTTCTGGATCCCCTCCCGGTGGGAGGTTTTTTTATCGAGCCCGACATTCCACTTGGGGCCGGCCGGATCGGGCGGCGGTGCATAGGCCGGAGCCTCCCATGCGACGGATTTTCCCGATGGCAGGCAGTTTTTCAACGCTGCAAGCAGTCCTTCGCCACTTTGCTCTGTCGGCACGATCGTGCCGTCGATCTCCACCGTATTTTTGTTCATGTTGTCGTTGAATAAGCGCACTGTGCGACTGCCGTCGCGTTTTACTTCCATGACCTCGGGATTGTGTACCAGCAGTGCTGCGGTGTCTTTCCCAAGCACCACGGTCGGTTTTATTGCCGTGCTGAGCGAGTGGCCATGCAGCCACAAAGATTTAGCCTGGGTCTCAATGGTCCGGCCGGTCTGAAGCGCGCCGGTCGAGCCGAAAATGGTCAGGTGCCCCATCGGCCCGGTATGGATCGCTGGCTGCCCAGCCGTCGAATACGATTCACAATCGACGTGGAGCAAGGTGAGATCAGGCAGTTTGTCGAAGTAGGTGACCTTGTCCGGCGGCCCCAACAGGTTGACCCACAGGAAGACGTTGCCGGACGAGCGTTGCTGTGCGTCGCCACGGATGGTGAGCATCGGGTTGCCGCCATGGCTCTGAAAACGGATGAAGCGGTTGTTGCGCATGAAGCCACTGTTCGAGTGGTCGGCATTAATTACACAATAGGCGACATCGAGGAAGAGATTGTCTTCGAGTGAGGCGCCGTTTATCACAAAGTTGCAGTACGTAGTACGGCGGAAGAGGTTCTGTTTTGTCACTTCGTTCGATGGCGGAAAAGTTATTTTTCCGTGAATGTAGCTCAGAACTGCGCCAGTCGTGCCCGGTTCAATGGTGGTGTCGGGGATGTTGTTCGACATGCCGTAAAGGCGGTAGCCACTACGGATGCGTAGCGTCGGAATCCCACCAGCGAGGTAGTCGCCGCCCGGTTCGAGGCGAACCGCCCCATGCATATCGAGGTACTGCTGGAGCCGTCCTTTTTCGTTGAGCGGCACCAGGAACGCTTCAACCGGATAGGCCCGGTCACGGGGAACTTCGCCTGCTGCCAGGGCGGCTATCAGCACCAAGAGGGCGAAACAGGACCAGATTGCGTGTGGCACGAGGACCTGAGCGCGGGCGACAGGCATTGGTGATCTCATAGGGATGGAATGGTGATGCATGGGGTGAGCGCTGGAGCGTTTATTCCACGGGAAGGGCATGAACGCCCCGATCCACGCGCGATGATGTGCCAGACTTTGCCTTGCAAGCGACTGAAATCTCCGGCTGACCAATCCCGGACCTTCACGATTTTCCCAAACGTTCGTTAACCTGAGCGATTCCCGCGGTTCTGCTATCGGTGGTCGATCCAAGCCAGGCCTCCATGCGGGCGACGATGGTGTCGGGCGCAAATCGCTGGAGATGGTCACTCGCCGCCTGGCGATGACGCGCCCGCAGGTCGCCGTCGCTGAGCACCCGGCGCAAGGCTGCCGTCAGCCCGGCAAGATCGCCGTTGGTGAACAGTTCGCCGCAGGCACCCAGAGCCTCGGGCAGGCCGCCACCCGAGGACACCACGGGAACACAGCCGCACGCAAGGCCTTCCAGGACCACGATGCCGAAGGGTTCCGCCCAGCGGGAAGGTACGACCAGGATCTCGTGGCGGGCCAGTTCGTCGGCGACCGCGGCAGCAGCCAGCGGGCCACGAAAGGTGATCTGCGTGGAGACACCCAAGTCATCAGCTTGGCGTCGCAAGGCGGCGTCTTCGGGACCACCTCCGATCACGGTGAGTGAGGGGCGTATCCCATCGCGCGCCAGTTGGCCGAGCGCGGCCACCAGCAAATCGACGCCCTTGTCGCTCACCAAACGACCGACGAACACCAAATCACGTTCACGCGCTATCGACCGGGGATGAAAGATATCGGCACGCCAAGTGTCCGGCAGCACCTCAGCAGGAACGGGCAGGTGTTGCGTGAGCGCGACACTGACGGCTGCGACCCGTGAACGCTGCAGGGCCAAGCGTTTCAACCAACGCGACAGCCGCCCACCCATGGGGAAGAGGTAGGTGTGTACCCAGACGAACCACGGACGCGGCAGCAACCACAAGGGACCGAGCGCGCGCAGGCTGAGGTGGTTGTTGAGGATCACCTGCGCCGACCAGCCGAGCCGCAGCAGCGCGAACATCCCAGGACGACGCACCACGCGCACGCCCAGACGTGCCTCGTTCTGATCGAATGTCGGATCATCGCAGGGGGTGCGGGTGGCCACCACCACCGTGTGGCCACGCGCGGCCAGACGGTGTGCGATAATCTGGCCGATGGTCTCGATGCCGCCGATGGCTGGTGGGTAGACCTCCGACACCATCAGGATGCGTTGAGTAGACGGCGAGGTCATCCGCTCGCCTTGCGTAGGCCGATTAGTCGCTTGAGCCGTCCGAACGCTCGACTGCTGAGCATGTTGATGCTCCACAGGCCCTCATAGAGGTACGTCCAGAGCAGGCGCAAACGGAAGGAGACGCGCTCACCCGCGGGCAATTCGCTGCGGTAACGGGCGAGGAAACGCGCCTTTTCTCCTCGGCCCTGCTCGCTGCCGGCCACCGTCTTGCAATCATCGTGCAAGACGAAGTTGCCCCAGTCTTCATTGTAATAGGTGACCATCGCCACGCGGCTGGCGCGGGCGATGAAGTCGAGATCCATGGTGTACTTGAGATCGACGGCGTAGAGGCCGACCTCGTCATGCAGGCGCTTGTCGTAGAAATAAGCAGTCGGATTCGACGGGAAGGGATACAGCCGCGAATCGAGAATCAGCCGCGCGAAGCGCAGGTCATATGGCCGGTTCACCGTCAAGGCATGCCCTGCCAGCGTGCGCAGGATGGTGTTGCCGACCAGGAAGTGTTTTGCTGGCGCGCCGGGCAACAGACCACAGAGGCGCTTCAGCACCCCGGGCTCGTAGTAATCGTCGACGTTGAGAAAGCTGATGGTGGTATGGCGTGCCCGGGCGATGCCCTTGTTCATCGCGTCGGACTGGCCGCGGTCACGTTCACTCAGCCAGGTAACATGGGGATGCCGTGCGGCAAATTCACGGATGATGTCGACGGTGCCGTCACTCGATCCGCCGTCGACTACCAGGTGCTCGACACCAGGGCAGTCCTGGGCGACCACATGCTCCAGACACTGGCGGATGAACCGGGCAGAATTGTAACAGATGGTGATGACGGTCAGCATCAGCGCTTCAGTTTACGCTTGGCGCGTTTGATCAGGGAACGGAAGCGGTTGTAGCCGGTGCAGTGGCGGGCGGTGTCGACCATCATCCGCTGGTTGTAGGCGTTGCGTTCGAGGTGTGCGAGTAGCAGCACATCAACCGGTTTGGTGCCATCGGGCCAGCCGCCGGAATAATGAATGTGGCTGATGCGTTGGCGCGAGCTGCCATTGGTTGCCTGGATCAGGCTGAGGGCATCCGGGTAGTCCCCGGCCCATGAACTTCCCCAGGGAACCGGTTCGCGGCAGAGATTGCGCGTGCGCCAACCACCGAGCAGGACGGCCATATGCATGAGCGTCTGATCATGGAGAATGACCGCCTGTGGATGGGCACGCATCCATTCCAGCGCCCGGCGCAGATCGGTCACCAGTCGTGGATTGCGGCGTGCCAAGTAATGTCCGGCGGTCAGCAGACTGTCCATCGCCTGCGCACCAAAAGCCTCGGTGATCGCGGCTGGTTGGCGATAATTGAACTGTCCATTGGTGATGAACTCCTGGTCGGCATGCACCAGATCGACTGGACCGCCAACCAGTGCTGGTTCCAGATGGGTGAACAGTTCGCTCCAATCCATCAGCGCGACAATGTCGTTGTCGCTGTAGATGAATTCGTCCCAATCGCCAAAGAACGAGAGGAAGCGCAGGAGGAAACCGCGGGGGCAAGTCAGGAGCGTGGCCAGTTCATTGATGAAGGCCAAACCCTCTGCGGGGAAGTCCTCCGGCTGCACCACGGTCACCTGATCAAGGATCCCACGTGCGCTGACCGGGACGCCGCCGAAAGGAATCAGGCGGATGGGCAGCGTGCAGCCGGTGCGGCGCAGCGAAATGATCAGGTTGAGGCAGTGCTCCTCGCTGATGCGATTGGCGACCAGGTAGATACCACGGCTCATGGAACGTTCCCGGAGGGTGGTGCGCTCAGCCGGAAATGGGCCAAACCGCGCATCATGAATAGGATGTTGACGAGGATGAAGGGAAAGTGCGGCAGCAAGGAGAACCACAGCAGTCCATTCAACGTGCTGACATCAAGCACCAGCAAGCTGAGCGCTTGGGTGATCACGGTCAGCACGATGAAGCTCCACGAATGGGCCAACCACGCGCGCGATGAATTGATGGCATGCAATGACGCGGACACCGAGGCGACTCCCATAGAGCAGAGGATGAGCACGAGTTGGGCATCCAGGTGCGCATACTGTGGTCCGAGCAGCCACAGCAGTTGATGCCGGAAGAAGTAGGCGACCACCAGGATCAGCACCTCCACCAGGTAGAAGGTCGACAGGATCTGGACGATCATGCGGCCCAAGCGTTGGGGATCCTGGCAGCGTCCCACGCGGGGGATGAAGTAACCGCTCACCACGTCGAAGAGGAAACCGAACAACAGGCCGAGGCGTCCCAGGACCGTGAATTCCGCCACCGTGGTCACGGTGGTCAGCACGCTCATCAGCCAGTAGGGGATCTGTCCCTGGAAGGCGGTATAGATCGCGTTCGGCAGTTGCGGCAGGACGATGCGCCAAGCGTCTCTGCGGTCGTTGTCGATTTGTTCTGCTCTCGCCCCAGGCTGAGCGAGGGGGCGCAGGTAGCGTTGCTGCACGCCGAGAGCCAAAAGGCTGATCACCAAGTTGGCCGCTACCAGCCACACCGCATCGAGCATCCCGGCGACATGCAGCGCGACGATCGCCGCGATGCGTAGTCCCACCAGCACGCAGTCGATTGCCTGGACCAGTTCCAGGCGCAGGCAGATCCTGAGGATCTCGTACTGCATCATGTTGCGTACCGACACCGCCATGGTCGCGGCGCCCAGCACGGTCAACATCACCAGCGTCCACCACGAACCCAGGTCGAGAGCCAGGTATTGCAACGGCATGGCGATGAGCACCAGCACGCCGCAAAACGCCAGCAGCACGTTCTGCACTGAGGCCGCCGCCCGCGCCACCGAGCCCATACGCACCACATCGCCGTGGTGGCGTCCACCGAACGCCGAGATGAACATGCCGATGCCGGCGTTGCCCATCGAGGCCACGGTGGTGGCCATGGCGATGACCGCGGCGTAATAGCCGTACTGACTCACGTCGAGTAGCCACACCACGAGAAAGCCCTGGAACAACCCCAGGGCCTTGCCGGCGGAGGCGAGCACCAGGAAGCGCAGAAAGCTCACCAACTGCGCCAGGGTCGGCTTCACCAAGACCGTACGTCCATTGTTGGGAATGCCCGCGTCACGGCTGCTGATTGATGAAGCCGCGAATGGGCGTCAGCAGGATGATTTTGAGGTCGAGCCACAACGACCAGTTGCGGATGTAGGCCAGATCCAGGTCCACACGCCGACGCATGTCATTAATGGTACGGGTCTCGCCGCGTGCACCGTTGATCTGTGCCAAGCCGGTGATGCCGGGTTTGACATAGTGGCGGCGCATCAGTTCCGCGATCGAGCCGACGAACTGCTGATTGTGGCGGATCGCGTGTGGCCGTGGGCCGACGATCGACATGTCGCCCTTGAGTACATTGATGAACTGCGGCAGTTCATCGAGGCTGCTTTTGCGCAGGAAGTGACCGATCGGCGTGATACGCGGATCACCGACCGTGGCCTGCTTGAAATCATCCGGCGTCGGATCGACCCCGCCGAGTTCGGCCTGTTGTGGCGTAGTCGCCCGTCGTGCTCGTTGGTAGTTGCCCACCTCGATGGAGTCGATAGCGCCTTCTTGCGGCGTGGTCACCGGTCCAGCGCGGGTCGGCTCACGACTGACTTCGTGGGTCAAGCCATCAGCATCGGCCCCACTCTTGATCGCGTGCACGCGCAAGGAGCGATGGCGCCGCGTGAGGGTCATGGTGCTGTCATCGTCGTTTCGGCTAGGCGTGGTCGGAATTTCGATGGCGGCAACACCCTCGCCAGGCGTATAATCCGGATTCGGGGTCGGGTGCCGCGCGGGTGGCTTGTCTGTCGCTAGCGCCGGTACTGACGGAGGGGCGGCGATGCCATCGACGAAAGCAGCCAAATGATTTGCCACCGGGGTGGGTTCGGAGTTTTGGCGTTTGGCCTGGCGACCATCACCACCGTTGGTTGCCTGCGTTGCGACCGGTGTCGGCGTGTTCGCTGGCGCATTTGCAGCCCCCTGCGCCGGTGGAGTGATCAGTCGCCCGGAGAGGCTCTTGTGTTCCAAGGCGGGCAGACCTGGGTCGCCGATAACTGCAGGCGCGTTGGCCGGCCGGTGATGCATGGTGCGGAACTTGATCACGCGAATGCGTCGTCCGCCCAACCCGTGGCGATCCTGAATGAAAAACACCGGCCCTGGACTGGTGATCTTCACCGCCAGCGCCACCGCCAGCATCACCGGACTGATCATCAGCAGGATGATGCTCGCCAGCACCTTGTCTTCGATCCACTTGAGCAGCAGCGCCGAGGGCGTGAACGGGCTCGATGAGAGATTGATCACCGGACGACCGGCGAATTCGCCAACGCGCAGGGTGAACACCGGGATCTGCGACAGGTCGGGCACGTATTGTACCACCACCGGATACTGCATTAGCTCGGTGATCACCGAGGCCACCAGTCGTTGGTCGTCCAGCCGACCACACACCATCACCCGTTGAGCCGACAACCGCTCGACCATCGAGGCGAGGTCCGCGCGCGCGCCGAGCGCCACGTTTTCATCGACCTCCTCTTCCAGGAGCAGACCATCGCTGCACAGGCCGACGACCTCGACTCCGAGCAGCGGATTCGAGGTCACATGCCGCATGAACGCCATGCACTGCGCCGGATCGCCGACCAGTATGGTGGGTTCCTGGCCAAAACCATGCTCGCGCCGCCACACCACTACGCGGTAGGCGGCGATGCGGGTTGCGACCATCCAGACCGCAACGCCAACGACCCACGGCATGACGCCCCAGCCCAGCCGCAGCTCCTGCAGGTGTGCGACGTAGGTGGCGCTGAACAGCAGCGCGCACACGCAGGCGAAACACCACAGCGTGCGGCTGATCCACAGACCAAGCTTGGCCTGGGTCAGCACGGTGTAAGCACCACCGAAGAGGAACACCATCAACGTCGTGGTGCCCAGACCGAAGAGCAGCGTCAGGCGCACACCATCGGGCGAAATATCGCGCAGCGACCACCACGCGGCCAAGCCGCCGACCACCGCAATGGTGTCGCTGATGATCAGCAGAAGCTGTTTGGCGTAGGCGGTGGATGAATGGGAGAGCATGGACGTCAGAGATCAGTTCCGGGCGGTGGCGGACATCAGATGGAGCAGGCGCCTGGCGAAACCACCCAACACCGCATCGGCACCAAAGGCCGCCTGCACGAAGTGTCGACCGGCGAGTCCGTAAGCGCGGCGCACGCTAGCATCCACCAGCAGTTCATCCAGAGCCCGTCCCAGGCTTTGCGAATCTTCCGGTTCGACCGCCCTGCCGCAGCCGGCCTGGACCACCAGCGTGGCCAGATCGCTGTCTGCCGGAGCGGTCACCACCACTGCCCGCGCGACCGCCATCAGATTGAGCAGTTTCGATGGCATCACCAGTCCTGCCGCGGCCCGACGTTGGGGAATGCAGTGGAGATCACCGGCACAGAGGAATTCGGCAAGACGCTCGGAGGGCACCAGCGAAACAAAACGTACTCGCGTGAGGCCCAATGCACGAGCCCGATGCTCTAGATCAGCACGTTCGGCGCCCTCACCGGCGATGACCAGCAGGTGCGGCGTACGCAGGTGGGTGGCCGCCTCCAGCAATAAATCGACGCCTTGTTTGCGTCCCAGGTTGCCGCTGTACATCACCACCGGAGTGGCGTCGTCGACGCCCCACTCCTGACGGAAACGGTTCACGCCCGTCCACGGACGCATGGTGTCGGCGTCAGCCCAGTTGGGGAACATCGCCACCGGCTGCCGCGTCCGGCACTTGGCCTGCAAGCGGCGACGCATTGCCAGACTGACGGTGGTCACCAGGTCGACCCGCGCGAGGATCAGGCGTTCCAGCCACAGCAGGATACCGCCGAGACGTCGGGGAATCATGCCCAGTTCCAGCGCAGCATCGACCTGGAGGTCCTGCACATGCCAGCACACCGGAACGCGGTGACGCCAATGCAGGAATAGCCCGAGCAGCCCACCAAGGAACGGCGGCGCGATCACCACCAGCACATCCGGGCGTCGGCGTTGGCGGAAACTGCGCAGGAAGGTCCACCACAGGTACGAGGCGTCCAGACGCATGCGCGCCTTGCCCGACACTGGCGGGGCGGGCACGTAGTGGCGGACACGTTGCACCTCCACGCCGTCCATCACCTCGTCGCCCCGTCCGCCACGGTAGTCGCGTGTGGCGTAGACTTCCGGCACTCGCCACCACGGATAATGCGGAATGCCGGCGTGCATGGTCACGCGCCAGCCGTGGGCGGCGAACCAGTTCGCCATGCCGGTATTATAGAAGGGGATGCCGGTGGGTTCCGGGGCATAATTATAGGACAGGATCGCCACGTGTGGTCGACGGACAGCGGGCCGGTGATTGCGTGGTGGAGAATCGTTCACGGAGTCGATGGCGTGGTCGCGCGCAGCCGCTCGCGGCGAAGCTCGTACAATTTGGCATCGACCAGGAAGCGGAACCAGAAGGCATGGAGTGTGTGGTAGACGAAGCCGACCCGACCATCGAGGATGCCGAGTTTGATGATGTAATTGTAGAAAAAGAACAGGAACGGCCGGATGAGCGTCGGCGCCTTATAGTAGAGGCGGTTCTTCAGCCAGCGTTTGCGCTGTCGTGGATCGCCAGTGAGCGAGGCTTCCAACTGGTTGTCGGCCTGCTCAGCCTGCAGGATCTCTTGCGCTTCGGCAGTCGACCAACGGTTGTGCGACGCGGTCCAGCGTTCGATCGACACCAGTTGCAGGTCGTGCATAAGACCGGCAAGGCGACCGGTGCTGCCCTCCATGACGAAATGCTGGTCGTACATGCGGTTTTCACACGCGCCTTTGCCCGCGCGGTAGAGCCGCAGGTGCCAGTTGGGATTCATGTGGCCGTAACGGATCGGGTGTCCCAGGAAGTAGGTCAACCGGCGGATCAGGTAGCCGTCGCAGATAGGTGCGACCAACGTGGAGCGAATGCTGGTGGCCAATTCCGGACTGACGACTTCATCGGCATCGAGGTGCAGGACCCAGGCATCTGACGCGAGTGCGGCATGGGTTTGCGCCCAATTGCGCTGCGCGGCGTAGTGCTCGAACGGATGCTGCACCACCTCGCAGCCATTGGCTTGCGCCCAAGGCACCGTGGTGTCGGTACTGAAGGAATCGACCACCAGGATGCGCGCGGCAATGGCGCGCACCGACTCCACCACCTTGGGCAGCGACTCCTGGGCATTGAGCGTCAGGATGATCACGGTCAGCGGCGGAGTTGCCGCTGCAGTTGCTGAGGCAGTAACAGCCGCAGGGTCAGGCGTCATGAGCAGCGTCTTTCATCGTGCGTGGACGTAGCACCACGCAGGGGTTGCCGGAGCAGATGCTCCAGGCCGGCAGATCCTTGGTCACCAGCGAACAGGCGCCGACCACCGTGCCATCGCCAACGGTTACGCCGGGCAGAACGAACGCCCGCGCCGCGATCCAGCAGCCGGAACCGATGGTGATCGGTTTCCAGATCAGCGGAAAGGTCGGATCACGGTGGTCATGGCTGCCGGTGCACAGGCACACCTGCTGCGAGATCACCGTGTGTTTGCCGATGGTCACGCGATCATAGTTGTAGATCTCGGCGTCCTCGCCGATGGCTCCACCCTCGGCCATGGTCAGCAGCCATGGCTGGAGGATGCGCACGCTCGGCAGGATCAGCGGCCCACCGGTGATGCTCGCGCCGAAACGCCGCAGGAGGAACAACCGCCAGCGATTGCCCAGACGTTTAGGCGTTGGCCGGAACAACAACACGCGCGCGATGGTCCACAGCCCGCGCCGTACGCGCGTGCCCAGGGTCCAGGCGGTATTGCCTTGTTCATGGCGGAATCGCGATTCCTCAGTCATGCGCAGCTCCGACGGCCAAGCGGCGGTACAAGGTCAGCCAGCGCGACTCCACCGCCGACCACGCATACCGTTGGGCGAAGGCCGTGGCCTGCTGGTACGCCGTGCCATCGCTCTCACGCAACGACCCGGCAGCACGGCACAGGTCGTTACCCGCTTGCTCGGCATCGGCGAAGTCGCAGGTGCGACCGGTGCCGGCCTCGGCGACGAAGCGGCGGAATACCGGGATGTCGTTGACCACCGGCACACAGCCCGCCGACATCGCTTCGATCACCGCCAAGCCGAAACCTTCATGGCGCGCGGCAGACACGGTCATGCCGGCTCGCGCGAGCACGCCGGCAAGTTCGGCGCGGGACACCGCCTCGTGGATGGTGACCCCACCCGTGAGTCCGCTGTCCTCTGCCAACTGATCGAGGTCCCTGCGCGTGAGGTCGTCCGGTGCGCCGACGATGTCGAGGTGTGCTGCGGGCAGCGCACGGCGTGCGGCGGCCACGGCGCGAAACAACGCCGGCAGCTCTTTGTTGCGCGACCAGCGTCCGACCCACACCCAGCGGAACGGATCCTTGGCCACCGTGGAGGCGGGGAACAACTCGACGCCGTTCTCGATCAACTCCAGGCGCGGCACCACCGGCTTGAATAGGTCGTGATCGTTGACGCTGCAGGCGACGTAGCAGGCCACCCGCCGCGCGATGAGCGGCTGCCACAGGCGGAAATACCACTGCTTCAGCCGCCACAACCGGCGCGTGTGGAAGATGCCCCCGTGCGTCGAGACCACGATCGGCCGCCGATGCAGCGGCCACGACAACGCCACCGCGTCGGTGATGCCGCCGATGCCATGCACATGGACGAGGTCGAAGCGGCGCAGGCGCGTGGGATCGAAGCCCGGCAGCCGGTACCGTGCGCAGGTCAGCACCTCGAGCGGTCGGGTGTTCAAGGCCGGCGGATCGCGCATCAGCATCGATCCAGGGCGAAGCGGCAGGTGCCAGATCTCGACCGCGATGCCGTGCCGTTCGAGGCGCAACGCCAGGTTGCGGGTGAAGTCCTCCATACCGCCGATGGCGTAGAGGTGGCTCGGCAAGACATGGAGGACGCGCATCAGCGTGCCTCCGCACATAGCCGATGTAGCACGGCGTCGAGCCGCGCGGCCGCCCCGGCCATGGCGAAATGGGAGTTGAAACAAAGACGCGTGGCGGCGCGCAGCCGCACGCGCTGATCGGCCGAGGATCCGGTCCAGCGCCGCACCAGCTCGGCGCAGCCGGCATCGTCGTCTTCGGCCATCCATCCGGCCCCGGCCTGATCGATCTCGCGCCAGATGTTCACCCGTCGCGAGATCAGCACCGGCAGACCACAGGCGAGGGCCTCGGCCACGGCGACGCCAAAGTTCTCCTGATGACTCGGCAGGATGAAAGCGTCGGCAGCGCGGAACGCGCCCCATTTTTCTGCACCTTGGATCATGCCGGTCCAGGTGATGCGCGATGCTGCCGTGCCGGCGAGTTGTTCCAGCGCTGGTCGCATGCCGTCGGGATCGGGCCCAGCCATCACCAAGTGCAGATCGCCGCCATGTGCGGCGAAGGCGCGCATCAGGAGATCGACACCTTTTTTGGGATGCACGCGTCCAATAAACAGCAGCAGACGTTTGCCGCGCAACACGGGAAACCGAGCGAGGAATGCCTCACGTTGGGTCTCGGAATCCTCAGGTGGCGGTTCAGTGCCGAAGCCGACGACCTCTTCGCGCACGTGGTAGAGCCAGAACGATCGCCGCGCCGCCTGACGTTCCTCTTCGGCAGTGAACAGCACCGCCGCGGCATCACGCAGCACCCGGTATTCGCCCCACGGCCAGTACAGCCACTTCTTCACATGTTTGAGCGGGTAGGTGCGCTTGAACCACGGATCAAGCATGCCGTGCGGGAACACTGTATACGGCACGCCGGCCTTCAGGCAGGCCTTTCGCGCGGCGAAGCCGTGGTACTGCCACAGGCCGTGAATCACTGTCACGTCGAACTCAGCCACATGCTGCGCCAGCCAGGATTCCAGCGCCGAGGTTCGTCCATAGGTGCTGACCACCGGTCCAAGCAGGTGGGTGGTTCCTGGATGACTATGTACGAGGTTGGGACCATCGAGGGCCACCGTGGTGACCTGATATCCGGCCGCGATTTGTGCCTGCGCCAAAGTGCGCACGCCTTCGGAGGTTCCACCACCCTTGGGATCTATCGAACGCAGGACGTGCAATACTTTCATGGGAGCAAAGTCCGATAGAGCGACAGGTACCCATCAATCATCGCACTGGCGGAGTAACGTGCGGCATTCTCCGCGCCGGCTTCAATCAAATGGGGGCGCCGCGGCAGTGCGGCAGCGATGGCAACGGCGGCTTGATCCGGCATGAGGGGGTCAAAGCGGATGGCAGACGAACCAGCAATCTCAGGCAATGGTGGACGATCAGAGATGAAGACCGGACAGTTTGCGGCTTGTGCTTCAATCACCGGCCAGCCGAAACCTTCGTAGAGCGAGGGAAAAACCAAGCCGAGTGCACCATTGTAGATCGCATTGAGGTGATCATTGCTGATGCCCGGCAGTTCGTGCATGTACCCGGTGAGGCCGTGTTGGGTGGCCAGAGTCCGCAAGGCGTCATTGAGTGGTTCGCCGACCAACACGAGCCGAATGTCACCATGCCCTTGGATACGACGAAGGGCCGCCACGATGCGGATAACAGCGCTGCGATGTTTGTACCAATGGTTGCCACCCACATGCAGCAAATAGCGCGTTCCAGCAGGAATGTCGTGCTCCGCTAAGCATCGGGCGACCATCAGCGGCGGCAGCGGGCAATAGGGATGGTTCAAGCCGTTGGGGACCACCAATGAGCGAGCTGCGCTAACCCCTGCGATACGTTTCAAATCGGTTTGTGTAGCTCGCGAAACACACGCCACTAACGGCGCTTGTTTGAGCCCTCGTAGGATCATGGATTGAAGTTGGCGCCCACTCCAGCGCGTGCTGTTTTCGGAGAACTCTCCTAAGGCGGAGCGGATGGCGAGCAGATCATGGCAGGTGACCACGGTCGGACGTTCGCTGACCCAAGCACAGTACATGGCATTTGAATGATCGCAGATATGAACGACATCGGCCCACGCCACCATCGCCGGTAAAGCAGCACGGAAACGGGAGAACTTATCGAGGTGGCCAACCCACTTGCCCAAGCCGCCATTGAGGCCTGGAAAGGATACGGTTGGTCTGATGGTCCGCACGCTGACACCGCGTTCACTGAGCCCACGCTCCAGCATCGCAGAAAATCGCTGCATGCTTTCTTGACGATCGGGCGCGTAGTTTCCCAGCAAAAGGATTCGCAAGGGCTCAGACATGAGCTTCTTCGCGAGGTCTGCTGGTGGCGATGGCGGCCAACGTCAATCCTGTATAGATCCAGCCGTAACCGTTCACCGAACCTTGCAGGGTCAACTGGCCAACCGCCAGGATCACGATCGGGAAAGGCGCGAGCAACAGGGGCAGCGGATCATCGTTCTGCCGCACACAGCGTATCGCCGCGAGTACGAGCCAGATGGCCAACCCGAAACGCAAGATCATGTAGGCCATGCCGAGCAGCAGGCCACATTCGAGCACGACACGAGGGAATTCCTCTTCGGCGAGAGTGAAGGATTGTCGGCCGGTGGCCACGCTCGATCCCCCACCCGTGCTCATGCCGAGGCCGTAGCCGAGGAAGCCGGCTTCTTCCATGGCGGAAAAACCACCGGTCAACAATCCGAGCGCGCGGGCGGTGGGATCCTCGATCTGCGCCGCGGTTGTGCTGCGCTCTTCCATCAGCGCCAGCGCACGGGGATAAAACAGCCACAGAGCGCCGACGAGACCGAAGGTTAGACCAATCGCTCCGAAGTAGATGGATGGTCTTTGCCGCGCGAGGGGGCGGAACATCTCGCACGCGACTACGGTCATGCCACTGAGCGCAGCATGGACAAAAGCGGTGCGTGCACCGCTGGTAGCCAGACAGGTTGCTGCGGCGACCCCACCGGCGACCACCAGCCAGCGACGGATGTCGGTGGTGAACGCCGCGGCGGTCAAAGCGGCGAAGGTCGCGCCGACGAAACACACAAATCCGGTCGTGAAGGTGAAGGTGCCGTTGGTGCGGACCACGCCCTGGGCGACCGTGAAGGCCTCGCCGCCGCCGATGCTCTGATTGACCGCGGCGTTCGCCGGAGAGACCCATTGCACATAGCTGAGCACCGCCATCGGTATGGCCATCCACAAGGACCAGCGGATCAGGCCATGCACCTCGGAACGGTTCAGGACGGCCGCCATCACCAGCGCGAAAGCGGCGTAGAGGAAATAATTGCGCCAGCCATATCCTGCCACCACCGGGCTGAGATTGAGCGCGATCACGTGGTAGCTGGCGAGGAAAATGAATGCTACACCCAGACCGCAGACCACCAACGTCAGTGGCGACCAGCGCAGGAACTGGTGGCGGATGGCTAGGTAGATGCAAGCCAGTGCGAAGGGATCGCGGACGAAGAACAACGCCTTCTGCGCCGAGGGCAGCACCCATTTGCGCAGGGCGCCTTCGATCACCAGCAGCACCAACGTGGCGAAGATCATCCGCACGATGCGCTGGCGGGCGACTTCACGTTCAAGCGATATCGCCATCAACATTGACGGTTTGGCCGCCATAGCGCTCAACATGGTGGGTGTCCGCCAGGCTGACTTCCACCGGCTACCGCAGGATCGCCGAGACCCAATGCATCCTGCAGCCCGTGATGGAATATCGCCCAGGTCCGCATGCGGGCGGTGGCGATGGCCGCGCGCCCCATCGCCGTCAAGCGCTCACGGTCACGTGCCAGTAGCAGCAGTCGTTCGCTGATGGCGACTGGGTCGCGGATCGGGACAATGAAGCCATCGTGGCCATCACGGATCAGGTCCGGTCCGGCCGTGTGCGGCGTGGTGATGACCGTCATGCCCTGCGACATCGCTTCGGTGATCACCAAGCCGAAACCTTCGAACAATGAGGGGAACACCAGCACATCGTGCTGACGCATCTCCTCCAGGATGCCAGCGTGTGGCAACGACGGGATGTAGCGCAAGTTTTTTAGCGCCTCATCCAACGGGGCACACGGCGCCACGCGTGAACCGATCACGGTCAACGTCGCTGCGCCTTCGACCTGACGCATGGCGGCGAGCAGGTAGCTCACCCCTTTGCGTTGCGACAGGCTGCCAACGTACAACACGCGTATGGGGCCGTCAGTCGTCCACGTGCGTGGACCGTCGTAGACAGTAGGGGCACCATAGGGCACCACACTCACCAGGGGCAGAGCCGCAGGGTAATGCGCCAAGGTCGCGCGAGTGAAACTCGAGGCGACGACGATGTGGTCGGCAGCGGCGAGTTCACGATCCTTGCGTGCCAGCTTCGCAGGACTGTCGAGGTTGCCCACCAGCGTCCCGGCCCACGCCGGTTCGCGTTGCACCTCCTCGCGGCAGAGGTCGGCGAAGACCCGCCAATAACCGATCGGCAGGTCATAGATGCAGCGCAATCCAAGGCGGCCCGCAGCGCTGAGTGTCGCCTCTGCGGAATCCTCATAGGCGTAGACGCCGGTCAGGCCATCGATGGAGGGCAGGCGTGCGGCCACGCGCCGATCCAAGTCATGGTATACCGCGTCGATGCTGCACCAGCCGTGTTCGTGTTGCAGCGGCTTGTCCCAACCGAAACGCTGGCAGGCAAGGCGCGCAGCTTCGCGCCACGGATGGCTGCGCAGACGTCGGCGGATACTGAGGGGAAACGCACGCCGCTCCGCCTGGGAGCGCAAGCGGGCGGGCAGCAGGCTGGCAAGCAGCCCCGCGGGATCGAAAGAAAGACAGGTCCACACTTCAGCCAACACCCCGGCCTCGCTCAGCGCCACGGCGGTGTGACGCATGTTCTGATTGCCCGTCGGATGGCTGAGCAGGTACATGTGAATTCAGCTGCGGGTGGACTGCGGCATGGGGACGTTTGGCGGAACGGTCAAGCGGTCCATGGTTTGTGCGACGAAACGTGCGAGTGCCGCCGATGAGTGTCTGCCGTACCACGCATGCGCCGCACTGGCGATGGCCGGAAACAGCTCGGTAGCAGGCGCGGCAGTGAGCGCCGCCAAGTGACGATCACTTATCAATCCGTCTTCATCCGGATAACAGCACTCCACCACCGTCGCGAGACCGTGACTGGCATAAGCAGCGAACACTCCGGATTTGCTCAGCCGACCGGTGGCGTTGTCGAGGTACCCGACGCGGCACTGTGCCAGCACGTCTGAGACTCCGGCCGGCGGCAAAATGCCGTGAGCGGTGACCGTGAGCCCAGGCAACCGCGGTGGTCCACCGGGAAGTGGCGCGCCCAGGTCGTGCACTTCGCGCAGTCCCAGGCGTTGGCACAACGCCACCAGCGCGTCACCACCACGCTCATAGGCGCGTGCGCGGTTGGGTGCGCGGCCGAACACCGCCAATGCCGCAGGCCGTTGGTCGTACGGCTGGAGTCCGTTCGGTTCGCCGACGTTGGAGAGCACCGGCCACACCGGACACGGACGGCCATCCGGCAGGTGTTTGGCCAACCACGCGGCGTAGTGGCTGTTGCTGGTGAAGCTCGCATCGCTCAGGCGTGCCAAGCCGGCCGTGACGCGTTGTTGACCAGAAGACAACCAGAACGCTTTGCGCCACGGTGGGCCGCTGGCGTAGAGCTCATGGAACATGGTGATCAGCCGGCGTCCGGGACGCTCGTGTCGCCAGTGCGTCAATGCCGCCAGCAACCAACCAGGACGGCCCTGTCGGGCATCGTAGGCATAGCCAACGTAGTGCAGCAGGACCACGCCCTGGTCGGCATGGGTAGCCAGACACGTGGCGAAGGTGTTCACTTCGCCGGCCGGTGCGGCAATGCCACGTGGCTCGCGCGCTGGTCCCCCGGCGGTGACCCATGCCGGATCGCAGACCAGGAAGCGCGATCTGGTTGCGGAGTGTTCTTGCAAAGCTGCGGCTAACGCGGTGGCGTGGTCGCCCAGGCCGTCGATCAGTGGCGGCAGGCACGGCACGATCTGTACGAGCCCCGCGTCCATGCTCATCCGCGGCGGTACATCCGGCCGATGGCCGAGGATATGGTCATGCCGATGCGTGCACACAGACGTGCGAACGGTGTATGCACCACCAGCGGTTGGCTGACGAAGCGCCAGTAGTGTTTGTCCGGCATGGTCGCTGGGAAGCCGCGCAGCGCTTCGCGCACGAAGCGTTTGTCCCACGGCTTGGGGCGGCCCTGGGCGTGCGACATGACGTAGCCCCCCGGGATGAAATCCATGCCGTCCTGACCGATCACCGACACCTGCGCGCTGGTGCAGTCGAGCACCGCATTGAGCGCGTCCTGGTCGGTCATGTGAAAGAGGAACGTGCGATCCTTGGGGAAGGCGGTGCCCAGGCCACCAATTGCTGGCGCCATCAGGTCCTGGGCTTTGCGCCATTCCTCCAACAGCACGCGCTGACTGCGCGGAATGGCGATAAAGCCGGCATTGATGTAGACCAACATCTGGCGGCGGAAGGTCAGGCCGTGCGGAGCGAAGTAGCGTTCCCATTGGCGGCGCAGCGGATGGCCGACGCCACACTGGGCATTTACATCGGCGCACAATGCCACCGCGTCGCTGGTCCACTCTTCGATGAAGGACCAGGAGCACTTGATCACGATATCAGGATCTATGTAGGCCACCCGCGTGGCCTGCGGATAGTCCTGATCGAGCAGTCGCAGCAGGAACTGTGGTTTGTGATTGGTGAAGTGGTCCTTGGTCTCCAGCCGGATGAAGCGCAGCGTCAGCCCACCGATGCGCCAGCGTTCCCCAGGTACCTCGACCGTGCATTGATCGAGCCACTGCGGCAACTCGCCACGGTAACCGATGCAAAAGGTTCCATCGAAGCCGGCTGCGACCAGGGAATTCGTCAGCGCGCCGACGCCGAGGGCGTATCGCTTCTCGAACATCGTACAGATGATGGAGGAACTGCTCATGCGGTGGTGTCTATCGTGGTGTAGAGATGTTCAGATGAGTGTCGCGAAACCATGCAGGCATCGGCGGCAGGGAGTCATGCGATGTGTTGTGTCGTACGAAACGAGAAGGGCGGATGGGCGGAAGGACAGATGGACAGACGGAAAGCTGAGGGCGACCCCCATTGAGCGCAGAGCGGGTCGAGTGGGCGCGCTCCGCGCCCATCGCCTGGGTACATTGCTGCACGGCGTTCCGGTGACGTCAGGATTTCTTCCACCGTGAGCGAATGGGTCAGAAGCGGCTGTCCGGGACATTGATGGTGTCGCCGGCGTTCAACACCGGCTCTGCCAGAATGATTTCGCCACTGAGGATGCCTTGGACGTTGATGACCTGCATGCGCTCGCCAACGCGGATGAGCTGAACCTGATCGCGCCTAGCGAACTGTTCGAACCCTCCGGCAAGGGTAATGGCCTTGGATACCGTGAGCTGCTCATTGGGCGGGATGGTGAAGGCACCACTGTTCTTCACTTTGCCGGTGACGTAGACGCGCTGCACCCCGAGGCGTGGCACGTTGATCATGTCGCCCGGTTGCAGAACGATGTCCTGCGTGAGCTGGTCAGGGCGCAGCGCGGCGACCACCGGCAAAGAGGTCTTCACGCCTGGGCGCGCGGGATCGTCACGGATGACCACCACTCCGGCGAGGTCCGCGTCGGCCAAGAAGCCACCCGCTTGGCCGATCGCCTGCATGGCGGTGGTGCGGGCATAATGTGGCAGGGGGATGGCGTCCTGACGTGCGACGTTGCCGAGCACATAGACCGTACGTGGCGTCATTTCGACAATGGTGGCGGTGACCTGCGCCTGGCGCAGGTAGTCCGCTTCAAGCCTCTGCTTGATCTCGGCAACCACCGCCGCCACCGGACGGCCGACCACATTGGTGATGTCGCCAATCAACGGATAGGCGAAGCCGCCGTTTTCTGGGATGCGGGTGGTCACGGTCAGATCGGTTTGATTGAAGACTTCAAAACGCACCAAGTCGCCAGGGGCGAGGCGGTAATCAGCAGCTGCTTGCGCGGTGTTTCCCGGCGCAGTCGTGGACGGTGCTTCACCAGCGCTCAAGGACGGCCTTGCGCCAAGAGTGATGAGCAAGACCAAGAGGAAGCCGAAGCACTGTGCGAAGAGGGACATACGACTGGCTTAAGTAGGCGGGAGGAAGTCTGGGGCAAGCTCTTAAGGCGCTCTGGCGGCACTGTCTAGCGTATCGCAATGCAAATGTCTGGTGGCGGCTTCACGGGTTCTTCGTCGGGTTCGCAAACTGAAACTGACGCAGGCCGTGGTCTTTTCCGCCAGATGCTTGCTACAGCAATTCCGGTCACGGTTTACAATCCGGCGTCGGTCCTAGGCTGGCCGCCGCATGAACGCTCAACCGCCACTTGTCCCGCTTCAAGCCGCGTCCGTTGCTGGGCCGCTGACTTTCGGACACATCGCGCGCATCCTGTGGCAGCGCAAATGGTCGGCCATGGTGGTGGCGGCCGTGGTTGGCTTCGCCGTGCACTATGCCAGTACCTTCATTGTCCCTCAGTACCTTGCCACCGCGACGCTCCGGCTGGATACCAGTGGCCGGGGCAACGTGGTGGTCGAGAGCTCCGGTGCCGCCGAGCTGACTCTGCTCAATACCCAGCGCGATCTGCTGATGTCGGGCAAGGTGCTGACCCGCGCGTATGAGAATAGCCCGCTCGCCGCCAGCCCGATCTATCGCGTCAGCGCCAACCCGGTTGAGTTGTTCGCCAGCCGGCTGGGCGTGGACGTCAGCCGCGACAGTTGGCGCATTTCTGTGTCGTTGCGCGACGAGGAGGCCGATCGGGCAAAACGCGCCCTGGACGAACTGGTCACCGCATTCATGGATGAACAGGCGGCGCTGCAGGTCCAGCGCACTGCCAACGAGTTGTCGTTCCATACCGAGCAGGTCGAGTTGGCACGCCAGAAACTCAACCAGGCGCGCGCGCGGGATCGCGAACTACGCGAGAAGAACGCCCTGATCTCGGCTAATCCCGAGGACAATTTCGCGGCGGTAAGACTTGCGACGCTCAATGCTCAGCGCACCGCGCTGGACCAGCGCCTCGCCACCAACGAGGCCGTCCTGGTGCAGTTGCGCGCGGTCGATCGTGAACATCCCGCGGGTTCTGCCTCAACACGGCTCGACGCCTTGTTGGCGATAGCCGAGGTTGCGCGTGATCCCTTGGTCATCGACCTGCGACGTTCGCTGGCCGACTTGCGTGCCGAAGAGGCCCGGCTTTCTCCGGTCTACCTGCCCAAACATCCCAAAATGAAGGAAGTGCTCGACGCGCTCACCTTCAAGCAGACGGAACTGGCCAAGGCGGTCGAATCCCCGCGCGTCCGACTGCTTGGCGAACGTGAGGTGCTCGATCGTGAGTCCGCCAGTCTTGATCAACAGGTCATCGCGGCCAAGACCGCGCTCACCAGTTACCGCAACGCGCAGCTCGAACTCCAGGCACAGGCGGAGGAAACCCGCACGCAGGAGGTGTTGTTTCAGCAAGCGCTGGCTCGCCTGAGCGAGAAGGATCTCGCCAGTCGCCGCGAAGGCTCGAAGATGACGCCGATGGATCGCGCGCAGGTGTTGCCCTTCCCGGTCAACATCAAGCCGCGCACGTTCCTGGCCGTGGCGGTGGTCATCGGCCTGCTTGCCGGGGTCGGTGTCGCGCTGCTACTGAATGCCGTCGATCAGCGGGTGCGCAGCCACACCGTGGCCGAAGATATCACCCGCTTGCCCATCATTGGCCGCCTGCGGTTCATGCGGCGCATGCCCAAGGTCAAGGACGGCGCTGACACGCCGGAATTCCACCAGTTGCAGGAGGCCTACCGCGATCTGCGCACGGCACTGCGGCTCTATCGCAAAGGTGATGGTTGTCAGGTGCTTGGCGTGGTGTCGTGCGGACCTGGCGAAGGCAAGACCACCGTCGCCGCTTTCCTCGCCACCAGCTTGGCTGAAGCCAACATCCGCGTGCTGTTGATCGATGGTGACCTGCGCCGACCGACCCTGCACACGCTCATCGATGAGGATGGTGAACGCGGCCTCGGCTCGCTGTTGTCCGGAGATGCCAACGACTGCGTACCGACGCCAACCACCTTGCCTAAACTCGATTTCATGGGTGCTGGCACCGGCATCGCCAATCCGGCCGAACTGCTGCACAGTCGTCAATTGCCCGAACTGATGCAGCATTGGCGGACGCTCTACGACTACATCATCATCGATACCTCACCGCTCGGCCTGGTATCTGATGCGCTGCTGTTTGGCGAGCTTGCCGATGGCCTGTTGTGGGTGGTGCGCGACCGCGTGTCGCGCAAGGACATGTTGCGTCAGGTGCGCGAGGTGCTCACGCCGCTCGCCGGTCGACTGCTTGGCTGCGTCTACAATGGCGATGCCTCCTACCGCTCGCGGTATGGCTACGGCAACATGACCTACGGCAAAACACCGGTGAATGCCGCTATGCCAGTGGCGACGCGCGGGTGATGTCGTGAGCGATGATCCCGACCTGACCATGGCTGAGCACGATGAGGTCGGTCCCGCCTTGGGGATCGACGGTGAAAATCAGCGTGCGGTACTTGGTGATGTTGTAGCGCAGTTCCGCCTGGGTGAACGTTATCGCACGGGCAAGGGCGTTGCGCGCGATCCGGTGCAGTCCTTCATTTGGTATCGCATGGCGGCAGAGGGCGGACACGCCGGGGCACAGAACAGCCTGGGAACCTGCCTGACCAAGGGCGTTGGCTGCAATAAAGACGTGGTGCTGGGGATCGAATACTTTCGTAAAGCCGCGGCTCAAGGCCTGCCCCTGGCGATGAACAACCTCGGTGCCGCCTACCGCAAGGGCCAGGGTGTCGCGCAAAGTCATGAGCAGGCGGTGATGTGGTTCAGCCGTGCCGCCTACATGGGATTGCCGACGGCGCAGAACAATCTCGCGAACTGCTTTCAGCATGGTGAAGGTACTCGTGCCGATCCGGGCGCGGCGGCAGCGTGGTACCGGAAAGCCGCAGAGCAGGGGTATGCCCTGGCCCAGCGGAATATTGGCAGCTGCTACCGGGATGGCTTCGGCGTCAATGCTGATGCGGCGCAATCAGCGTACTGGTACCGGCTCTCAGCCGAGCAGGGCAACGAATACGCACAATATCACCTCGGCATGCTTTATCTCTCCGGCAGCGGGGTGAAACGAGATGCGGCAGAAGCGGTCGTGTGGTTGCACAAAGCCGCCGCGCAGGGACTTGCCCGGGCGCAGTTCCAACTGGGTGTCTGCCATCTTCGTGGCGAAGGCGTGCGCATCGATGTCGACGAGGCTTCGCGGTGGATGCAACGTGCGGCGGCGGCTGGTTCGCCGGAAGCGCGTAGTCATCTCAATCAGGGCAAACCGTCGACCGGCAAGACCACCCGTCGGCAGATCCGGCCGGGAACCGGTCCGTTGCGCTTGGATGCTGAACCGACGCCCAGCCGCGGGCATGACCTAGCCACACCACCCTTGAAGCCGTGGCCGAGCGAGCCGCACCCCATCACCGAGATGTCCGTTCTGTCGCTCCCCAGCGCGGGTGATGAGGTGGTCGACGGCTCGGGCGGCTGGACTCCGGTGGGCAATCCCATCCTGTTGCCGCAGGAGACTCTGCCCGCTGTGTCGACTCCTGACGTGGCCGAGGTGCCCGCGCTCCCGGTCGTACCTGCTCCGCTGACGGTTGCTGCGGTCTCCGACTCAGTTGTTGCCCGGCCGGCCGAAACTCCGTCTGCGGCGGAGGTGTCGATCGCGCCACCGACGGCAGTCTTGGATCCAGTTGCAGCAGCTCCCCAGGTGCCGCTGCCCGTGCCAACGCCCGCGGTTGAGCGAGTTCCTGCCGCAATCCCAACCATCCCCACGGTTCCGGCCGTCAGCGCCGCGTCCATCGTCAGCGCCGCGAGTACGGTCGCCCGCGATGGCGCGACGCGGAGTGTTCCAACCTCCGATCCCAACCTCGACTACGAGGCCAGTGAAGTGTTGGGCGAGAGCGTCCCGCGATCCTCGTTGATCACCGCACCGGTCGCCGCGCTGCCGGCATCCGTGCCGGCAGATCCACCAACTCCGGCACCAGCGATTCCCACGCCGCGTCCGGTGCTCCCCGATCTCCAGCCGCAGGCGGCAGCGTTGACGGTGTCGCGTCCTCCAACGACGCGTATTCCGACGCCACTGCCGCAGACCGGACGGATCTCGACGCCGTTGCCGAAAACCCCGGCTTACGCCAATGATCGCCGCGCCACCGATGCGATTGAACCCTTCACCGACTCGTTGGTGATGCCACCGCCGACCGGCATGACCGATGCTCCGGCCACCGCCGCGTTCCGCGCTAGCAATCATCCCGATGCACCGCCAGCGGTGTCGCCCGCAGCAGTAAACCTCTATGGCCAGGGCCTCGCGTGGATGAAGGGTGAGGGCGTCGCGGTGAACAAGGCCCAGGCGGCAACCTGTTTCAGCAATGCGGCGAAACTCGATTTCGCGCCGGCGATGTTCGCCCTTGGCCAATGTTATGAAAAGGGTGACGGCGTGGCGCAGGACAAGCAGCTCGCCTTGTCATGGTACCGTCGCGCCGCCGACCTTGGTGAGCCGCAGGCGCAGTATCAGCTTGCCGCGCACCTGACCTATGGCTGGGGGATCAAACGTGATCTGTCAGCGGCAATGCAATGGTACCTGTTGTCAGCGGCACAAGGTTTGGCGCAGGCGCAGTACCAGCTTGGCGAGTGTTATGCCAAGGGCTGGGGGGTGAAACCCGATCTGACGCAGGCGACGGATTGGTGGCAGAAGGCCGCCGATCAGGGCCATCAGGACGCGCAGGATAGCCTGAAGAAGTTCCGCCGCTGACTGCAGAGTCGGTGCTGTCACTGCGCAACGTGCAGTGACTCAGGTCGTGAGGCCTCGTCGTAGCAGCTGCGTAGACAGGCGCGCAGATCACCGTGGTGAGCGCTGAACAGCGCGTCGCAGCGTTGGTCGAAGTCAGCAGAAAGATTTGCATCCGCACACAGATCGTCGCGCAACAGGTCGCGCAACAGGTCGCGCAACAGGTCGACGTTGGTGTGATGGTGATGCAAGGTCGGCAGTCGCCCGGTGACATGACTGGTGGCAAGAATCCCACCGATGTCCCGCGTCGCCCGGCGTAGGCGCCACCAGGTCAGTGCGCCTAGGCGATCTAATCCATCCACACTCAGCAGCGTTCGTCTATGCGCGCCAGCAATCAGCGCCTGCAAATCAGACCACGAGATCACGGCGTCATCGCCCAGCACCAGGGCGCGCACCTGCCAGCCCTCAGCGCGTAGGCGTGCCTCGATCTCCTCGCGCAGGGTGGTCTTGCCGCTGCCATGGGGACCGACCAGCACACCACGCCAGCGATTGGCGGCGAAACGTGTTAGCAACTGCTGCCAACCGTCCTCGTCCAAGCGGTAGCGCAGGGTTTCGATGCGCTGCATGCGGAAGGGATTGTCACGCGCCAGCAGCACGCCTCACTCCACGTGGCCGAGGATGATCTCGCGCGCTGTGGGAGCGATCACCAGATCGACCTTGGTCACCGGTTGGTGGTCCCCGGTCACCAGTTCAAGGGCCCAGCGGATGGAGACCAAGCGTCCCGAGCACGATGGCGGATGTGCTGGCGCTTGCAGACGGAAGGAGCCGCCACCCACGGCATCCTGATTGGCGAACCGCGTGTGGGCCGCCACGGCGACGTCCTGGGTGCCTTTGCCTTCGGTGTACCAGAACAAGCGCAACTCCACCCAGGGCGGTGGTTGGTCGAGGGTCCAACGGAGTTGTCCGCTGATCTCTTCTCCGGGAGCGAAGGCGGTGCGGCCGTCGGCAAGGATGATCTCCAGACTCATGGTGTGCTCCGCACCGGCAGGACAGTGATGTCGTAGTCATCGCTGATATCCGGCCACCTGGGAATGGTGCCGCGCACAATGAGGAACCACTGGAGTTTGTTGCGACTGGCGATGAACGTCGGGACAGTGTCGCTTGGCAGGACCAGCTTGGCCCGACCACTCAGGATCGCTCCGGCATCATCGAGTTTTACCAGGGGCAGGCGGGCGAACACGTGGGTGTCGGTGGTGGTGTCGGTGCCGCGGGTGTAAGTCGCCGATTCGCGGCCTTCCAGCGCAATGGCAAGAGTAGTGATGCGTGCCGGATTGCCGGAGCATTCCCACTCCAGTTCCAGCGTCTCGCCTGGGCGCAGGCCCCGGCGATTCACCGTCAGGCGCAGCCGTGGATTGGTCAGGGCGAGCAGTTGATGGAACGCAGCGCCGAGTAATCCCAGACCCACGAGGGCGAAGAGCGAGAGGAACAACAGCGGGAACCACGCCCCCCAGTCACCCCGGCCGATCTCCGGAATGATGGCGAAGAGCATGATGCCCCAGACCATGCCATTCCAGAACAGCGCGATGAGTCCGATGACCAGGACCTTGGCGAAACGTCCTTGGGCCGGCGGTAATTCGCACGATCCGGTGGTGTCATCAACAAAGTTGGGAAGGGCGGCGGAGGTGGACGCACCAGCAGACATCGCTTGCCCGCCGGCGCGCCGCCGGCGTCCGCGGACGGCACTGACGACGCCACCAACGACCAAGGCGAAGCCGACCAGCGGAAAGATCAGAGTGAACAGGCCGAACCACAGGTCGTCGGGTAGGCCGGCTTTCAACACCGCTTCGCTGGGCACCAGCGGATTGACGCGGCAGGTGGTCTGAGTTCCTGGTGCGAGCTGCTCGACGGCGGCCCGTTTGTCGTCAGCGCCGGAGGTATAGATGCCTTCCAGGAAATCGTACCGTTCGGACTCGTAGCGCGGTGCCGTCGGATCGCTTTCCAGATCGCCGGCACGGAAATGGTAGGCGAATTTCACCTCGACCCGGTAAGTGGTGCCGTCGCTGTCGCTGCTGTGCCCGACGCGACTTTCAAGGATGGTACAAGGAACTTCGATCCAGCTGTCGGCATCCAGCGCGCGCCACAGCGGCAGAAAGAAAAACAGCACGGCGAAAACGCTGCCGAAGCCACCGAAGGCCAAGCCGAACAGGATCAGGCAGCCTGCACCGCTGGATTTATTGCTGGAGGTTGCCCGATCAGACAAGGCGTTGGCACGGGTGCGAAAGGACAGGCCCATGAAAGGTGTTCCTGTAGGAAACAGAGCGGGTGATCAGAAGCGGGCGGTCATGCCGACCTGTACCACGATACGATTATAGTTACCCTCCAGATCGCTGTCGCTGTACTCATAGCCGCCATCCATCTCGGCGGTCAAGCCTGGGCGCAGCACGTGACTGGCGCCGAGCACGCCGCGGATGGTCCAGGTCTCATCCTTGGGTTGGCCAGAAACACTTTCGAGATCACGTAGATTGAAACCTTCGGCGTAGGCCTGCACCGTCCAGGTCGGTGTGAGTGGGCGTTTCCATCCGAGGTTGGCGCGTGAGCCCAGCGCCGGATTGCCGCTGATGGTATCTTCGACGCCGCCGGAGAGCGTCAGTGACCACGTGCTTTCATTGGCCGTCACGGTGCTGCCGTTGACTAGCCAGGTCGGACTGAGCACGTCTTCCGCTACGGCGGTATCGGTACTTTCGTAGCGCCGGTATTCGACACCGGCTTCGATGGAGAGGCCGACGGTCTCGCTGACCTGGCGGTTCCAGCCGATCAGGACGTGGGTGCCGGTACTATCCTGATTGCTGGCTCGGGCGTGATCGTACTGCCGCAGATCAGCGATCGCCCGCAGGCTCAGTTCATCACCGGATTCCAGACGCAGGCCGTAACCGGCGGTCACCGAGTAGGTATTGGCATCGCGATCGTCCTCGTCGAATTCGCGCGAGGCGTCCAGGTAGTCGCTGCGATCAAACAGCAAACCACCCGACAGGCGATGGATGTGACCGGTGTGGTCACCAGTCAGTGCCGCGTTCCAGGTGTCGACCAGCAGGCGTTCGCCCGTCTGCTCGTCCGGTTCGTCGCTGCGGCCATAGGCGACGCGGGCGGCAAGATTGCCGTCCGGCGTGCGGCGTTGCGCGCCGAGGTTGAAGGCGCCCTGGTTGCGCCAGCGCTGTTCTGGGCGATCGGTCACCACCATCCGCACCTCACCATCCGCCGTGAGCGTGGTGACCTCGCTCCAGGCGAAGCTCAGTCCACCGCCGACCAAGCCGATGGCGGCGAGTTCATCCTTGGGATTATCGTTCACCGCCTCGACGTTGCTGTCGTAGCGCCCACCAACTCCGACACGGGGATGCAGTTCCAGGCGATCATTGAGGTAGATGAAATTGGCGAGGCCGTCCTCGGCGGCGCTGAGCGCCACGACGGGTAGGAGCAACCAAACAAAATGGTGACGCATGGGCGGCACCCTAGGTCAGGGGACCGCTTGGCAATTGCCGTACCTCGGCGGATGTCGCGGCAGTCGACCAGCGACGGCAGACCGGTCGACGGGCCGTCGGGCCCTGACACAGCGCGGCGTATCCGCCGCCCAGCGTCGGCAGGTCGTGGAGATGCAGCCCGGTCACTCCCGGAAGATGCGTGTCGTCCCCGACCACGCGCAGAGGATTCTCCGCCAGGTGCACGTGTTCCATGCCGCCGGGCAGGCCGACGCCCAGGGCCTTGAGCGCTGCTTCCTTCCGTGTCCAGGTGGTGAGGAATGCCGCCGGTTTCTGCGCCGGCGGTAGCGCCAGAAACGCCGCGAGGGCATCGTCGGTTAGCATCCGGCCGGCCAACGACTCCACGTCCCGCAGCCGCTCGCCCAGTTCCACATCGACGCCGAGCACCCCGTCGTCAGCCACGGCGACCAGCGCCCAGCCGCCGCTGTGGCTGAGATTGAACGCCAGCGTGTGGTGGCGCAGAGACGGCTTTCCATGGCGATCACGGGTGAAGTTCAGCGCTCCTGGGGCAAGGTCGAGTCGCCAGCCCAGGATCTGCCGCAGGGCGACGTGTGCGGCCAGGTGACGTCGGCGCAGGAGCTCGCCATGCAAGCGTGCGGCACGGTCGCGTTCGTAGTCAGCAAGCACGGCGGTGTCAGCCGGCGTCTGGTCGAGGTCGATGGCCAACACCAGCAGCTCGTCCGCGTGTGGCGGACGGGAATGATCCAGCAGCGGCCAGGAGGCATCCGCGAGGTCTGGATCCGCTGCCATGTTGCGAGCGTGGTGGGCCGCACGGGGCTCGCAATCGACACCCGGTTGACACCTGCGGTTGACGGATTCTTCATCGCGCCCGGACGTGGCATTCATCTGCGACATCCGTGTCTACTTGCGCCCTGGGAGGCAAATGCCATGGTGCCCGCCGACCTCATCGGCTGATCGGAACCATCGTATGCGCAGCTCACTCCGAACTCGTGTCCTCGTCACTGGCGGTGCTGGCTTCATCGGCTCGCACCTCTGCGAACGCCTGCTCGCACGCGACTGCGACGTGGTATGCGTCGACAATTTCTACACCGGCACCAAGGACAACATCGCGCACCTGCTCGATAATCCGCACTTCGAGGTCATGCGCCACGACGTCTGTTTCCCGCTCTACATCGAAGTCGATTGGATCTTCAACCTCGCCTGCCCGGCCTCGCCGGTGCATTACCAGTTCGACCCGGTGCAGACCACCAAGACCAGCGTGCATGGCGCGATCAACATGCTCGGCCTCGCCAAGCGGGTGAAGGCACGCATCCTGCAGGCTTCGACCAGCGAAGTGTACGGCGACCCGGTCGAACATCCGCAAACCGAAAGTTACTGGGGCAACGTCAACCCGATCGGCATCCGTTCGTGTTATGATGAAGGAAAACGCTGCGCCGAGACGCTGTTCTTCGACTACTACCGCCAGCACCAAGTCGACATCAAGGTGGTGCGCATCTTCAATACCTATGGCCCACGCATGCATCCCAACGATGGGCGCGTGGTATCGAACTTCATCATGCAGGCCCTCAAGGGTGAGGACATCACCATCTATGGCGACGGGGCACAGACGCGTTCGTTCTGCTACGTCGACGATCTGGTCGACGGTTTCCTCAAGATGATGGAGACCGAGAAGGGCTTCACCGGTCCGGTGAACATGGGAAATCCTGGGGAGTTCACCATCCGTCAACTCGCGGAGGAAGTCCTGCGCCAGGTCGGCGGCACCTCGAAACTGGTGACCAAGCCCTTGCCCTCTGACGATCCCAAGCAGCGCAAACCCGACATCACCATCGCGCGCCAGAAACTGGGCTGGGAACCAGGGATCAAACTGGCCGATGGTCTGGCCAAGGCGATTCCCTACTTCCGGCGTTTTGCCAACTGAATCCTGCAAACTGCCTGCGATCAAGAAGGTGTTCGCGTGTGAAGAACAAACGTGGTGCCGATGAACGCGACCAGCGGTAGCGCGCAGAAGCAGGGAGCAAAATCGGCCCTCATGCCGTTGACGCTCGCGCCATTGGCTGCGCAACCACGCATCTCAGTCGTCGTGACGTGTTACAACTACGGGCGCTTTCTTGACGAGTGCTTGGAATCGTGCCTGAACCAGACCATGGCGGTGCACGAGGTGGTGACCGTCGACGACGGTTCCACCGACGACACGGCCGAACGGCTGGCGGTTTGGCAGCAGCGTGATCCTCGCATCGTGGTAGTGAGGCAGACGAATGGAGGTATCAGTGCGGCGACCCAGGTGGGGCTACTCCGCTGCACCGGCGACATCATCCTGCTGCTTGATGCCGATGATCGTTGCACTTCACAGCGGGTCGCCCACGTGGTCGCGACTCTGCGCACGCCGATGGCTGCCGGTCTGCCGGGTTGGGTCCACCATCGCCTGCAGAAATTCTCCCAGACGCAGGCCGATCTTGGCCTCACGCCGACGTATCTGGGTGACGCCCCCAGGGGATTTTTCGGCGACGTGGTGGCCACTACCGCCGGTTCAGCACTGAGCACTCCGACGTCGGGGTTGGCCTTCCGCCGCGAACTGCTGCCGCGCCTCCTGCCCTTCGACACGCACCGCGACACCGTCCAGGACATTCAGTTGTGGCATCTGCTGCCTCTGTCGGCGATCGGCGCCTGGATTGAGCAGCCACTGAGTGATTACCGGGTCCACGGCGGATCGGATTCGGGCGGTGCGGGCGCTGACCAGTTGACCTCACCGGTGAAGATCACCCGTCAGCGCATCCGCTGTGAACGTTGTCATGCCCAGATCACCACGTGGCTGCGCACCCATGCGCCAGCGGTCCTGCCTGGATATCCGCCGCTGGAATCGTCGCTGGAATACCTGGGACTCAGCTTCCTCGATGCGTGGTACGGCACCGGCGGTTATGACCGCGGGCGCCTGCAACAGGTGCTGCGTCATCCCCATTTCCTGACGCAACATTGGCAGCAACGCTGGTTCTGGTGGGCTGCCACCGTCCTGCCGCTGCCGTGTTTCCGTTTCTTTTCCCAGCAGGTCTTCGGCTCAAGCCTGTTCAAGCGCCTGATCCGTCGCCTGCTCGGACGGCGGTGATTAGCGGACGTCCAGACGCATGAGTAGTCGCAAGCCGCGGTGATCGCTGCCGGGCAAGTTGACTGCAGTTGCCGGCGACAGGCGGACACTACGCCCCAACACGTGATCGAGATCAGTTCCGCATGGACCAAGCCACGCTGGCCAGGTGGCTGGTCGCAGGCCTGGCGGCGGTAACAAACCGACATCGCGCAACACCGCCATTGCCGGTGATGCCAGGGTACAATTGTGATCCCCTAGCAGCAGCACCGGTCCGGCTCGTTCAGCGATCAGTTTGGCTAGCCGTTGCAGTTGCGCATCGCGCCGGTTGGCGCTGCTTGGTTTCTTCGGCGACCACAGATGCACCACCAGCACCCGGAGTGAGCCGTCGGGTAACGAGACGTCGGCGTCGATGAGGGCGAAGTCGTCGAGATCATGGATCGTGCTGCGGGTGATCGGATGACGTGACAGTAACGCACTGGCCATGAGTTCGCGCCCAGGCCACACGCGGTAGGGCCACTGCGCCGCAAAGACCGCTTCATCACCGGCCAACACTTCCTGGACGCCGACCAGGTCAGCATCGCTGGCGAGGATGCTGGCAAGCACCTCGTTCCTTCGCCGGTTGAAATCATAGAGGTTGGCAGACAGCACCGATGTGCCGTGGTCGGTCGTCGGCGCGCGGGCGTGCAGCGTGGTCAGCACCCATGGCCAGGCACCGGCCACCGCTGCGATCCCCAGCACCAGCATGCGCCGGCGCAGTGGCCAACAGAGCGGCAGGGCGAGCACCAGCAGCACCGCGGCGAGGTGTGACCAATGACGGCACAGTCCGCCCAACCACGTCGATCCGGCGAGCAACGAAATGATGGCAATGATTGCGACGGGGAGGGCGGCGGCGAAGACGTATCGTTGACGTCGACGGAACTGCGCGGGCGTGCGCGCAGGATCACGGTGGTCAGGTGATCCGTGCGGCTGCGGCGCGTCATCCACGGACGGTCAATTCACCTGGCGCAGGTGGTCGAGGCCCTGGGCGAGGAACCAGCGGTAGGTCGATGCGAGGCCATCGGCCAAGCTGATCTTCGCACTCCAGCCCAAGGACTTCAGGCGCGAGACATCCTGCAGTTTGCGCGGCGTGCCGTCCGGCTTGGTGCGATCCCAAAGGATCTCGCCGCGGTGGCCGACGGTGCGTTGCACCAGCGTGGCCAGTTCGGCGATCGTGAGGTCTTCGCCGTAACCGATGTTGATCAGGTCGCCCGGGACCATGCCGGCCTTTACCTGCTGCAACACGAACAAGCAGGCGTCGGCGAGATCATCGACGTGCAGGAACTCGCGTTTGGGCGTGCCGCTGCCCCACAACGGCACCGGCGCATCGCCGGCGAGTTTGGCTTCGTGGAATTTGCGCATCATCGCCGGCAACACGTGCGAACTGGTGAGATCGAAGTTGTCGCCAGGGCCGTAGAGGTTGGTCGGCATGCCGCTGATGAAATCGGTACCGTATTGGCGATTGCAGTTTTCGACCAGTTTCACCCCGGCTATCTTGGCGATGGCGTAGGGTTCGTTGGTCGCTTCGAGCGCGCCGCTCAGCAGGCAATCCTCGGGCATCGGTTGCGGCGCGAGTTTGGGATAGATGCAGCTCGACCCCAGGAACAGCATCTTTTTCACGCCGGACAAACGCGACGCTTCGATGACGTTGGCTGCCATCAGCAGATTTTGTTGGATGAAGTCGTAGCGCCAGGTGTTGTTGGCAACGATGCCGCCGACTTTGGCTGCGGCAAATAACACGTAGGCGGGTTGCTCACGTGCGAAGAAATCCTCGACCGCGGCCTGACGGCAAAGGTCGAGTTCGGTGCGGGAACGCAGCACCAGGTTGGTGAATCCCCGCGCGCGCAGGGCACGGACCAGGCCGGAACCGACCAGTCCGTTGTGACCGGCGACGTAGATCTTGTCGGACGGGTTCATCGCGGTCGCTCAGTCGTGCCGGGTGTTGACCGCGAAACCGTGATCGCGCGCCAGCGCATCGCGGCGGGCTTCGATCAGATCGGCGGCGACCATCTCCTTGGCCAGTTCCTGTACGGTGATGCGCGGCTTCCAGCCGAGTTTCTTGTGCGCCTTGGTCGGATCACCGAGCAGGGTTTCGACCTCGGTCGGACGGAAGTAACGGGGATCAACCGCGACGATGGTTTTGCCGGTCTTGGGGTTGATGCCTTTCAGTTTCTCGCCTTTGCCGCTCCAACGGATCGGCAGCTTGGCGGCGGCGCAGGCGAGTTCGACGAAGGCTTTGACCGAGATCTGTTTGCCGGTGGCGATGACATAGTCCTCGGCCTGGCTTTGCTGCAGCATCAGCCACTGCATCTCGACGTAGTCCTTGGCGTGACCCCAGTCGCGCAGGGCATCCATGTTGCCCAGGTACAGGCAGTCTTCGAGGCCCAGCGCGATGCGCGCGATCGCCCGGGTGATCTTGCGCGTGACGAAGGTCTCGCCGCGGCGTGGCGACTCGTGATTGAAGAGGATGCCGTTGCAGGCGTACATGCCGTAGGCCTCACGGTAATTCACCGTGATCCAGTAAGCATAGAGCTTGGCGCACGCATACGGCGAACGCGGATAGAACGGTGTGGTCTCGCGTTGGGGGATCTCCTGCACCAGACCGTACAGTTCGCTGGTCGAGGCCTGGTAGAAACGCGTCTTCTTGGTCAGCCCCAGGATGCGGATGGCTTCGAGCAGCCGCAGCGTGCCGATGCCGTCGACATCGGCAGTGAATTCCGGCTGGGCGAATGACACCGCCACATGGCTCATGGCGCCGAGGTTGTAGATCTCGTCCGGTTGGACCTCCTGCACGATGCGCACCAGGTTGCCCGAATCAGCGAGGTCGCCGTAGTGCAGGTGCAGGCGGCGGCCTTTTTCGTGGGGATCCTGGTAGAGGTGGTCGATGCGGTCGGTGTTAAACGACGAGGCGCGGCGTTTGATGCCGTGGACCTCGTAGCCTTTCTCCAGCAGGAATTCAGCGAGGTAGGAACCGTCCTGCCCGGTGATGCCTGTGATGAGCGCCTTTTTGCCGGCAGAGCTGGGCTTGGCTTTCGCAGCACGGGCGGTCGGACGAGTCTTGGCCATACGGAATCCTGTCTGGTGAGCGGGCGACACCCTAGTTGTGACGAGTTTGGTGGCAAGGTGGCGGCCGATGCTGTGCATCGCCGTTCAGCACGAGAGAAAGATCAGGTGAAGATCGCCTCGCTATAACGCACCGTGATTAGGCAGAGCCCACGTGCGGGTGCCTGCTGCCGCCCGGCCGGTGAATCATGTCCGGCGAGCGCGTGCTCAAGCTCAGCGCGACTGCACGTCTCATTGGCCACTGCGACCATCGCGCCGATCAGGCTGCGCACGAGGCGGTAGGTGAAGCCACCACCGCTGACCTCGCAGCACAGCCGTGGTCCCTCGACGGTCCAGGCGACCCGCTCGATGTGGCGCACCAGATCACCATCGAGGTGTCGGGTCTCGCCACGCCGGCTGAAGCCGGACCAATCGCGTTCGCCGGCAATTCCCTGCGCCGCGGTCTGCAGCCGCTGCGGATCGATTCGGAAGGGGGGACGCCAAGCGAAACGCGCCAGGAAGGGATCCGCCACCTCACCGTGGTCGATGGTGTAACGGTAAGTTTTGCCGCTCGCGGCGTGGCAGGCATCCCAATCGTCAGGTACGGGCACCACCTGCCGACAAGCGACATCGGCAGGAAGGTGGGTGGCGAGCGCGCGGCGCAACTCATCGGGCTCCCATGTGCGGGTGGTGGTGACGTGTGCGACCTGGCCTTCGGCATGGACGCCGGCATCGGTGCGGCTGGCGCCGACCACCTGGGCCTGGGTTTCGCCGATGCGCGCAAAGGCGGCGTCGAAGACGCCAGCCACCGTGCGCGCGTCCGGTTGACGCCACCAGCCAGCGAAGTCGGTGCCGTCGTAGGCGATGAGCAGGGCGAAGCGCATTGGTGGCAGCATGCCCAGCTCAAGCGTCTGGCCAATGCTTGCGGCTAGGTGACTGCGGCGCGGACCATACGCTCCGCACCCGTGGACACGGGCGCCTCGCACTTCGCATCTCGCACGCCGCACGCTGACCCCGTGCTCTACATCGCCGGCGATGTTCACCTCGACGGCGGCGCTAACGTTTTTCCGGCATTTCTCGACCAGTTGGCAGTCCGGACGCCGGCCCATCTGGTGATCTTGGGCGACCTCTTCGAATACTGGCTCGAAACCGCGGCGATGGCGGCGATGCATGACGGCGTCCTTGGACGTCTGCGGCGCCTGAAACAAGCCGGATGGCGACTCGATCTGGTGCTGGGTAATCGCGAATTCGCTGCTGGGCGGCTACTTGCCGCCCGCAGCGGATGCCGACTGCACTGGCCGAAGCTCGACCTGATGCTCGGTCAACGTCGTGTGCGCATCGTTCATGGCGATCGTCTGTGTTTTGACCCCGGCTACCGGATCTTTGCGGCAGTGATGCGCGCGTTCTTCTGGCGTGGTTGGTATCCCGCCTTTCCAGGAGTGGCGCAGGATCTGGTCGCACGCTTCCTGCGCAGCCGCAGTCGAGCGAAACAACGTCGTCGCTACGAACGACCACCTGGGAGTCGCCCACGAGTATTCATCGATCGGCGCAAGGTCCAAGGTTCAGCACGCAACTGCGACACGCTGATCGCTGGTCACATCCATCAGAGCTGGCGGCGCGACATCGGTGGCGTCGACATGATTCTGGTCGGCGATTGGCCAGCCGGTGTGGGACAATGGGTCGAGGGTTACGCCGATGGCCGGCTGGAACGCATCCAGCAGCGGTTCGTCCCGTGATCAGGTGTGCGGTCATGGCGTTGGCGTTCATCCTCAGCGGATGCGGCGCGGCGATCACTCCTGCGGCCGCCCCAACAACCACGGCGCCGGTCGATCAGCAGCGACGTTACCACGACGGACAACGCTGGGTCAACGTGACCGTGCTGCTGGATCGCCTCTTCGTTGAACGTGGCACGGCACCGGGAGCGATCACCGGTCGCGAGGTGTATGTGCTGCGAAAACCGGTGGTGTCGGTCGCGGCCTTGGAAGACGTCGCGCGGCAGATGCGTGCCGCTCAAGGCGACATCCGCAACTTGTCGGCGTTCATCGAGGAACGCAGCCCAGCCGGTGTCCGGCAGCAACGGCTGACGCGTCAGGTCGCGGTGCGTGGTGCGCAGGGGGTCGAGGTCGCGGCGCTGGTCGTGCAGCAGGGCGCATGCGTGGTCAGGACCTTTGACGACACGCCCGACATCGTCATCGCAGAATCCACCGCGCCGGAACTGCTCGCGGCGTTCGTGCTGGCGGAACGGCTGAGTACATCAGCTGGCGTCCTGGCGGCAATTCCGCTGGGCGAATAACTCAGGTGTGTCGGCGGTAAGCGTCGACGATGGTGTCGAGCCACGCGTCCTGTTCGCCGGCCCAGCGGGTGGTGGAGAAGATCTCCACTTCGTTGAAACCGGTAAATCCAGCACGTTCAGCCGCGCGGCGCAGGTGCGGGATATCGATGCAGCCTTCGCCCATCAGCCCGCGGTCGTTGAGCAGGTCGCGCGTCTCGACACGCCAATCGCAGACGTGGAAGCCGAACAGCCAGCCACCGGCACCGGCGCGCGCGAGTTCGCTTTCGGCCTCGGGATCCCACCAGATGTGATAGACGTCGGCGGCGATGCCGACCCACGGACTGTTGATCGCTTCGCAGATCGTTCGCGCCTGCGCCAGGGTGTTCACCGCCGAACGATCGCCGGCGTACATCGGATGCAGGGGTTCGATCGCTAGCTTCACGCGATTGGTGCGTGCATACGGCTCGAGCGCGGCGATGCCGTCCTGGATCTGTTGGCGCGCTTCGCTGAGCGGCATGCCGGGCACCGCGCCGCAGACCAGCACCACCATCGGCGCACCGATGGTGGCGGCTTCGTCGATCGCGCGACGGTTGTCGGCCAGGGCGGCTTCACGCGCAGCGTGCTCTTTCGCCGGGAAAAATCCGCCGCGGCAGAGCGCTGTCACCGTCAGGCCGGAGGCGCGTAACATCCGCCCGGCAACGTCGGCGCCGTACGGCTGAAGATGTTGCCGCCAAACGGTGATCCCAGGAACACCGACGCGTTGCAGACCACTGATCGTCTGCGCCAGCGACCATGGTTTCATGGTCATGGTGTGGATGGAGCAACGGGAGAGGTCGGGAAGTGCCATGGCAATCCTTGTGGTTCAGTGACTTTCCCGGGAGCGCCGAGCACCAGCTCGGCATTCG
>JANPLC010000072.1:0-14413 GCA_031426335.1 Planctomycetota bacterium
ATCTTCTACATCAGCAACCCGGCGCTGGGGTTGTGGGCGTGGCGCGGACGGGTGTGAATTGATTAGTCCGGAAGTCCGGAGGTCCGGAGGTCCGGAGGTCCGGAGGTCCGGAGGTCCTTTGCGATCATACTTGTCGTGGCCTGCGAAAGACAGAATGGTCCCACGTCATCGAGACTTCCGGACTTCCGGACCTCCGGACTTCCGGACCCCTGACCCACTTCCGGACCAATCAAAGCAGATTCGACCGTTGCCATGTGCCCAGGTGGCATAGCCTCCCCAGGACCATGGGCACCCTCACAGTTCGTAAGTTCGGCATTTCTCTCGATCCCAAGGAATTGGTCGACTTCGGCGAGAAGATCGAGTTCTTCCAGGAAGCGTTCAACGATCTCGGCTTCGACCAGGCCGGCACCTACACGTTCCGCTACAGCGACGACGAGTGCATGATGAAGGCCGAACTCCAGCGTTCGAAGGACGGCTACTACCTGTGGATCTACGTCCAGGCAGTGGACGAACACGACTGGCGCGTGAAGGAGATCGCCGAAGCGTTCGGCGCGTACGTGGTCGATGGGTCGAAGAAACCGGTCTAATCGTAGACTGCGATCACATCTGTTTATCTTCAAGAAGCTCCTCAGGTAGTTTTCGATTTACTTCTGCTTCAATGGCCTCGGTTGTTCTGCCCTGCTCCCGCAAGGCCGTTCGCAGCGCCTCTCGGGCTTGCACCAGAATTGCCCGCCGAGCCGATCTACGCTCATGACGAGAGCTTTCGAATCCCACAAGCCCAAGGGCGACCGGGAAGGCGAATGCACCACTGAGTGCCATACCAAACGCCAGCGCACGCCCTGCCCCCAAAAGGTCAGCTGCGCCATGCCCACACAGGAACCCGAAGAACAATGCCAGCACAAAAAATAGAAGCTCAAAGATATTGAGCCCGAGTCTGGAGTACTTCATACCTGCATGACATAGCCAGCAAGATCTGTACACAAGGGACCTTCAGCACCCCGATTAAAGCAAAACGGGCGCCGATCGGCGCCCGTTTCTGCATGTCCAGATGATCGACGATCTCAGCCTGATCCCGCAATAACCGCCTCGCCCTTCGCGGTGCCTTCCGGGCTGTAGTAATATTTGGGACGAATGATCGGCGTGCCCTTGCCGCCGCGCGCTTCACAGCGTTCGTAAACGATCTGGGCCGAGATGCCGATGACGCGCGAGAGGCCGAAGAGCACGGTGTAGTATTCGGGCTTGGCTAGGCCGCAGGCCATCAGCAGTGAGCCGCTGGCGCTGTCGACGTTGGGGTGCGGGTCGCTGATCTTGGGATTCTGCTTGAGCACGCCGGGGCCGACTTCGGCGAGCAGTTTGACCATGCGGAAGTTGGTGTCGTTCGGGCAGATTTCTTCGCCGACGCTGCGCAGCACGCGCGCGCGCGGGTCTTCGACGCGCAGGACGGCGTGGCCGAAGCCGTAGATGACCTCTTTGTTGTCGAGCTTGGCCTGGAGCATTTTCTTCACGTCGTCACCGGTGAAGTTGGCCGAGACCTTGGCGACACACTCCTGAATGAACTCTAGGCATTCCTGATTCGCGCGGCCATGCAGCGGGCCGGCGAGGCCGGCCATCGCGCCGACCAAGCTCTCAAACAGATCGGCCTTACCGGAAGCGACTGCCTTGCCGACGAAGGTCGACAGGTTGCCGCCGCCGTGGTCGAGGTGGGTGATCTCAAACACGCGCATCAAGCGAGTGAGCTTGTGGCGCTGCTCCGGGGTCTGCCCAGGAATGCCGAGCATGTGCACGAAATTTTCCATGTAGCCGAGGTTGGGGTCCGGCAAGATCGGCTCGCCCCAGCCTTCGCGGATGCGGAAGATCGCCGCCGTGACGACCGGGATCTTGGCGATCAGGTCGAGCGCTTCGCGGCGGTAGTCGCGGCAGGAGCATACCATGCCGAGCGTGTTGATCGCGTGCAGGAACCACTTCATCGGGTGGCCGCTCTTGGGCAGGGCCTTGAGCGAGGCGAACACGGAAGGATCGATGGCGCTGTGGTCGCGCAGGATCTGGGCGAAAGAGGACTTTTCGCTGGAGGTGGGCCAGCGTTTATAGAGCAGCAAGTGGATGACGTCTTCAGGATCGCGATCGGCGATTTTTTCGACCGGCTCGCCGACGTAGAACAGACCCTTGTCGGCTTCCACCGCACTGGTGGTGCAGTAACCCACCGGCACGCCACGCAGACCGCTTTCGAGCGACTCCTTGGTCAGGGTCATCAGCACGTCGGTCTTGGCGTTCTCTTGCATGGCGAGGGATCCTTGATCGTCAGGAAAAAAGCGAGCAGAAGTCGTCGTCAGGATGGCTCAGTCGAAGCGACCGTGCCATGTCCAAGGGGTTGTGCAAGCGCACCAGCATGAATCACTGACGCTTGCTGAAACCTGCGGTGCACACCGTGTGGCGCGCTTGTCCCGCACGGATGCGGGACGATGCTGGCAGGCGTGCAGGTCGCAGGTCTGAGACGCTATGAACGAGTCGCGCTTGTCGCCTGGGACTGCCTGACCGCTGCGGGTGATGCACCGGCGGCATGGTCAGCATGCAGCAAGTCGGCAAGTGGCCTGCGGCATGTGGACGGCATCGGCTGGCATGGAGTGGTGGATTTGCCTCCTGGTCCCGACCGTTTGCTGCGTCTTGCGACTACCACGGCGGAGCGTCCGTGGCAGGCGCTGAGCCAACTACGCGGAGCGCTCGCCCTGGGCGTCAGCACCAGCAAAGGTGATCCTGCGGCGCTCGATCGGGCGTTGGCCGGAGATGCCCGTTCGTTGATCATGGCGTTGGCTGGGCAACTCACGCCACAGTTGGCGGGCGTGCTGAACTGCGGGCTCTATCAACCAGCGCAAGTCGCGGCGGCGTGTTCGACTGGTCTCTATGCCTTGCTGGAGTGCGCTGATCGCATCGAGGACGAGCGCTGTGATCGGGCACTGGCCGGTGCCGCCGACCTGTCGCTGACGCCGTTGCTACTCGCCGGTTTCCAGGCACTCGGCGTATTATGTGGTGAGCGTAAACCGCAGGCCTTTGGCGAACCGACTGGTTTCGCGCCCGCCGAAGGCGCTGGTTTGATCGCGCTGGCACACGACGGTCCTTGGCGACTGGTCGCAAGCGTGCGGCTGGGCGATGCGCGGCATGAAACCGAGTTCCGCGATCCGGCGACGTTGCACCATGCGCTCGACGCGTTGTGGCAAGCGGCACCAACGCCGGAACTGATCATCACGCACGGCACCGGCACCACGCGCGGCGATGCGTATGAACGTGCTGGCCTCTACGCCGGACCGTGGCGCGACGTGCCACGGCTGAACTGCAAACCGATCATCGGCCACTGTTTGGGTGCCAGCGCAGCCGTGGAACTTGCCGTGGGCTTAGAGGCACCTGTCCACCGACTGTGGAAACTGGGGTTGGGCTTTGGCGGACATCTGGCGGCGATTGCCGTCGAACGCTGCTGAGCTGCGCATCCTTTCGGTAACCGGCTGCCGCTTATTCCTCTCCGGCTTCGGCGTTGCTGCCGAATTTTGCCGCATTTGTGGCATCCCGACTGGCGCTGAATGCATCAGGGAGCATCACTCGCAGGCACCGGCCAGGCCGCTCCGAGGGCCGTGAAGAAAACCATCCGTTATGCCGTAAGATGAATTTTGACAGTATTTTGTAGTTAAAATAAGAGCCCTTACGGCAGCTCCGGAAAATCCTGTTGCAAAGAATAGCACTGCTACAAGCTGCGCCCCGCCTTACGGCAACACCTTGCCGCTACGAGCACCGCACCCATGGCCAGTCTAAAGGAAAACCTGCCGCATCTGCCGTCCCTGGAGACGGACGAGGAGGACCGTGTCGTCCGCCCCGTCGCGGTGTCGCCAGCGGCCCTGCGCGAAGTCCTGGCCCAGCATGGCGACCGCTTTGAGCCGATCCTGGCGGTCCTGCGCGACCAGCCGTGGAAGGAACTGGTCACCAGCCGCGATCTGATGGACAGCCTCTCGGCCCAGGGCCTGGAGCTGTCGGAGCGCACGCTGCGCCTGCACCTCGCGGAAATGGCGGAGGTCGGCCTGATCGAACGTCACGGTCGCCGCGGTTATCGCCTGACCGAAGCCGGCAGCGAAGTGACGCGCGAGCTGACCGTCTCGCGCCGCATTGGCAGCATCCTCTACCGCATGGAGGAGACCGCCTGCCAACTAACGGTCGACCTCGCCAAGGGCACCGGCCTGGTGTCGATCAACGCCTACGTCATTCCGCAATCGCTGCTGCCGATGTTGTGCGATGAGGTCGAAGCGGTGTTCAAGGCCGGCCTCGCGGTCGGCTCGCGCGTGTTGTTTGCCGTTCCCGGTGAGGACATCCTCGGCCGCGAAGTTCCGGAGGGCCACATCGGCCTCGGCACCATGTGTTCACTGACACTGGCCAGCGTGCTGATGCGCCGTGGTGTGCCGACGCACGCGATCTTCGGCGGGTTGCTGCAAGTCGACGCCGGCAAGCCGCAGCATTTTCTCGAGATGATCCGCTACGACGCGACCTCGTTGTCGCCCAACGAAGTCTTCATCCGCGCGAACCTGACCAGTGTCAGCCGTGCGGCAAAACGCGGCGGCGGCGCAATCACTGCATCGTTCCGCGAATTGCCGATGAGTGCCCTGCCGGCCGCACGAGCGGTGATGAAGGAATGCGAACAGGCCGGCTTCCCCGGCATCATGCAGCTCGGTCGTCCAGGTCAGCAACTGCTGAACATCCCGGTGCACGAAGGCCGCGTCGGCATGATCCTCTCCACCGGACTGAATCCGCTGGCGAGCTTGTGGGAGATCGATCGCACGGCACCTCAGGCGGCAAACAACCGCGGAACGCCAGCACTCCAGCTCGAATCCAGCCGCCCAATGGTCGGCCCCGCGCCGTACGAGCAGCTCATCCCGTATCAGGAACTGCGCGCGCGCGCTGCCGCCTTCATCGCACGCCAATCCTCCGCTTCATCCTCCCTTAACGGCTGAACCCATGATCCACTCCACCACACCGACGCAGAGAGCGCGGACGACGCAGTGCAAGACCACAACGACGGTCTTCGCGTCATCCACGTTCCCTGCGTCGGTGTGTTTGGTGGGGCCATACGTCTTGTTCCCAACCAGTTTCAAAGGTTGCTGCCATGTCGCACGATAAGTCGCACGCCAATCTCAATGCCCGTGGCCTTCCTCCCGCGCAGGGCCTATACGATCCGCAGAACGAACACGACAACTGCGGCGTCGGCTTCCTTGCCAATATCAAGGGCAAGCGCAGTCACGACATCATCAGCCGTGGCCTGAAGATCCTCTGCAACCTGACCCACCGCGGTGCGGTCGGCGCGGATCCCAATGACGGCGACGGCGCCGGCATCCTCATCCAGATGCCGGATGCGCTCTACCGCGCCATCCTGCCGTTCAGCCTGCCGCCCACCGGCGAATACGGTGCTGGCATCGTGTTCCTGCCGCAGATCGCTGACTACCGCGAAAAATGCATGAAGGCATTCGAAGACGCGGTGAAGCACCACGGTTTGACGTTCCTCGGCTGGCGCGATGTGCCGACCAACAACAGCACGCTCGGGCGCAACGCGCGCGCGAACGAGCCGGTGATCAAGCAGGCCTTCGTCGGTCGCGGCCACGTGCCTGCCACCAAGATCGAACTGGTGTTGTACCTCGCCCGTAAACGCGCCGAGAACATCGTGCGCGACAACAACTACTCACCGTTCCACTTCTTCTACGTCTGCTCGCTGTCGTCGAAGTCGATCGTCTACAAGGGCATGTTCCTCTCGGAACAGGTCGGCGTGTACTACCCGGATCTGGCGGACGAGCGTGCGGTGTCAGCCATCGCGCTGGTGCACCAGCGTTACTCGACCAACACCTTCCCGACCTGGGATCTGGCGCACCCGTTCCGCTTCACCGCCCACAACGGCGAGATCAACACCCTACGCGGCAACACCAATCGCATGAAGGCGCGTGAATCCTTGCTGGCGCACAAGGACGTCGGCGCCGCGGTCAGTGACCTGCGTCCGGTGGTGATCGAAGGCGGCAGCGACACCGCCTGTTTTGACAACGCGCTGGAGTTGCTGGTGCGCACCGGTCGTTCGTTGCCGCACGCCCTGGCGATGATGGTCCCTGAAGCCTGGGCGACCAAAGCCAACCTGCCGCGTGCCAAGAAGGGCTTCTACGAATTCCACGCCACCATGATGGAACCGTGGGACGGCCCGGCGAACATGGTCACCTGCGACGGCGAACGCATCTGTGCGGCGCTTGATCGCAACGGCCTGCGTCCAGCGCGTTATGTCATCACCACCGATGACGAAATCCTCTACGCCTCGGAAATGGGCGTGCTCGACATCCCCGCGGAAAAAGCGGTGAAGAAGGCGCGTCTGGCTCCCGGTCGCATGATCATGGTCGACACCGCGCGTGGCGTGTTCCTCGACAACGAGGAGATCAAGGAAGAGCTGGCCGCCGCCCATCCGTACGCGGATTGGGTTGAGCGCTCGAAGATCATGCTCGACCAGTTGCCCGCGCCCGCGCAGCCGCCGAGCCCGAAACACGATCAGGTGCGCCAGCAGCAGCAGGCGTTCGGTTACACCGTCGAAGATCTGAAGGTCGTGCTCGCACCGATGGCGATCGATGGCCAGGAGCCGGTCGGCTCGATGGGCGACGACACGCCTGCCGCGGTGTTGTCGAATCAGCCGCGTCCGCTCTACGGTTACTTCAAGCAGTTGTTCGCCCAGGTCACCAATCCGCCGATCGATCCGATCCGCGAAGAAATCGTGATGTCGCTGACGCAGTACGTCGGCGCGGCGCGCAACATCCTGGAGCCGGGCCCCGACCACTGCCGGATGCTGGAGCTCGATCAGCCGATCCTGCAGAACGAGGAACTGGAACAACTGCGTCAGGCAGACGTACCCGGCTTCCGTGGCACCACGCTCAAAACCTTGTTCCCAGCCAAGAGCGGTCCAGAGGCGTTGGAAAAGCGTTTGGAAGAGTTGTTCGCCGAGGCGAGCAAGGCGGTCGATGAAGGCAACACCGTGCTGGTGCTGTCTGACCGCGGCGTCGACGCCGATAACGCGCCGATCCCCGCGCTGCTGGCGGTCTCGGCCGTGCACCACCACCTGATCCGCACCGGCAAACGCACGCAGTGTTCGCTCATTGTCGAATCCGGCGAACCACGCGAGACCCATCACTTCGCTTTGCTGGTGGGCTACGGCGCCACCGCGATCAATCCGTACCTGGCGTTCGATTCGTTACAGGACTTGGTCGACTCTGGCGTGTTGCCCCAGCTCGACGGCAACGCTGCCGCCGACGAAGAACACGATGCGATCTACTACTACACCAAGAAGTTCATCAAGGCGATCGGCAAGGGTCTGCTGAAAGTCTTCAGCAAGATGGGCATCTCGACCCTGCAGAGCTACTGCTCGGCGCAGATCTTTGAAGCCATCGGTCTGTCGACGCCCTGCGTGAAAAAGTATTTCACCGGTACCCAGACGCGCATCGAAGGCGCCGGCGTGTTGGAGATCGCCCAGGAGTCGCTCAAGCGTCACCGCGTCGCGTTCTCGCCGCTGGTGGACGCCAACCGCGATCTCGATCGTGGCGGTTTCTACCACTGGCGTCGTGACGGCGAGTTCCACCTGATGAACCCGGAAGTCATCGCGTTGCTCCAGCACTCGGTGCGCGCCGGTGACCGCGGGACCTTCCGCCGCTACACCAAACAGGTGGACAACCAGGCGGCCAACCTCTGCACGCTGCGTGGTCTGTTCAAGTTCACCACGACGACGGCGATTCCGCTCGACCAAGTCGAACCGGTGGAGGCGATCTTCAAACGCTTCTGCACCGGCGCGATGTCGCTCGGCTCGATCTCGACCGAGGCGCACGAGACCATGGCCATCGCCATGAACCGCATCGGCGGCCGTTCGAACACCGGCGAAGGTGGCGAAGATCCACGTCGCTTTGTCGCTGATGCCAACGGCGATCTGCGTCGTTCAGCGATCAAACAGGTCGCTTCAGGACGTTTCGGCGTCACCGCGCACTACTTGGTCAACGCCAGCGAGATCCAGATCAAGATGGCGCAGGGCGCGAAGCCCGGCGAAGGCGGCCAGCTTCCTGGCCAGAAGGTCAACGATTACATCGGCTGGCTGCGCAACAGCGTGCCGGGCGTGACGCTGATCAGCCCGCCGCCGCACCACGACATCTACTCGATCGAAGACCTCGCGCAGCTGATCTACGACCTCAAGAACACCAACCCGGAGGCCAACGTCTCGGTCAAGCTGGTGAGCGAAGTCGGCGTCGGCACCGTCGCCGCCGGTGTAGCCAAAGCGCACGCGGATCTGGTGACCATCTCCGGCTGCGAAGGTGGTACGGGCGCGAGTCCGATCTCGTCGATCAAACACGCCGGCGTGCCGTGGGAACTCGGCGTCGCCGAAACCCACCAGACCCTGGTGCTCAACGACCTGCGCGGCCGTATCAAGGTTCAAACCGATGGTCTGCTGCGCACCGGACGTGACGTGGTGATCGCTGCGATCCTCGGCGCCGAGGAATTCGGCTTCGCCACCGTCGCACTGGTCACCGCTGGCTGCATCATGATGCGCAAGTGTCACCTCGACACCTGCCCGGTCGGCATCGCGACGCAGAACGAAACCCTGCGCAAGAAGTTCAATGGCAAGCCCGAGCACGTGGTCAACTTCTTCACCTTCATCGCGGAAGAAGTGCGCGAGCTAATGGCGCAACTGGGCGTGAAGTCGCTCGACGAACTGGTCGGTCGCACCGAATTCCTGGAGATGAACGACGCGATCAAACACTGGAAGTCGAAGGGCCTGGACTACTCGAAGATGCTGGCCAAGCCCAAGGTCGGCCCCGAGGTCGCCACCCGTTGCATCGCCAAGCAGGACCACGGCATCGACCACGTGCTCGACCGCAAGCTCATCGAGCTGGCCAAGCCGGCGCTGGAAGCGAAGCAGAAGGTCTCGATCTCGCTGCCGATCCGCAACTCCAACCGCACGGCGTGCACCATGTTGTCGGGCGAGATCGCCAAACGGCACGGCAAGGAAGGCCTACCACCGGGCACCATCGATATCACCTTCACGGGTGTGTCGGGCCAGAGCTTCGGCGCGTTCCTCACGGAAGGCATCAACCTCAAGCTCATAGGCGACGGCAACGACTACGTCGGCAAGGGCATGTCCGGCGGACGCATTGTCATCCACCCGGATGCCAAGGCGACCTACGCCTGGAATGAGAACTCCATCGTCGGCAACACCGTGATGTACGGTGCCACCGGCGGCGAACTGTTCTTCGCCGGCATGGCGGGCGAACGTTTCGGCGTGCGCAACTCCGGCTGCAAGGCGGTAGTCGAAGGCGTGGGCGACCACGGCTGCGAATACATGACTGGTGGCGTGGTGGTGGTGCTGGGCAAGACCGGGCGCAACTTCGGCGCAGGTATGTCCGGCGGCTTCGCCTACGTGCTCGACAACGACCACAAATTCAAGTCGCGTTGCAACGTAGGTATGATCGAACTGGAGCAAATCGTCGACAAGGACGAGATCGCCACGCTCAAGGCGATGATCCAGAAGCACCTCGACCTCACCGGTTCACCGACGGCGAAGATGCTGCTGGGCGACTGGGAGAAATCGCGCAAGAAATTCGTGAAGGTCTTCCCGCATGAATACCGGCGTGTGTTGCTGGAACGCGCGGCGAAGAACAAAGGCGGCGATGGTGGTACCGGCGGCGCCGGTGCACGTCGTGTGCCGGTTGGCGCGAAGTAATCAACAGCGGCAACAGCAGCAACAGACCTGATAAGACGTAAGGACAAGATCATGGGCGATCCCAAAGGTTTCATGAAGCATACCCGCCAGGCGCCAAAGTACCTGCCGGCCATGCAGCGTCTCGTGAATCACGAGGAGCACATCGAGGAACTGAGCGAGGAGCAGGTCAAGACGCAGTCGAGCCGCTGCATGGATTGCGGCGTGCCGTTCTGCATGACCGGCTGCCCGCTCGGCAACTTGATCCCCGAGTGGAACGACATGGTCTTCCGCGGCCGCTGGCAGGAGGCCCTCGCCGCGCTGCACGCGACCAACAACTTCCCCGAGTTCACCGGCCGCGTTTGTCCCGCGCCGTGTGAGAACTCCTGCGTGCTCGGCATCAATGAACCGCCAGTGACGATCAAGCTGCATGAAGTGTCGATCGTCGACAAGGGTTTCACCATGGGCTGGATCAAGCCCGAGGTGCCATCAGTCCGCAGTGGCAAGAAGGTCGCCGTCATCGGCGGCGGTCCCGCCGGCCTCGCGTGCGCTCAGCAACTGAATCGCGCGGGCCATCAGGTCACCGTGTTCGAGAAGGCCGACCGCGCTGGCGGTCTGCTGATGTACGGCATCCCGCACTACAAGCTGCGCAAAGAAAAAGTGCAGCGTCGCATCGACCTGCTGGCCGCCGAAGGCATAGAGTTCCGCTACAACACCACCGTCGGCGAAACCATTCCCTGGGAACAGGTGAAGAGCGCCTATGACGCGGTGGTGATTTCCACCGGCGCGGAAGCGCCGCGTGATCTGCCGGTGCCCGGCCGCGAACTCGACGGCGTGCACTACGCCATGGAGTTCCTGCCGCAGTCCAACCGAGCCAACTGGGGTGATGCCGACATCGCCGCGCTCCATCCGAAAAAGCAGAAGATCTGGGCCAAGGGCAAGAAAGTCATCGTCATCGGCGGTGGCGACACCGGCAGCGACTGCATCGGCACCAGCCTGCGCCAGGGCGCGACCAGCGTCATCAACTTCGAACTGATGCCCTGCCCGCCCGATCAGCGCACCAAGGGCAACCCGTGGCCACAATGGGCGCGCGTCAAACGCATCTCCTCTTCAGTCGAAGAGATGACCGCCAAGGGCGGCGATGTGCACTACTCGCTGGCGACCAAGCAGTTCACCGGCAAGGACGGCAAGGTCATCGGCCTGACGACCGTCGAACTCGATTGGACTTCTGGCAAACCGGTGGAGAAGCCGGGCACCGAGAAGAACTGGGAATGCGATCTCGTTCTGCTCGCCATGGGCTTCCTCGGACCGCGTAAAAACGGTCTGCTGGAGCAGGTCGGCTGCGCGCTGGATGAGCGCAGCAACGTGAAGACCGATGCCAACACGCGCATGTCGTCGGTCCCAGGTGTCTTCGCCGCCGGCGACGCACGCCGTGGCCAGTCGCTGATCGTGTGGGCGATCGCCGAAGGCCGCGAAGTGGCGCGCTGCGTCGACGAGTACCTGACCAAGCAGGACTCGCTACTGCCCAAGGTGCGGATCGAAGCGTTCGCGTATTAGTTTGCCAGTTGGGGGCGGAACGACCCCCAACAACTCCCTTACGCTTCACCATCCTTGCTACGCTTCAGGGCGGCCACGCTTCGCGTCGGCTGCGCGCCGCTCCTGCGGTGCTCGCCCTTCGGCGCTGTCCCCCTCTGGGCCATGACGCGAGCCCCGGCTTCGCTGCGCGAAGCATCCTGCTGCGCAGGATCGCCGCTGGGGGCGGCGCGGGGGCGCTGGAGTACGCGTGCCGCGCTTGGGCGCAGGACTACACCCCGTGTGCGACGTCTTAGTATGCGACTATGGAAAATGCTTGGGGAGACGGACGAGAAATGGCATTCGTCTTTTCATCGGGCGGTTTGGAGGTGAGCCGGTCAGCATGACAAGGCGGCTTTGCTTAGCCGGGCCAGCAAGCACATTTGTCACACGGTCATCCCTGAGCTGCCCTCGCCCCACATGAGCACGTCTTCGGTCATTTCAGATCTGTACCGCGACCAGCATCGCCGCGTCCTGGCGGCGGTGCTCAGTCTGATCGGCGATTTCGAACTGGCCGAGGATGCGGTGCAGGAGGCCTTTTTGGCTGCGACCGCACAGTGGCAGGCCGAGGGAGTACCAGCGAACCCGGTGGCTTGGCTGGTGTCGAGTGCGCGCTTCAAGGCCATCGATGCCATCCGGCGGCGCAAGACGCAGCGCGATCTGGAGCCGGACCTGATCGCCCGTATTGCCGCCATCCAGGCTGCCAATGGCGAGGTGTCGGAGCGCGACATCGAGGACGACCAACTCCGGCTCATCCTCACCTGCTGCCATCCGGCGCTCGATGCCCAGATCCAGGTGGCCCTGACCTTGCGGGAGGTCTGTGGCCTGACGACCGAAGCGATCGCGGCTGCCTTTCTGATCGCGCCGGCGACGCTGGCGCAGCGCATCGTGCGCGGCAAGGCGAAGATCCGCGATGCGCGCATTCCCTTCGCCATCCCCGGTCCGGACGAACTTCCCGCGCGGATCGATGCCGCCCTCGCGGTCTGTTATCTGGTGTTCAATGAGGGGTATTCGTCGTCATCGGGCGCCGAGCACCTGCGCCCGGATTTGAGCCGGGAAGCGATCCGGCTGGGTCGCCTGCTCTGCGACCTGCATCCCGACGCCGAGACCTTCGGCCTCGTGGCGTTGATGCTGTTCCACGACGCGCGAGGAGCGGCCCGTACCGATGCTGCTGGTGATCTCATTCTGCTTGCTGACCAGGACCGCGGGCGGTGGGACCAGGCGCGCATTGGCGAAGCGCGGGTTTGGCTGGCGCGGGCGCTGAGTGCCGAACCGGTCGGTGCCTACGCCATCCAGGCCGCGATCGCTGCGCTCCATGCCACCGCACCTTCGGCCGAGGCCACCGACTGGGCGGGCATCGTCGGCTGGTACGACGCGCTGGTACGGGCGGCGCCGTCGCCAGTGGTCGAGCTCAACCGCGCCGTCGCCATCGCCATGCGCGATGGACCGACGGCGGCGCTGCCGCTGGTCGAGGCGCTGGCAACGTCCTTGGCGAGCTACCACCTTTATCACGCCACGCTCGGTGATCTGTTCCGGCGCTGCGGACAGCGGACGGAGGCGTCGGCGGCCTACCGGCGTGCCTTGGCCCTGGCCCAACAGGAACCGGAGCGGCGTTTCCTCGCTCGACGGCTGGTCGAGGTAGACGCCCAGGATGCGGTAGGCTGATCGAGGAGGTTGGTGCGGCAAACTGCCTGAGCATCCCGCCTGAACTTGGCAGGTACCTCACATATCATTGGTGGAATCACGATTACCCTCAGGGCTATCGACCCTGGATTTTGTTGTCGATCCAGAGTGGCCTCATCCGACTGCTTGATAAACCCCGGGACCGGTCCGCGATGGACCGCCCACCATTTGGAGCCCGCCATGCAGGTCGCCGTCTTCGTCAAAGCCACCCCATCCTCGGAAGCCGGCATGACGGCTGACGAGGCCACCCAGGCCCTGTTCGCCGAGATGGGCCGCTTCAATGAAGCGCTCATCCAGGCCGGAATCATGAAGGACGCCGCCGGCCTGCAGCCCTCCGCCAAGGGGGTGCGCGTGCGCTTCCGTGGGACCGAGCGCATCGTTAGCGACGGCCCCTTCGCTGAGACCAAGGAACTGGTCGCCGGTTATTGGATCTGGGAGGTGCCGTCGATGGCGGAAGCCATCGCGTGGGTCAAGCGCTGCCCGAATCCGATGCCCGAGGAGTCCGTCTTCGAGATCCGGCCCCTCTACGGCTGCGAGGATCTCGCCCCGTTGATGACGCCCGAGCAGCGGGCGCAGGAGGCGGCGCTCGATGATCAGCTGGCGATGCGCAAGGCGACGGTGCAGTCCTACCTGTTCTTCGGTGGTCGCTGCGAAGAGGCCCTCGACTTCTATCGCCAGGCGCTGCACGCCAAGGTCGGCATGGTGATGCGCTGGAGCGAATGCCCCGAACCGCCGCCGACCGGGATGCTGCCGCCCGGCTATGACAAGAAGATCATGCACGCCGAGTTCCACGTCGGCGGCATGACCCTCATGGCGTCGGATGGCTGTGGCGGGCCGCAGGACCAGCAGCCGGCCTTCGCTGGTTTCCGCCTGGCGCTCAGCGTGCCCACCGAAGCCCTCGCCGATCGCGCCTTCGCGGCGCTGGCAGCCGCCGGCGGGCGCGTCGACATGCCCTTGGCTAAGACCTTCTGGTCGCCGCGCTACGGCATGGTCACCGATCGCTTCGGCATCGGCTGGATGGTGATGGTTCCTGGCCAGCCGCAGGGCTGATCCACCCAGCAGACGCAGCAGGAATCACCATGAACTCCACCGCCAACAGTGACGCCGATGCCATCCGCGCTCTGCTCACCACCTGGGCCCATATCGATGTGCCCGACTACGGCACTGCTCCAAACACGCCAGGGGGACACGCATGAATTACATGCTGCTCGTCTACAGCCCGGAGAGCGCTTGGACGCGTGAGGAGTGGCTGGCCTGCACAGTGGCCTCCGGCAAGATCTGCGATGAGCTACGCGCTCAAGGGTGTTTCCTCGCTGCCGCTCCCTTGCATCCGGTAGCCACCGCCGCCAGCGTCCGTGTGCGCGGTGGCAAGACCCTAGTCACCGCTGGTCCATTCGCAGAGACCACCGAGCAGCTCGGCGGCTTCTT
>JANPLC010000073.1:0-22493 GCA_031426335.1 Planctomycetota bacterium
GCTCGTCTTCCTTGCCTCGCTCGACGATGGCCGGGCTCGCTACGCAGATGGTTTTGAAATCACTCCTCAGTCCACCAGTTCGTAGCCGATCGCTGTGAGTCAAAAGCTGAGCGCATCATCGATTTGCGCGCCGACCTCTGACTTGATGCCTGCGGTGGTGCCAGACACCATGCAGCCCTTACGGAGGATCCCATGGTGCAGAAGGCCGACGGTATGACCTATGCTCCCAAGGGCAAAGCGGCCCCGGTGGTCGGCCCTGGGCAGTTCCGCTTCGCCGCGATGCATTTGGACCACGGTCACATTTATGGCATGTGCAATGGCCTGATCGAAGCGGGTGGCGAACTGGTGGCGGTTTATGATCCGCAGCCGGAACGTGTCGCCGCCTTCATCAAGGCCTACCCGCAGGCCAAGGCCGTGGCGGATGCCCGCGCCATCTTTGAAGACTCCACCATTCGTTTAATCGCGGCGGCAGCGGTGCCGTGCGATCGCGGGCCACTTGGCTGCCGCGCGATGGAACACGGTAAGGATTATTTCACCGACAAGACGCCCTTCACCTCGCTGGAGCAATTGGCCACGGCGCGGGAGGTGAGCGCGCGCACCAAGCGGCGTTACTTCGTCTATTTCAGTGAGCGCCTGCACGTCGAATGCGCGGTCGAAGCCGGTCGACTGATCGCCGCCGGCGCCATCGGTCGCCCAGTCCAGGTGCTCGGTCTGGGCCCACACCGTCTGGGTGATCCGAGCAAACGCCCAAAGTGGTTCTTCGAACGCGCCAAATATGGCGGCATTCTCTGCGACATCGGCAGCCACCAGATCGAGCAGTTCCTCGCCTACACCAACAACACCGACGCCAAGATCCAGGCGGCCAAGGTCGCTAATTATAACTGCCCGCAGTTTCCTGAACTCGAGGACTTCGGTGACCTGACGCTGATCGGCGCCAATGGCGCAACTGGCTACCACCGCGTCGACTGGCTGAATCCCAAGGGCCTCGCGACCTGGGGTGATGGACGCACGATCATCCTGGGCACCGACGGCTACATTGAACTGCGCAAGTACATCAACGTCGCGACCGATACCACGGGCGACCATCTCTACATCGTCGACCACCAGGGCGAACGCCACGTCGAACTCGCCGGCAAGATCGGCTTCCCGTTTTTCGGTCAGCTGGTGCGCGACAGCATCGATGGCACCGAGACCGCGATGACGCAGGCGCATATTTTTAAGAGCGCTGAGCTGTGCCTGGAGGCGCAGCGCGTTGCGGTACGCGTTTCTTAATTGCCCCAAGGGACTAGGGACTAGGGGCTAGGGTCGTGTACGTGCGATGCCGTGTGCCCAAACGCGAATGATCAACCGACGTGATCTCCTCACGGGGAACAGTCGATCCACCACCCTAGCCCCTAGTCCCTAACCCCTTTTCTTTCATCCGCGCGAGTAGCTCCGCTGGCTCTGAAGCCACGATCAGCCGATGAGTATCGCTGCGGCGCATGAAGCCCTCGGCCACCGCGTGGTGCATGAACGTCAGCAAGCCGTCGTAGTAACCCTCGGTATTGAGCACGCCAATCGGCTTGGTGTGAATGCCGAGTTGTGCCCAACAGAGGATCTCGCACAGCTCATCGAGCGTGCCGATACCACCGGGCATGGCGATGAAGGCATCGGCGAGATCCGCCATCAGTGCCTTGCGTTCATGCATCGTACCGACCTTGTGCAGCCGCGTCAGCCTGGCGTGCGTCAAGTCCATGCGGTCGATGACATCAGGAACCACTCCTTCGACCGTGCCGCCGGCGGCCAGCGTCGCATCCGCCACCGCGGCCATCAGTCCGCAGTTGGCCGCGCCATAGATCAGCCGCGTGCCGCGACGACCAAGCAACTCGCCCAGCTCGCGGGCAGCATGGGCGTAGGCCGGACGGTTTCCGCTGGAAGAGCCGCAAAACACACAAACCGCTGACATGCGCGCACCCTGGCCTGCAACCAAGGCGCTGCAATCGGGTCTTGGCGAGGGGTTGCCAAGGTCATGTCGGCCAGCGGTTGGAACGCGTGGGCGCCCCGTAACCTTGCTGGGAGTCATGGGTACTTAGGAGAGCCATATGTCGAAGTCGCTCGCCATTCCTCCGTTGCGCCACGTGCGCCAGTTGGCAGCGCTGCTGATCGCCTGTTTGGTTCTGCCTGGGTGTTACTACAGTGCGAGCTACAGCTACAGCGTCACGGTCACGGCTGTGGCGGACAACAACACGGTGTACACCGCCATGGCGGTGTCGCTGGCCTCGGACTACGACGTCGACGGAACCACGGTCTACATCACCGATCAGGAATGGACCGTCACCACCGCTCCGGCACTGGCGACCTTCGCTTTGACCGATGACGGGCGCGTCGCGACGTTCATCCCGCTCAGTCCAGGGACCTACGTCGTGCGCTACCGTACCTGGTACTACACCAGCTACGATTACGATTCCTGCTATTGCACCTACTACACCAGCTACCGCGAATCCTACGTCACCGTCAACGTCCTGCCCGCGCCTGCGGCCTGATGCCGCTTGATCCACCGGGCAGTGCCGGCCATTGCGACGGCGATCTAGGCACGACACTGCGCCCATGCGACCGATCCTGCTCGTTGGTGGTGCGCCACGGGTGACCGTTGATGCCGTGCGTTTCATCAGTGTGGCCGCGAGCGGCGCGACGGCGCTGCAGGTCAAAGATTGTCTCCAGCATCAGGGCCTGTCTGCTGACCTGCTGCTGGGCATCGATGCCAGTCCGTTGGCTGCGGCGCAGCGCTACGTCGATCGCCAGGGGCTCGAAAGCGCGCTCAAACACTGGATCACCGTCAATCCCACCGGCGTGGTGGTGATGTCAGCGGCGGTGAACGACTACCGCGTGGCGCAGGTGGTGATCGAACATCCTGATGGTGCGACGACCGTGGTACCGGTGGGAACCAAGCTGCCCTCGCGCGCCGGTGCGGTCACCATCCGACTGGAGCCCGCGAGCAAGATCATCGAGCAGTTGCGTGCGTGGGGTCTCTCCGGGCCGATCGTTGGTTTCAAGTACGAGGCCAAGGACACCGTTCTGGCCGCCGCCGAAGCCTTGCGCCAACGGGTGGACGCGGCCCTGGTGGTGGCCAACAGCTTGTGCGGGCAACTCCAGGCGCTGGTCGAGGAGGGTGGCCAGCAGCGGTATCCGGATCGCCCGGCCCTGATCGCGGCCCTGGGCGCTCGCCTGGCCAGCCTCGCCCGACGCTGACCTGCTGCTGCCTGCACGGCAGTGGCCTGAACCGACCCATGGGCACCCGGCCTGGGGCTTAAGTCGCGCGCTGATTTGCCGTTACTGCCGCAGGCGGGCCGACCACGGAGGGCGTATGTCTGATCAGGTGCAAGCGGCGAGCCACATCGACCAGTTGGAGAAGCGCCTGGCGTCGCTGCACGATCTGGGGGTCGATACCGCCGGCTTGCGCAGCCAACTCGCGTTCGCTCGCACACAGGTGAACGAAGGACGCGTCGCCGAGGCGCTCAATATCTGCGAAGAAGTCGCCGATACCGCGCGGCGTCTTGCCGATGGCTCGGCCGCACCGCCTGAGCGCGTGCGCACCGGCCGTTTCACCCGCGACCAATTGGCCTCGGCGGTGCACGATCTTCTGGCCCAGGGCCTGTTCGCCAAATTGATGGCCGAACACCGCGGTGGCCCGGACGTGATGCTGGAAGCGCGGCTGAACGCGCTCGACGAACGTCTGCGCGGTTACATCGGCCACGAGGCCGACGCGCTACGCGGTGAACAACAGGTGCTGCGCGAAGAGCTGGAGCAGGTTCGCCGCACAGTCGGCACGGCGGTGGCGACGCCGTTCGCCGAGACCCCGTCCGTCAGCGAGGCGCCTAATGCCGGCAAGGAGCCGCTGTGGGCGGCGCGGCTGCACAGCATCCTGGTCAAAGCCATCCGGCGTGCCGATGCCCAGGCGACGCAGATCGCGGGCATCGTCCAGCAGGTCGCCTCGCAGATCGGCTCGTCGGCGGGTTCCGCCGGACTGACCGCACGGGTCGAGGCGCTGCGCAGCGGTATCTCTGAGGACCTGCGTAGCGTCGCGGAACGGATTCCCGCGGCCACCCCGGTTGCTGACTATCCCGAACCCAGCTGGTCGCAGCAGCTCGGCACCACGTTGCAGTTGGTGGCCGAGCGCTTGCAGTCCACTCCGGTAGCGCAGGCGCCTGATTTGTGCGCCGTTCCTGAACTTGCGCCTACGCCACCGCCGGTGGAATCCCCTGAACCGGGGTGGTCGCAGGCGCTACGCGAGGCGCTCGACGCGGTGGTGACCCGACTCGGCGCCCAGCCGATGACGCTGGTGGCGGAGCCGCAGCAGAACGCGGAACCGGCCTGGTCGGTGGCGCTGCGCGAATCCCTGGCTGGCGCCGAAGCGCGGCATCAAGAACTGCTGGCCGTGGTCGCGGCGCGCACGCCGCCGACCAGCAGCGATCCGGCGCTTGGCGAGCAGCTCGCCGGTGCATTCGAACGTGGCTTGCACGATCTCGGGACCCTGCTCGCGGCGCAACGCGAGTCGCAGGCCGCGCAACGTGAGTCGCTCGCTGCGCCCCAGCCGATGGATGATTCGCGCAGTGCGCTCAGTCCGGTCTCCGCCGCCGTAGAGGAGCACCTCACCACCCGCATGGTCGGGCACACCACCACCCGTACCGATCGCGTGGTCCCCGAAGCCGTCGTAGACCACGAAGCGATCCGCCAGATGGTGATGCGCGAAGTCGAAGCGCATCTGGGCTCACAACACACCTCCATCATTCCCGGACGTCGCGATGGCACCGAAAAGATCCGTTCTCTGGTGGCGGCCGAACTCGATGTCCGCCACGGCGGTGCCATCGAACGCAACGGCGGCAGCAACGATGTCGCGGACCTGCGCGCCACCCTGGTGCGGCTGCTGCCCGACCTGCTGACCGACGAGTCGGTGCGTCGCAGCCTGTTTGCCGTGATGGCGTTGGAGGCGGTGTCCAAACCTGGAGTGATGGGCGAACTCACCGGCCTGCGGGCATTTCTCAAGCGCGAGCTGGCGCACGCCGCGGAAGAGCTGGCCACCAAACTGCAACCGGCCTGATCGTGCGGGCCGCCACCGCACGTGTCCGTCGCGCAGGCTGGCAATCCGCGAGGCAGCCCCATCATGCAGGCATGGATCGTCCGGTATCGTCCTTGCCTCATGATCTCGCTGAACGACTGCCACTGGGAATCTGTGCTTTTTCTGCCGATGACCGGCTGCAGTTCGCCAATGCGATGGTGCGCCGGATGTTCGACGCGCCGATGCCGCGCGACGAGTTGCGCAAGGCGCTGGTGGTACGCCTCGGCGAAAGTTGCGCCGGCTTGGCGGTTCTCAAGCCAGGCCAGCGCATGGTGGTGCCGGTCGGCGGCAAGCTGCTGGAGGTCGAAGTCCAGGAAGGTGTCGACGGCGGGCTGTTGTGGCTGACCAACGATCACAGTGCTGAACTGCGCTTGCGCGCGCAGTTGGCCGAGGAGGCAAGCTTCCTCGCCCACAGTCATGAGGCCTTCATGGTCGTCGATCTCAACGGGGTGATCCGTTACGCCAACGAATTCTGCGAACGCGAACGCAACTATGGCAGCGGCGGCATGGTCGGACTCAATCTCGCCGATCAGGAAAAACTCTGCGACGCGACCTACCAGAATCGCGAACCGGTGGCGACCGGCGACCTGCGCAAACGTCTGGCCGACGTGGTGAAGAGCGGGATCACGCGCTACAACGCCTGGCATCTCCACCAGGGCGGCGGCGAACATGGCGTCGAAGTCAGCATGCGCCCGCACCGGCTCAGCAATGAACAGGTCATCCTGGTCACCGCTCTCGACGACAGTCGTCGCCTGATGCACCTGCAGGCTCTGTCGCAGGCCAAATCCGAGGCCGAGTCCGCCAACCGCGCAAAATCCGCCTTTCTTGCCATCACCAGCCACGAACTGCGCACGCCGCTGACCGGCATCATCGGTTTCTGTGAACTGCTCCAGCTGGAAAAGAGCGACGGCAATCCGCAGACGCAGAAATACCTGCAACTGATCAGCGAATCATCGAACTCGCTGCTGGCGATTATCAACGACATCCTCGACTTCTCGCGCATCGAATCGCGCACGCTGGATATCCGGCCGGTGAAGGTCGATCCTGAGCAAGTGCTCGACTTGGTCTCGCGCAGTTGGAAGGAACGCGCCGGCGTGCGTGGCCTCAAGTTCACCCGTCAGGCGACCAAGGGTTCGCCGACCGGCTGCACCTGCGACCCGATGCGTCTACGCCAGATGCTCGACAACCTGATCGGCAATGCGGTCAAGTTCACCGAGAAGGGCAAAGTCGAAGTACGTCTGGAATACCAGGCCGAGACCATCGAGTTCTCCATCACCGACAGCGGTTGCGGCATCGACGAAACGCATCGCGAGAATCTCTTCAAGGCCTTCTGGCAGGCCGCAGATGCCACCACCCGTGCTGCCGGCGGCGCCGGACTCGGGTTGTACATCTGTCGGCAGTTGGCCGAACTGCTTGGCGGCAACGTCTGGCTGCACACCAGCGGGCCGAACGGCAGCGTGTTCAAGTTGCGTCTGCCGCAGGTCTGCCGGACCGGCAATGCCCGCATCCGCACCAGCGGAGTGTGGACCAGCGTCCCGCGCGAAGGCGAAAAGCCGATCAGCGAACGCATTGGAAAATAAGACTAGCCCACGCAGTAATTCAGAAGTGAAGCTTTCCCGTCCCTACGCGTCGGGCTTGGTGTCAGCGTCAGATTTACTTCGGGGAAAGAGGCGGGCCTTGAGGTTGCTGACCTTGCCGCGCATCCAGACCTCCGCCGGTTGATGTACGCAGCTACACAGGACCAGGCCGAGTAAGAGCGCGGGTAAGCCAGGAACAAAGGGCAGGATTACACCGAGGATTCCCAGAGCGATGAGCACCAGTCCCACGATCGGAAAGAGTAAACGCTGATAGATCGGGCGTCGCTGAGTCATAGTCGGTAGTACAGCACAACGGGTGGCGTACACAAACGGCGCACGGGCCCAATCGAACCGCGCCGGATTGTTTGAGCCTGGGACGTTTAAAAGCAAACCCCGCAAGTTGTTACACTTGCGGGGTTTATTGGCGCGCCGGAGTGGACTCGAACCACTAACCTTCTGATCCGTAGTCAGATGCTCTATCCATTGAGCTACCAGCGCAGATTCTACGTCAAACGTGGGCGCGCAGCATAGGGTGATGGTTCCCTCGTCAAGTCGCTAGGAGCACTGGTCTGGGGCGATCGGGCTCGGACCGGTGGTGAGCGGTCTTTTGGCGTGGCTGCTACGGCGCCAAGGGAGCAAAGTCGCCCTGTATTTCTGGGGTTCTCCTTTGGGTCTTGGCGGCCAATCATCTTTCCCCGAGGTGACTGAGGTGCGGCGTGACGATCCCGGTGGCTGACGGGAGTGAGGTGATTTGCCCGCCACCTAGGGTTGCCTGTTGGGGGACCGGCCTAGGCTGCCGCGCCTCCAACGACCACATGCTCATCGTCATCGACAACTACGACAGCTTCACCTGGAACCTCGTTCAGTACCTGTGGGAACTGGGCGCACAGGTCGAGGTCTATCGCAATGACGAGCTGACGGTTGCGCAGGTGATGGCCAAGAAGCCCGAACGGTTGCTGATTTCGCCGGGTCCGTGTTCGCCGACCGAGGCCGGCATCAGCTTGGAGTTGATCCTCGTTGCGGCGAAGAGCCGCACGCCGTTGTTCGGCGTGTGCCTGGGGCATCAAGCGATCGGCCAGGCCTTTGGTGGAGTGGTGCGCCGTGCGGACCGCCTGATGCATGGCAAGACCAGCGAGATCCGCCACGACGGCCACGGTGTGTTCAGTGGCCTGCCGACTCCGTTCACCGCTACGCGTTACCATAGCTTGGTGGTCGACGACGCGTTGCCGGCGTGCCTGGAGCCGAGCGCCTGGACGGTTGATCGCGGGGAGCTGATGGGCCTGCGCCACAAGGAACTGCCGATCGAAGGCGTGCAGTTCCACCCCGAGAGTTTTCTCACTCAGCACGGCCATCAGATGCTGCGCAACTTCCTGGAGGGCCGGCGATGAACCTTCCCGAAGATGATGAGATCATGGGCGATGCTGGCGTGGAGACCGCCCCGCCGACAACGCTGGACGACGGCGCGCCGTCACCGACCGCGTCGCTGGATGGCGCTGGCGAGCCCGCGGGCGAAGCGCTCAGCGAGCCACTGGTGGAAACCATCGACGCCGCCGATCTGAAGTCCGGCGAGGCGCCGGCCAGCGATGAACCACCGGTCGCCCCTGACGTCAGCGATCTGCCGCCGGCGGAACTGCGCGCGGCGGTCGAGGCCGTGTTGTTCGTCGCCACCCGCCCGTTGACCATCGACCGTCTGCAGCGCGTGCTGCCTGGCACCAGTGCGGCGTACCTGGAGGGGTTCCTCACCGGGCTGGCGACGCGCTACGAGCGCGAGCGCCGCGGCTGGGAACTGCGCCACATCGCTGGTGGCTGGCAGCTGCTGACGCGGCGCGATCTGTACCCCTGGGTGCGCCAGCTCGAACGCCGTGAGCTGCCGACCAAGCTGTCAAAGAGCGCGCTCGAGACCCTCGCTATCGTTGCTTACAAACAGCCGATCACCCGCGGCGCGATCGAAGACATTCGTGGGGTGCAGTGTGGCCCGGTGCTGCGCCAACTGATGGATCTCAAACTGGTGCAGGTCACCGGCCGCGACGAGGAGGCCCTTGGCCGCCCGTTGTTGTACAGCACCAGCGATGCGTTCCTCAGCCGCTTCGGCCTGGGACGGGTCGAAGATCTGCCGCGCCGCCACGAATTCGGCGCGTAAGGCGCATGATCGTGCCGCGTCCGGCTGCGAAGCGACGGAACTGATCTGCCATGGGACGTCTCGGGTATATCATCTTGCTGAGTCTGTTGGTCGCCGGCGCCGCGTATGTGTTCTGGCCCACAGGCGAGGTCCCGCGCGATCCACCGTTGTGGCGTGGTGAATCCCCGACGCGTTACCGCGTGGTGGCGGATGGGCTGACGCAGGAGGTCGACCAGACCACGGTGCGCTTCGCCGGCATCGAACGTCCGCTGGATGGCAATCGCCATCGCTTGCTGTGGTCCTTCATCAGTTCGCTGACGGTCAACGAGCGCGTCGCCATTCCCGCCTCCGAGGAACGTCTGGCCGACTACGGTGTCTCGCCGGCGCGCGAAGTCGCCGCTGAGGGCCAGCGGCTGCGCTGGGGCGGCAGCGGCAATGACTATTTTGTGTGGGACGGCACCCGTTTGATCCCCTGTGGGAAGGACATCAGCGAGCGCCTTGATGGCCTCGCACGCCGGCTTGATCATGCGGCGCTGCTCGATCTCCCACTGATTCGCGGCGTGAGTGTCGACGGCTTGACCCTGCGGCTGGAGGAGGGCGGCTGGCGCGATGCGCTGCACAGCGAGCGGCCAGGATTCAATCGCCGCATCAACCGCCTCTATGATCTCTGTGAACGCCTGCGTTTGGATGACCTCACGCGCCGCACCGCGCCGTTGGCGCCGCCTCTGCATCAGGTGCGCCTGAGCCATCAGGACATCACTGCGCCGGAACGACTGGTGCGGATGTGGGCTGACGCCGACGGTGGTTTGCTGCAGGTCGACGATCTGCCAGTTCAGCGGCTGACTGCTGCTGACTTGGCGCAGTGGCAGGCGGTGTTGGCGACCTTCAGCAGCGATTACCTGTTCAATCTGGAAACCGAATTCGCTCTGCGTCCGCTCGGTGAAATCCGCGTCCACGACCACGAGGGCTTGCGCTTCCGCCTGGAAAAACACGGCCTGAACGATGTGTCGCACGGCCGCAGCCAATGGGACGTGGTGTGGCCTGGGGGCCGCGAGGCGGCGAGCGAGACCGCCGCGGCGATGTTGGCCATGGCGCTGGATGAAGTCGCCGTGCGCGAGCCCCGCCGCCGCCAAGCCGGTGAACTGCCGCCAGCGAGCGCGCGGCGCCTGACCTTCGTCTTCAAGGTCGATCAACGCACCCTGGAGGTCGCCATCGATGGCGAGCAGATCTGGAGCCCGACGCATGTGGCCACGGCGATCATGCTGCCGGACCTCCTGCGCCGGCTGCTGCCCGACGACATGCTCGACCAAGCGCTGACCCTGCGCGGTGCGGAACGGGTGGTGAAGATCCAGCGTCAATGGCACCGCGGAGCGGATGCCGGTCGTGCCGAGGTCGTCGCGGTTGCATCCGGCACCGGTGGCGTCGAGGGCGTGTGGCGCCGTACGTGGCCGAAGGATGTCAGCGGCGCCATCAGCCCGCTGGCAATCGATCGCTTGGCGCGGGCATTCTGCAGCGCCCGCAGTCTGGCCGCGCGTCTGCCCACCGCAGCCGATCGTGCCGTGGTTGCCGACCCAACGTTTGAGTTGGATATCCGCTTCGCCCAGGCGCAGGTGCGGCTGTCGAACGATCACGCCCGGCTGGGCGACACCACCGATCAGGATCTCGGTTTTGCGTTCGCTCCCGAAGGCGAGCGCTGGCGGGCGGTCGACAAAGAGAGCGGCATCAGCCACCTGGTCGATGCCGAGCTGCTGAGTGAGCTCCAAGCGCCGCTGACCGATGACCTGGTGCTGCCGTTGGTGGCGAGTCAGGTCACCCGCATCGAGTTCATCGGTCCCGCCGGACGCTTCGCCCTGCAACAACGCGGCGATGCCTGGCAGGTGCAGCCTCTGGATGGCACCGGTCGCGCGGTTGGCGACGCGCAACCCGCTGAAGAGGTGGAGGTGCGTCGCTACCTGCGTCTGGTCACCCGTCTGCGCGCCGTGCGCTCCGATCCTGCGGCTGGCCCGTTCACACCGGAGCAACTCGGTGGCTCGGTGGTGTTCTCCTACCCGGCGGCTGGCGAGGGGACCGTGCGCGTGACGCTCAGTCTTGGACGGATTCAGGAAGGTGAATTGCCGGTGCTGGTTGATAGCGCCGGACTGAAGAACATCGCCGGTGGCCGTCAGTACCTGGGCGCCGATCAGCAGTCGGGATTGTTGCCGCCGCTGAGCCAGTTCCGCACCACTCCGGCGAAACCGACCACACCATGAGTCTCAAAGCCGACGTGTTGGCGGCGCTCGCCGGGGCGGGCCTGTCGCCGCTGCACCGTTTTGGGCAGAATTTCATGATCGATGCCGCAGCGTTGCAGACCCTGGTGGCAGAGTTGGCGCTGTCTGCGGACGTCGCGGTGGTCGAGGTCGGCCCCGGCACCGGAGTGTTGACTGAACGCTTGCTGGCGTTGGGTGCCCGCGTCACTGCTGTGGAGATTGATCATGGTCTGCACGACCTGCTGGCCGCGCGGTTCGCCGCGTTCATCCCAGGGCAGCTGACGCTGGTGCACGGTGATTGTCTGGAGACCAAGAATCTGCTGCATCCGGCGATCATCGCCGCGGCGGCGACGGGGCCGTGGCGGCTCGGCGCCAACCTGCCCTACGACGTGGCCTTGCCGGTGCTGCTCAATGCCGCGGCGTTGCCGCGTCCCCCGGAGCTGGCGGTGGTCACCGTGCAATGGGAAGCCGCCGAGCGCCTGTGTGCGCGTCCTGGTCAGGACGCCTGGGGCGCCAGTGCCGCGACGCTGCAGGCGGCGGGACGGCCAAAGTTGTTGCGCAAATTGCCGCCGAACTGTTTTTACCCGCGTCCACGCGTCGATAGCGCCGTCCTGCGCTGGGAACCCGTCGCCGCGTTGCCTGACGGCTTCGGTCGCTGGTGCCGCGCGGTGTTTTCGTCGCGTCGCAAGGTCGTGGTGCGCGCGCTGCGTGATCACGGCGTGGAACGCGATGCCGCGGAGGAGGCCTGCCGTGCTTGCGGCATCGCCGCCGAGCGCAGGCTGGAAAACCTTGATGCTGCGGAATTGCTGGCGCTGCACCGCGTAGTCGGCATGACCGGCGTGATCGCCGAACCCGGCGAGGAAGGATCGGAACCGTGAGCGATGAAGCCGCTACCGTGCCTCTGGGGGTACGCCTGAAATTTCTGGTCATCGGTGCGCTCGCCGGCGCCGCCCTGATGTATGGCCTGCGTCCGTCGGTGATTACCGGTGGCGCCCCGTTGCCATCAGCCAACGCGACCGCGGCCAAGCCGACGGCGCCAGTAGTGAGCGGATCCAAGACCGTTGAACCCGCGAAAAATCCGGGTGCCGCACCGGTGGCGCTGGTCGACGGCCACGCCATCACCTTGCGCGAGGTCGAGAACACCTTGCTCAAGCAGGAAGGTGTCCAGCAGCTCATGACTATGCTGGATGAGGAGTTCAAGCGCACCAACTGGGAACGACTCGCTGATCGTGACATTCTGATCCAGACCAACAGCTGGCGCGTCAACCGCGTGAGCGTCGCGGCGCAGTTGCTCAAACAGAAGGCCGGCGACGCGCGCGAGGACCTCATTGGTATCATGCTGGTGCGCAACGCGCTGACCAAGGAAGGCGTGGTGGTCGACGACGCGCTGGTGGCCAACGAGGTCAAGCGCATGGAGAAGCGCCACTACGAAGGCCTCGAAGCGCGCAAACAGCCGTACATGGATTTCCGTGCCTTCATTGAACAGACCCAGAAGGTGCCGTTCGAGCAGTACGTTGCCCAGGAAGGCTTCCGCATGGGCGCCGGCATCCGCGCGCTGGTCGAACGGCGTGCGGCGGCAGAGCTGACCGACGCGCAACTCAAGGAATGGTTCGACAGCCATATCGAGCGTTACCGGGTGCAGTCGGCGGCGGACATCAGTTCGATCTATATTCCGTTCAAGACCACCAAGGGGCCTGACGGAAAAGAACAAGTGACGCAGGAGGAGAAAGATCGCCTGATGAACAACATGGTGCAGCTGCACCTGTCGGTCTTCAAACGCCAGCTGAGCTTCGAGCGCAACTTCCAGATCTTTGGCCGTCCCTACGAACAGAACGCGGATTCCGGCGGACGCTTGGGGTGGGTCAATCGTGATGGCAGCCGGCTGACCAAGGGCGCCCGTCGGGTCTCTCAGCGGGCGATGGACGAAGCATTCGCGGCCCAACCGCCGTATCCGGTACTGCTCCCGCCGGTGGCCTCCGAACTCGGCATTGATCTGTTGCTGGTGCATGCCAGGCGTGCCGGCAAGGAACCGGTCTTCGCGGAAGTCCGCACGCAACTCATCGCCGACATCGTCGACAGCGAACTGGCGCCCCGCACCAAACGCGTACTCGACGACCTGCGGCGTGCGGCGGTTATCGACTACCGCAGCTTGCCGGCTCTGATCGAACAACGGATCAGCGATGCCGGCCTGCCGTCCGTCGTGCCCGGCGAGGCACCTGCTGACGTGGCACCTGCTGACGTGGCACCGGCCGTGGCACCTGCTCCCTGAGCGGAGTGACCGGCGCATGTCGCCGCGCGTGTGCAGCACGCACAAGGCTTGGTCACACACCCCGCAGATGCGCTGAGTCCGGCTTGATTGCCGGTCATGGGGCTCGGCCATGATTGCCAGCCGGTAGGTGACCCCATGGCTTTGGACATGAATCAGTTGCTGGAAGTCTGTTTGCAGCAGAGGGCTTCCGACATCCACATCACCGTCGGCAGACCCCCAAGTTTCCGCATCAGCGGCTCGATCAAGAGCCTCAAGATGCCGGCGCTCACCGCCGACGACACGGCGATGTTGATGAAGCAGATCACCAGCGAGCGCGGCCAAGCCGAGATCGCCGAAATGGGTTCGACCGACTTCGCCATCGGCTACTTCGACAAGGCGCGTTTCCGCGTCAACGTCTTCAAGCAGAAGGGCCGCATCGCCATGGTGCTGCGCCTGATCCCCTCCGAGATCTTGACCTTCGAACAGATCGGTCTGCCGGCGCACGTGAAGGACCTGATCGCCCGTCCGCGCGGGTTGATCCTGGTCACCGGCCCGACCGGTTCGGGCAAATCCACCACTCTGGCGACGATGATCGACTTCCTCAACACTGAGGAAGAGATGCACATCATCACCATCGAAGACCCGATCGAGTACTACCACAACCACAAGAAGGCGATCGTCAATCAGCGCGAGCTGCACATCGATGTGCCGTCCTTCGAAGAAGGTCTGCGGCGTGCGCTGCGTGAAGACCCGGACGTCATCCTGGTCGGTGAAATGCGTGACTTGGCCACCATTAGCGCGGCGATCTCGGCGGCTGAAACCGGTCACTTGGTGTTCGGCACGCTGCACACCACCGGTGCTTCGCGCACGGTTGACCGCATCATCGACGTGTTCCCGACCAACCAGCAAGAAATGGTGCGCACTCAGCTCGCCGGCAATCTGATCTCGGTGATTTCACAGGCGCTGGTGCCAAAGAAGGAAGGTAAGGGCCGCGTGGCCGCCTTCGAGATCATGATCATGAACGCGGCGATCTCGAACCTCATCCGCGAAAATAAATCCTTCCGTATCGACTCGACCATCCAGACCAGCGCCAACCAAGGCATGATCCTGCTCGACGACTGGTTGTTCAAACTCTACCAAGCCGAGACCATCGACTTCGCCCAGATGATGGGTTACTGCAAGGACCAGGCGTTCCTGCAGCGCAAAGTGCAGGAAATGGGCGGCGCGACGGGAGCGGCGCAGTGATCCGCGTCGACGCCAAGGGCTTGCTCAAGCTGCTCCACAAGATGGAGGAGGTCGAACAGGCAACCGCGCAGAACATCTACAATGACCACAAAAAAGGTGGCATGGACATCATCGATGCCTGCCTCAAGCACGGCATCCCCGAATCGGTGGTGATGTATGCCTGCGCCCAGATGCTCGGCCTGGAGCCGGTGCAACTCAGCGGCTTGGTGCTACCTCAGGGCCTGATTGACAAGATCCCCGGCAACGTCGCCAATTCCTACCGCATCATCCCGGTGCGCATGGAGGACAAGACGCTGGTGATCGCCACCGCTGATCCGGACAACCTCGCGGCGCTCGACGACCTCAAGTTCATGCTCGGTGTGGCGCAGGTGCGTCCGGCGCTGACCAGCGAGGCGTCGATCACCGAAGCTCTGGCGCAGTACTATTCGATGGAGCGCGAAAATCAGAAGAAGACCGTTGATGACCTCATCAACAATATTGGTGATGAAGAGACCAGCACGGGTCAAGGCGGGCAGGAAAGTTTCTCCATCGATCCCAACGCCTTCGCTGGCGTCGACACCAGTGATGCTGCCGCGGCTGCGGAATCCGCTCCCGTCCGTAAACTGCTCAACCTCATTCTGCTGACCGCGGTGAAGGCGCAGGCTTCGGACGTGCACTTCGAACCGTTCGAAGACATCTTCCGCGTGCGCAATCGCATCGACGGCGTGCTCTACGAAATGTTGCCCGTGCCCAAGACCCTCGCTGCCGCACTGGTTGCGCGCATCAAGGTTATGTCGCACCTCGATATTTCCGAACGTCGTATGCCACAGGACGGCAAGATCCCCATCCGCATCGGCGACAAGGAAGTCGACCTGCGTGTGAGCTCGCTGCCGACCATGTTCGGCGAGTCGGTCGTGATTCGTATCTTGGACCGCTCGGTGGTCAGCCTCGACATCGACAAAGTCGGCTTCACCGACGATCTGCTGGCGCAGTTCAAACAAGTGATCGAGGAGCCCAACGGCATCGTTGTGGTCACTGGTCCGACCGGTTCGGGCAAGACCACCACGCTCTACGCCGCGTTGTCGGCGGTGAACGAAGACTCGGTCAAGATCATCACCACCGAAGACCCGGTCGAATACGAGATCAACGGCCTGATCCAGGTGCCGGTCGACGACCAGGTCGGGCGCTCGTTCGCCCACTGTCTGCGCGCCATTCTGCGCCAGGACCCCGACATCCTGCTGGTCGGCGAGGTGCGCGACCAGGAAACCGCCAAGATCGCCATCGAGGCCTCGCTGACCGGTCACTTGGTCTTCACCACGCTGCACACCAACGACGCGCCGACTGCCATCACGCGTCTGCTCGACATGGGCATCGAGCCGTTCCTGCTATCAGCTACGCTGGAGACCATCGTCGCCCAGCGCTTGGTGCGCACCATCTGCAGCAAATGCAAGGCGCCCTACCAGCCGAGCGAGGACGAACTGATGTCCCTCGGCATCAAGACCCGTGACGCCGAGTCGCAGCGTTTCTACTACGGCAAGGGTTGTGATAACTGCAAAAACACCGGGTATCGCGGACGTACCGCGATTCACGAGATGCTCGACGTCAACGACACCATCCGTGAGCAGATGCTCAATCGCGCCTCGGCGGCGCAGCTGCGCATCACTGCCCAGCGTGCAGGGATGCGCACCTTGCGTGATGCAGGCATCCAAAAGATCTATGCTGGAATCACCACCATCGAAGAAGTCATCCGCGAGACCTTGGCGGCCGAAGATTGAGTCGCTGAGTCGCTGAGTCACCTGACGTCCTACTGAACCCGAGGAGTTGGCCATGGCGGTCTTCCAATTCAAAGCCCACGACAAGCGCTCGAACAAGGAGATCTCCGACTCCATCGAGGCCTCGTCGCAGATGGAGGCCATCGCGGCGATCAAACGTCAGGGCCTGTTGCCGATCGAGGTCAAGGAAGCCAAGTCCAAGAGCGCCAAGTCGCAAGCCGGCGGGGCAGCTAAGGGCGGTGGCTTCAGCCTGGGTGGCGTGAAACCCAAACTCGTGACGCTGTTCACTCGCCAGCTGTCGACCCTGCAGGACGCTGGTCTGCCGATCGTGCAGTCGCTGCAGATCCTCACCGACATGCAGCGTCCGGGTAAGTTCAAGTCGTCGCTCAGCGGCGTGACCGAAGAAGTCCAGAGCGGTACGATGTTGTCCGATGCGATGAGCCGCTACCCCAAGATCTGGGACAAGCTCTACACCAACCTGGTGAAGGCCGGCGAATCCGCCGGTGCGCTCGACGTCATCTTGCGCCGTCTGGCGGAGTTCCGTGAAAAGGCCGAGCGGCTGAAGAAAAAGGTCATCGGCGCCCTGGTCTACCCGGCGGCGGTGATGACCATCGCCGGCGCGATCCTGACCTTCATCATGGTCTTCATCGTTCCGAAGTTCGAGCAGATCTTCAAAGAACTCGGTGTGCAGCTCCCAGGCGTGACCATCGCCTTGATCGACTTCTCGAACTTCATCGGTTCCTGGTGGGGCGCGTCACTGCTGGTCGCTCTCGTCCTCTTCATCATCGGCGTCAAGATGCTGCGCCAGACCGAGAAGGGTGGCAACTTCATCGACCGCGTGCTGATGAAGACCCCGGTTTTCGGTAACATCATCAAGAAGAGCTCGGTCGCGCGTTTCACCCGTACGCTCGGTACGCTGGTGACCTCGGGCGTCGGCTTCCTTGATGCGCTCGACATCACCAAGTCCGCCACGCCGAACATTGTCGTGCGCAACGCCATCCAGGCCGTACGCGACTCGGTGAAAGAAGGCGAGACCATCAACGAACCACTGCGCCGCTCGGGCGTGTTCGACGACATCGTCGTCAACATGATCAAGGTCGGTGAAGAGACCGGTGAGCTCGACAAGATGCTGATCAAGATCGCCGACAACTACGATGAAGAAGTCGACTCTGCGGTGGCCGCAATGATGTCGTTGCTCGAACCGCTGCTCATCGTCTTCATGGGTGGCGCGGTCGGCTTCATCGTCATCGCGCTGTTTATGCCGCTGATCAAACTGATCGAACAGCTGGGCGCGCAGGCGTCGGGCTGACGCGCGGCTTTCGCCGCGCGAGGGGTTAGGGTTAGGGGGCTAGGGTGGTGCGCCCGACGTTCCTGGTCGATCATCACGTCCATCCCACGACCCTATAGCCCCTAACCCCTAGCCCCTGTTGTTCGTCGAGCGCAATTGCTGCGCCCATGCCCTCTGGCGCCGTCGGACGTACCACTACGCTTCCGCCTCCCCATCAGCCGGAGGTTTCCCATGAGCAAGTCCCTGATCAAAACCGCATTTCACGGCAAGCGTCAAGGTCCGGTGGTGGTGGTGGTGATGGACGGCGTCGGTCTGGGGCCTGACTACGCGGGAAACGCGGTGAAAGCCGCCTCCAAACCTACTCTCGACGGGCTGATGGCCTCCAGCCTGTGGACGCGCCTGAATGCGCATGGCACTGCGGTCGGCATGCCCTCCGACGCTGACATGGGCAATTCTGAGGTCGGCCACAACGCGCTCGGGGCTGGTCGCGTGTTCGATCAGGGTGCGAAGTTGGTGCAGCAGGCGATCGACAGCGGCGCGTTGTTCGCCGGCCAGGGCTGGCAGGAGATCATCGCCAATGCGCTGGCGAAGAAGTCGACGCTGCACCTCATAGGCCTGCTGTCGGACGGCAACGTTCACAGCCACATCAATCACGTGAAAGCCCTGATCGTCGACGCCAAGAAACGTGGCGTCAGCAAAGTTGCGGTGCATGCCCTGATCGATGGCCGTGATGTCGGTGAAACCTCAGCGCTCGATTACACCGAACCCTTCGAAGCGTGGATCTCAACGGTCGACGCCAATTACGGCATCGCCTCCGGCGGTGGCCGCATGCAGATCACCATGGACCGCTACGATGCGGACTGGTCGATGGTCGAGCGCGGCTGGAAGATTCACGTGCTTGCAGAAGGCCGGCAGTTTCCCTCCGCCAGCGCGGCGGTGAAAGCATTCCGTGCGGAGAAACCCGGCGTCATCGACCAGGATCTGCCGGGCTTCATCGTCGCCCGCGACGGCAAGCCCTTCGCGCCGATCGTCGATGGCGATTCCGTGGTGTTCTTCAACTTCCGCGGCGATCGTGCGGTGGAGATCAGCAAAGCGTTCGTCGGCTTGTCTCCCAAAGCAGTGCCTTTCGAGCGTGTGCGCATCCCGAACGTCTGCTACGCCGGCATGATGACCTACGACGGCGACACCAACCTGCCGCCGCGCATCCTGGTGACGCCGCCGCTGATCGACCGCACGCTCGGCGAATACTTGGTCGCCAGCGGCGTGCGTCAGCTCGCCTGCAGCGAGACGCAGAAATACGGCCACGTGACCTACTTCTGGAACGGCAACCGCAGCGGCTACCTCGACAAGTCGCAAGAGACCTACATCGAGGTGCCATCGGATCGTATCTCATTTGATCAGCGTCCGTGGATGAAGGCGGCAGAGATCACCGACGCGGTCATCGCCGAACTCCAGGCCAAGCCATACGGCTTCGCTCGCCTCAACTACGCCAACGCCGACATGGTTGGCCACACGGGCAATTTTGATGCGGCCCGGCTGTCGGTGGAGGTGGTCGATCTCGCCCTCGCCCGCTTGCTGCCGGCGATCAAAGCGCTGGGCGGCATCGCCATCGTCACCGCCGACCACGGCAACGCCGATGAGATGTACGAAATGGACAAGAAGGGCGGGGTGAAGATGGAGAACAGCCGTCCCAAGTCCAAAACCAGCCACACGCTCAACCAGGTACCGGCGATCATCTACGATCCGCAGTTTACCGGCGAATACCGCCTGGACGCCAGCGTGGCCAAACCTGGGCTGGCCAACGTGGCGGCGACCGCGCTGTTCCTCATGGGCTACCAGGCCCCCGAGGGTTATGAGCGGAGCTTTTTGAGCCCCGCCTAACCGTCTAATCGTTGCAGATGGGTCAAACGACGTGTCGCCGCCCGGTACCATCGGTTCTTGCGCAGCGTCGGCATCGTGAGGTAGACTTCACGCGTCCATCCTGTTGGTGGCGGAGCGAGGCGACCCGCGTGAATACGTACGATTCGGTGACTTTCGACGTGCTGCAGGCAAACGTCGAGCTCCTGGCCGAGAACGAGCGCCTGGACCTGGAGCGTCGTCGGCTGTTGGAGTTGGATCACCTCAAGACCGAGTTCCTCGCCCGCGTCAGCCACGACCTGCGTACGCCGCTCAACAGCATCATCGGTTTCTCCGACCTCATCACCGGTGAGGTCGGTGGTCGGATCAACAAGAAACACGCGGAGTTCATCGCCGCCATCAACCGCAATGGTCACGCGTTGTTGGCGATGATCAACGAATTGCTCGACCTCAGCAGTCTGGATTCTGGACACGTGCTGCTGCGTCTGGATCACGTCCCTTTGCAGACACTGTTGGAGGACCTCAAGGCCGCGACCTTGCCGGTGCTCGACCATGCCGGCATCGAAACGCGTTGGCCGACGGCCGCATCACTGCAGGGCCAGACGGCACTGGTCGATCGCCGACGCATCGTGCAGGTGCTGGTCAACCTGGTAGACAACGCCCGCAAATTCACTCCGCGTGGTGGCGTAGTAACGGTGGAAATGGACAGCGACCGCCAGGAAGTCCGCCTGGTGGTTGCTGACAACGGCCCCGGCATCCCGGTCAGCGAGCGTGACCGCATCTTTGCGCCCTACTACCAACGGCCGAGTGGTGGCATGACCACCAGCACGCACGGTGTCGGGCTTGGGCTAGCCATCGTCAAAAGCATCGTTGACCGCCATGGTGGCAGCATCGGACTCGAAAGCGGCACCGGCAAAGGCTGCCGCTTCAAGGTCACCCTGCCCAATCAGGTTGACGCCAATCGCGCTGCCACCGGCTCAGCCAGCACCCCGAGCCAGGACGCCTGAGCCATGAACATGGGAAATCCGCATATGAATGGCACCACGCCCGACGTGCATCGCATCCTGGTGATCGAAGACATGCCGGCGCTGCAGGCGCACATCGCCGAGACCCTCTCGGACCTTGGCGATTCGGTGGTGGTGCACAAAGCCAACGATGGCCGCGAAGCGCTGCAGATGATCGACCAGGCGAGTGAACCCTACCAACTGATCATGTGCGACATCATCATGCCGCGCCTGGACGGCGAGGCGGTACTGACTGAACTCCGCCGCCGCGATTACCCCGCTGCGGTGATCATGCTCACCGCGCTTGGCCAGGACGACATGATCGTGCGCTGCCTGCGTCAGGGCGCGTGCGATTACCTGGTCAAACCCGTCGGCATCGATGAGCTGACCGCCGCTGCGGCCAATGCGCTGCAGCACATGCCGCTGGTCGGCCGCGCGCTGGAGGTCGAATACGATCCACACGGCTGGTTCGAAGTCGCCGGCGAGAGCGATCCCGCGATCCTCTACAAGTACCGCCGCTTCCTCGGCCTGCTCGACAAGTTCAAGATCGCTGAGCCGGCGGCTAGCGAAGTGCGCTTGGCACTCGAAGAACTCGGCCGCAATGCCATCGAGTGGGGCAACCACAACGATCGCGCGAAAAAGGTCCGCTTCGGCTGCCGCATCCTGCCAGGGAAGATCATCGTCTACATCGAAGACGAAGGCGACGGTTTCGACCCCAACCACGTGCCGGATCCGAGCATCGATCCGATCGCACATCTGGAACGCCGGAAGTCCGACGGCAAACGCCTCGGTGGCTACGGCATCCACTTGATCAAACACTTGATGGATAAGTTGATCTACAACGCGCGCGGCAATCGCGTGGTGGCGATCAAGTATCTGGATAAAAATGCGGGGTAGTCGGAACGACCGGAGTCGCGGTCATTCGTGAGCCCCAACGGGGCGTCCCGAAGAAAGCCCGGGGTGAAACCCCGGGAATCGTGCATGAACCAACGACAAGCCCCGCAGGGGCGGCGGATGACGCGATCCGCCGCCCCTGCGGGGCTTGATCATATCGGCGACGGCCACCCGGGGTTTCACCCCGGGCTTTCTTCGGAGCGTCCCTGCGGGACTCCGAACAATTACAGCCCGGCCAACGTGTCCTTCAAATTCGCCAACTCGACTTCTTCCTTCGCCAGCATCTCGCGCGTTTCGACCACCTGCTGCGCAGGTGCACGGGCGATGTAATCGGCATTGCCGAGGCGCCCCTGTTTACCGGCGATGGATTTCTCCACCGCGATGGCGCGTTTGCCGAGCTGGTCCTTGAGCTTGCCGAGGTCGACGATGCCCGAGAGCGGGATGTGGACCTTGAGCGCGCCGACCACGTTGGTCACGGAACCTGCTGGCTTCGCGGCGTTGGCGGCAATGGCGAGCGCGGAGAGATTCGCGCGGTCGGTGATGAATTCGCCATCAGCATTCAGCGCGGTGGCTTTACCGGTATCTAGCGTTGAGACGGTGGCAGCGAGCGCCACGCCATCGGCGAGGCTCACCAGGTTGCGCACATTGCGCACGGCGGTGACGATCGCCTGGAGTTCATCCATGCGTTGTCCCGCTGACGCCAAACGCAGCGACACCTCTGCTTCCGGCCACGCCTCGGTCATCAGGTATTTGCCCGACCACGGCGTGCCGCCGACGGTGGACTGTAACTGCTGCCACAGGTACTCGGTGATGAACGGCATGCCCGGATGCAGCAGGCGCAGCACGCGGTCGAAGCAGTAGGAGATCACCTGCGCTGCGACGTTCGCCGTCTCGTCGCCGGCCTTGAATGCGCGCTTGGCCCACTCGACGTACCAGTCGCACAGGTCGTCGTGGAAGAAGCGGTAGGCGGTGACGACGTACTCGCTGAAGCGGAAGCGCGTCAGCGCGTCGGTGCACACGTGGATGGTCGTCTGCAGGCGATCGAGCAGCCAGCGTTCGACGAACCCGAGATGCACGGCGAGCACGTCGTCGACGCCCGGCGGCTTTGCCAGCGGCCGCTCGGCCAGGTTCATCAGCAGGAAGCGCCCGGCATTCCACACCTTGTTGGC
>JANPLC010000074.1:0-1938 GCA_031426335.1 Planctomycetota bacterium
GCGATCACGCGAACGCCGTCCCGGGTCTTTTCACCTACCCGCTCGCAAGTCGAGCACAAAGGGCACGCGTATATGGGCACCACGACTACTATCAGCAAAGAGCGCAAAGCGGAACTCATCAAAGAGTTCGGCGGCACGGACAAGAACACTGGTTCGCCGCAAGTGCAGGTCGCTCTGCTGTCGGAACGCATCAATCACCTGACTGAGCACCTCAAGGGCCACAAAAAAGATCACCACAGCCGCCGCGGGCTGCTGCTGATGGTCGCCCAGCGCCAGAAGCTGCTCAAGTACATCAGCGCGCAGGATATCGGCCAGTACCGCGCACTCGCGGAAAAGCTTGGCATCCGCCAGAAGATCTAAGCTTCACACGGGCGGCACGGGCTGTTGAAAAGCAGCCGTGCCGCCCGTTTTTTTTCCCTCTCTTTCACAATCTCTGTCTCTCTCAACCCACACCGCACCAGACGCTGCCTCTCCTTAAGTCTGCCGATCGCTGCTTACACGTCAGCAATCGACCGACCTATGGACAGGCGACCTGGGCGGCCAACGCCGGCTCATCCGGCATAGGACCTCTCCATGGATCGCGAAGCCTCCCTCGCCGCCCTCAATATGCAGAAGCATTCCGTCGAGATCGAACTCGGCGGCAAGATCATCACCATCGAATCCGGTTACATCGCCAAGCAGGCCGCCGGTTCGGTGATCGTGCGTTCGGGCGAATCGATGCTGCTGTCGACCGCTTGCGACGGCGAGCCGCGTGCTGGCCTCGACTTCTTCCCGCTGACCGTCGACTACCGCGAGAAGCACTACGCCGCTGGTCGCATCCCAGGAAACTTCTTCCGTCGCGAAGCCAAGCCGAGCGATGGTGAGACCCTGATCTCGCGCCTGACCGATCGCCCGATTCGTCCGCTGTTCCCCAACGGCTACAAGCGCGACACCTCGTGCCAGACGTTGGTGATGAGCTACGATCAAGAGAACGAAACCGACGTGCTGTCGATGATCGGTGTCTCGGCCGCGCTCTCGATCTCGTTCATCCCCTTCAACGGCCCCCTCGGCGCCGTGCGCATCGGCATGATCGACGGCAAGTTCGTCATCAACCCGCTCGCCAGCGAACGTGCGAAGAGCACCCTCGACCTCGTGGTCGCCGGTACCAAAGACGCCATCACCATGGTCGAATGTGGTGCCCAGCAGATTCCCGAAGCCAAGCTGGTCGAAGCGCTCGAACTCGCGCACAGCCAGGTCAAACTGGTGGTCGCGGCGATCGAGCGGCTGCGCGGGAAGGTCGGCAAGCCCAAGATGGCGCACGTCGAACCCGAAGTCAGCCCGTGGGTCGCCACCATTCTCAAAGAGAACCGTGCCGACATCGCCAAGGCCCTGCTGATCAGCAACAAAGCCCAGCGCAGCGCCGCCGTCAAAGCCTGCCGCGATGCCATCGTCACCAAGTTGTCCGCAGGTGAGGAAGAAGTCGCTGCCGACGTCAAGGCCGCCTACGGCGACGCCAAAGACGTGGTCTTCCGCGATCTGATCCTCGACGGCAAGCGCGTCGACGGCCGCGATCTGACCACCGTGCGTCCGATCGTGCTCGACCTCGACATCTTGCCGCGCGCCCACGGTTCGTCGTTGTTCACCCGCGGTGAAACCCAGGGCATCCTGGTCTGCACCTTGGGCACCGCCGATGACGAGCAGTTGGTCGACTCGCTCAAGCCGAAGTTCAATGAACGCTTCATGCTGCACTACAACTTCCCTGGCTTCTCGGTCGGTGAAGTCGAACGTCGCCCGGGTCCGGGTCGTCGCGAAATCGGCCACGGCGCGCTCGCGCGTCGCGCGCTGGTGGCCGTGTTGCCCTCGCAGGAAGTGTTCCCCTACGTCATCCGTCTCGTCAGCGAGATCACCGAGTCCAACGGCTCGTCGTCGATGGCCACCGTCTGCGGTGGTTCGATGGCG
>JANPLC010000075.1:0-12325 GCA_031426335.1 Planctomycetota bacterium
GCGTGGTGTGCGTGTCTGGGGGTCCAAAAAAAAAATCGGCGGGGGCCACCCGCCCCCGCGCGCCGTGGTGGGGGGGCCCCCGGCGCGGCGAGCACCAACGCGCACGGACACGAAGCGACCAGCACCGACATCATCGAATCGACCGAGCCGGTGAAGAACCACGTCGCACACGCGAGCAGCAGGACCGCGACCAGGTACGGTTGGGCGTAGCGTTCGAGCAGACGCGTCACCGGCGGCTTGGCCTGTTCGGCCTCGTGCAGCAACGACACGACTTTGCCGAGCGCGGTATCGGAACCGATGCGCGTGACCTCGACGATCAAGCGGCCGTACTGATTGATGGTGCCGGCGAACACTGAGTCGCCGACGGCCACTTCGACTGGCACTGATTCACCAGTGATCGGCGCGGTATCGAGGCTCGACGTGCCATCGCGCACTATTCCATCCGCCGGGCAACGATCGCCGGGACGGATTTCGACACGCATGCCGGTGGCGAGTGATTCCACTGCCACTTCGTTCACCGAACCATCGTTAGCGATGCGCCGTGCGTGCGTCGCCGAGAGACGCCCGAGTGCCGCGATCGCCTCACGCGAACCGAGCAAGCTGCGTTCTTCCAACACGTGACCAATGACCATCGCGAGCGGCACCAGTGCGGCGGTTTCGAGATCACCGACCACCCACGCGGCAATCAGTGCCACGGCAACGAGTTGATCGGTGACGCCATGCAGACTCGGACGGCGCAGGCTGCTCCACGCTTCCATCAACACCGGCACCGCCACCAATACGGCGGCGACACCCGCAACCAAATTGGCGAGATCACGCTGCGCCGGAATCGCGAGGTGGATGATCAACGCCATCACCAACAACCCGGCGGACACCAGCGCCAACAAGAGACGAATGCCAAGCGCGCGTTTTTCCGTCGATGACAACAGATCGCCGCTCTGACCAAAGCTGATGTGCGTGTGGTCGCAGCAGCCGTCCTGATGCTCATGCGCGGGCGCGGCAGCGACCGGCTGGACGGTTGCCGCCCAGGCGAGCGAAGCCGGTTTGAAATCAGGTTTGCCGTCGCTCATTTCTTCATCGATCCACCTGGGATCACCAGGCGCACGGGTTCTTTGCCATCGACCAGCGTCACCAGACCTGCGCGACGCAGGATGGTTTCCATGCGTTCGCGGTAGAGTCGGGTGAGCAGCAGCGATCGCCGTTCCGGTGAGGATTCCGCCGCCAAGGCGGTGATGCGATCGGTGGCGATACGCGCCTTGGCGACGGCTTCTTTGGCCTTGGCTTCGGCGGTCTGCAGGATCTCAGTGCGATCGCGTTCGCCTTGTTGGCGGTATTTCTCCGCATCGGTGCGCGCCGAGGCAACCGCGCGCGCCGCTTCGGATTCCGCCGTCAGCACCTGATCGAACGCTGGCTTCGCGCGCGCCGGCAGCACGGCGGTGAGATCGACGCGGCTGATCTCGATGCCGAGTGAGAGGTCCTTGAGCCGACGATTCATCTGCACGCGAATGTCACCGCGCAACCCTTCACGCCGAGCGGCGGCAGCGAGCGCATCCGTGCCCGCTTCGTCTGCGCTGCGCGTCGCGAGCACGCCATCCAAGCCACGGCCCGCGACCGCTGCGATCGCGCTGGCGCAGAAGGTGCGCTCCAACGCCGAGGCCAGTCGTTCCTGCGCTAGCAAATAGGTCGGTGCGTCAGAGACGTGGTAGGTCACCACGCCAGCAAGGTGCACCGCCCCGCCATCACCACTAAGCGCGTAGCCGCCATCGCGCAGATCGAGGGTCACGTCGGGCGGCGCCACTTCGAGTCCACGTTTGGCGAGGTCGAGCGCAGCGACGTCCTGCGTCAGCTGCCGTTCCGGTGCCGGCACCAGCACCACGGTTTCCACCGGACGCGGCCACGCCCACACCAATCCGCTATCGCGCACACGATCGACTTTGCCAAAGCGCATCACCACCGCACGACTACCAGAGTCGACACTGACGAAACCCGACGCCAGCCACACCACGGCCATCACCGCGACGCCGATGAAGAGGAAGCGGAAGGCGAGGCCGACGGATTGTTCGAGCGCGCGGCGACTGGCGGGATCTTTTTTCATGCCCGGATCATTTCTCGCTGGCTTTCGCCTGCGGCACCACCGGCGCCTCGACCAACGACTTGAACGGCGCGGCATCGGTGCGCAGCACCAAGCGCGTGCCGCTGGTGATGATCTGTTCCAAGGTGTCGAGGCCGCGCAGGAAAGAGTAGAGTTCCGGATCCGCAGCGTGCGCTTTGGCGTAGATAGCGGCGGCTTCGGTGCGCGCCTTGGCCTCGACGGTGCTCGCCTCTTCCTGTGCCTTGGCGATGGTTATACGCGAATCGCGGAAGGCTGCCTGGTTGATTTCGGCGGCTTCCTGCGCGCCCTTGGCTTTGCGTTCGGCGGCAGCGGTTTGGCGTTCGGCGATCATGCGTTCGACGGTGGCCTTGATGGTGCTCTCGGGCAGGCCGAGGCGTTCGATGCCGACCTGCACCAGCTCAACGCCATAGGTCGCGCGCGCCTGCTCAGCGAGGCGTTTGACCAACGCCTGTTCGAGCACGTCGAGGCGCACCTGCGTGGCATCGGTGTTCACCAATTCATTGAGCGTGAAACGGCTGGCTTCGGTTTCGAGCGCTGAGCCAAGGAACGAACGCAGGTGACCGGCGGCCTCATTTGCGTCACCGCGCACGGCGCGCAGGTGGCCGAGGATCGCCTCCGTTTGCGCTGGTACGCGCCAGGCGGCGAAGACGGCGATCTGAATGCGCAGGCCGTCTTTGGTGCCGACGTCATGCAGGCCGGTGGCGGTGGTGTGCAGACGCAGATCGACGGCAACGGTGCGCTCGATCGGCGCAGGCAAACGCCACACCAGTCCTGGGCTGACCTCGACGCGCACCGGATCGCCGAAACGGGTGACCACCAGCGCAGTGCCCTGCGGAACTACCGTCAGTGTCGCGGCCAGGATGGCGACCACCACCAAGGCGCTGGCGATCGACAAGCGCAGCAGGCGGCTGCCACCCTGGGTGCTGGGCGCATGACCATGATCGTGGCCGTGTACCTGATCGTGACCGTGGTCGTGATGATTATGCTGATGGTCGTTCATTCGGCGGAGTCCACGGGGGCAGCGAAACGTCGCATGTCGAGCACCGGTCCATCGACCAGGCGCAAGCGGTGATCAATAATGTCGAGTTGCGCACGCGACAGGCCTTTGCCCAACGCTTCCAACCAGCGTTCGAGCGCCAGCGCCTTGGGCGCGATGTGCCAAGCCTCGGCCTCGGCGGCGAAACGCGTGGTGTCGACCTTAGCCTCGGCGACGCGTGAGGCAGCCAGCCACGTACCGTTGGCGCGCGTGACGATGGCCTCGATGGATTTTTCGCTCATCACCACGGTGGCGTTGCGGCGCGCATCGGCGACTTCGCGCGCGGCGATGATCGCGGCTTCTTGCACGCCGTGATAGGCAGAGGCAGCAGCGGACGGCGGATGAATGCTGTCGATGGTCACGGCGATGACGTCCAGGCCGCTGCCGCTGGTGGTAAGATCGCCCTGCAACGCGGCTTTCACGGCGGCGCCGAGCTGCGCGCGGTCCTCGCCAATTGCCGACATCAGTGGGCGGGTGGCAAACACCCGCGCGAGCTGGCGACGTGCGGCAAGGCGCACGGTGTCATCCGGCATGGCCAAGCCGTAGAGCGCGGCACGCGCTGACGCATCATCCAGACCGATGCGATAGAACACCCGCACATCGCTGTTGAGCACTTGCACCGCACGGGCGGTCGCATCGCCACCGTTGCCAGGGACGACATAGATCGCATCCGCTGCGTGATCGACGCGCCAGACGCGGTCATAAGCGCGCGTGTCAGTGGCATCGGCCAACAGCAACGGCGGCAAGGCGGCATCAGGTTTTTCGACATCCAGGCCGACCGCGAGTTCATGCACCGCGCCGTCTTCGATGCGACGCACGACGCCGAAGGGCCACGGCAGATGGACGTGTAGGCCGCTCTTGAGCACCGCCACCGGCGCACCGAGGCGTTCGTACACACCGCGTTCTTGCAGCGACAAGGTCGTCACACCAGACAACAACCAGCCGAGCACCAGCAGCACCAACAGCAACGGCAGCGACGCCGCACGAACAAACGTCAGCGCCCAGCTCTGGGACAAATCGATACCGAAACGTTCTTTGAGTTCCGCTCCACCCGCGACGCCAGCACCAAGGCGCGGCAATACCAGTCCGGCGATAGCGCTGTCGGCCAGACCACGCGCTTCAGCGAGCGCCGCCGCCGGCAGGAATGGCGCAGCGATAACGCGCAGGGCGATTTCCGCCGCTACCGCGATCACCACAGACGCCGTGAGCCACAGTGCCCAGATCACCACACTCGCGCCGAGCGCGCGAGCGGTCTCGGCCGCACCAGCGATCACCAGCACCCACAACAACAGACGCAGCACGCGCGAGAGACCGGCGGCCTCGGGCAATTCCGACGCAGCAGGCGCACTACTAGCGATCAACGTCAGCCGACGTTCGACCACCAGCACCGGAAAGGCAATGAAGAGCAGCGTGATGCCGATGCCGATTCCGCCTGGAACCAAACCTGCCTGCGGCCACGCCCACCACACCAGCAGACCCGCGATCAGCGCGAGCGGCAGCGCAATGACCGTCTGTGGCCATCCGGCCATGCGCAGTACGCGCGCTTGCTCGGCCTGGACCAACAGATCGGGATCCTCGTTGCCGGTGAACAACGCCTGCGGCGCGTCACTGCTCGCTGCACGTTCCGCCACCGCTTGCCGTTGTTGACGCGCGACCAGCGCGGCCTCTGCCGCTTCGGCGACACGACGACGGGCATCTGCCAACAACACCGCTGGCAGCAAAGCCGCCGCCGCAATGAGTGCGCCCGCGCCGGGCAAGGCCAAGGCCGACGCCAGTAACGGTGATCCGAGCAGATGAATGATCGGCACCGCCAGAGCGACTCCGACACCGACCACCAGCGCCGGCCAACCAACCGCCGCCAGCAACGGATACCAACGCGCTGACCGTTCAACCGCCAACGGCAGGGCAGCAGGAGTTGTCGGGGCGGGTCCGGTCATGGGTGGGCACGCTAGCCCCACGGCCACGGTGCTGCAATCAGCCTGCGGTACTGGTTGCCGCACCTGCCCACCAGCTGTCGCTGGGGCTGATGCCGGATCGGGGATGGATGCTGGGTCGTTGGTCATGCTGGCGGTTGTTGTGGGGAGTGTAGGCGGACGCACGGCACCACGCCATGCCGTCCTGATACGCGCATCTGGTACGACCTGGGCGTTCTTGGCAATTTGTTGCCAGGCGGGCGAGGACATTCCGAACAGCCAGCCACCCAAACAGACTGAACAAGAGAAACGGAGGAACGGAGAAGAAGCTGCCATTCTTGCCTGTTTTCATCTCCCTATCCTGGCCTTCCTCCGTTTCTCCGTTGCTCTTGTTCAATTATCGAGTCGTTGTCTTTCCAACATTGGGAGACCGCCCGCCCCTGATTGACTCCCGGCATGTGTAATACAACGTCATACCCTGCCGTTGCGACCGATCTGGAGGCCCCATGAGCGATCAGGAAGTCATCTCTTTCAAGGCCGACCACGATCTGGTCATGTTGCTAAAGAGCGTGCGCAACCGCAGCGAGTTCATCCGCAACGCGGTGCTGTCAGCGCTCAAAGAGACCTGCCCCCTGTGCAACGGCACGGGCATCCTCGATGCCCGTCGGCGTCACGATTGGGAAAGCTTCAGCCACAGCCATCCGATGGAAGAATGCCGCAAGTGCCACGAACTGGTGTTCACCTGCGACGGCAAAACCGTCAAACACGACTGCGTCCATCACTGATGTTGGAGCAGGCAGGATTTACGGGCAGTGCCGGCCTACGACTGGTCGGCGTGGTGATCTTCGCACTGTTCGCGCTCACGGCGGTGCTGGTGGTCGAACGTGGCGGTGATCCGCCAGCGATCGTCACCGCTGCGCCCGTTGCCGCGACCACCAGCGGACGCTTGGTGCTGGAGACCACCTATCCCGTCACGCGTTGGGCCGTGCAGATGCAGGGCAAGGACGTGGTCGCGGTACTGAGTGCCGCGCAGCGCTTCGAAGCCGACGTCAGCGGTGATGGCGCGACTATTTTCGTCCAGGCCGAACCGGCAGATCCAGCCAGCACCGCGCCTGCGGCGTTGCGCTGGACCTTGGCAGGCAAAAGCGGCGTGTTGTGGGGCGAGGGCGCCGTCGCCGGCACGTTGGCGACCGAGCGGGCGCCTGCCGCGGAGCGGGGACATTGATGCCGACCGACATTCTCCGCTTTGATGACGTGACGGTGTGTTACGGCCCGACGCCAGCGGTGCATCATCTCTCGGCGGAGCTGCCGTGCGGATCCTTGGTCGCGCTGATGGGGCCCAATGGCGCGGGAAAAAGCACGTTGCTGCGCACCATCCTCGGCTGGCATCGCCTGACGACTGGCAGCATTACCATCGGCGGCGTGTCCTGCCGCAAGGCCAGCCGGCGCATCGGCTATTTGCCGCAACGTGCGGCGGTCGACTGGGATTTTCCCGTCACCGTGCGCGACGTCGTAGCGATGGGACGTTACCAAGTGCTCGGTGCATTCCGTGGTTTCCGCAAAGAGGATCACGCCGCAGTCGACGCCGCGATCACCGAGATGGGTCTGGAGTGGCTCGCCGATCGCCAGATCGCCGCGCTGTCCGGTGGCCAACAGCAGCGCACCTTTCTGGCGCGCGCGGTGGCGAGCGGCGCCGACATTTTTCTGCTCGATGAACCGTTCGCCGGACTCGATCCGAGTTCCTCCGCCGACCTCGTGCGTCGGTTGCAGACGTGGGCGAAGGCTGGGCGCTTGGTGGTGACGGTGGTGCACGACCTCGATTTGGCGCGACGCTACTTTCCCCAAGCACTGCTGGTGCGCGCGAGCCTGATCGCTGCCGGTCCGACGGCGGAAGTATTGAACGAGCGCAATCTCGCGCGTGCTTATGGCGCGAGCTACGCCGCCGAACGCTCGATCGCCGCGGTGCCGAAACCGCCGCCCGCGCCGGCGCTCGGCTTGTCGCTCAAGGATCCGCGCGTGAAGCAGATGTCGCGCAAGGACGCGCCATGAGCGAAACGATCCGGATAGAACACAGAGCACCAGAGCACCAGAGCAGGCCCTCAGGAGCATTCCCTCTGGTGCTCTGGTGCTCTGTGTTCTATCCGTTCGCGAGGATTCCATGAGCGATTGGCTCGCCACTCTCATCGCGCCGGAGAACCGCTTCCTGTGGCGCGCGGCGTTGCTCTGCGTGCTGCTCGGCGTCAGCGCGAGTATGCTCGGTTGCGTGTTGGTGGTGCGTCGCCTGTCGCTGATGGGTGATGCGTTGGCGCACTCGTTGTTGCCCGGTGTCGGCATCGCCTGGCTGATTGTCGGCACCAGCCTGCCGGCACTGCTCGTCGGTGGACTCACCGCCGGCTTGGTCACCGCAGTGGCGAGCGGGCTGATCAGTCGCCTGACGCGCGTGAAAGAAGACGCCGCCTTCGCCGCGTTGTTCGTCACCTTGTTCGGGCTGGGCGTGGCGCTGGTGAGCAAAGCCGGCACGCCGGTCGATCTGCTGCACTTCTTGTTCGGCAACATCCTCGCCGTGGGACCAGAAGACCTGTGGCTCGCCGCCGGTGTCAGCACGCTGACGATCACGATATTCGCCGTATTTTACCGCAGTATCTTGCTGGAGTGTTTCGATCCCGCCTACCACCGCGCAAGCGGCGGACGGAGCACCGCGACGCACCTCGGCCTGCTGGCGCTCGTGGTGCTCAACCTCGTCGCCGCGCTGCACGCGCTCGGTGGCGTGCTCGCGCTCGGCTTGTTCATGCTGCCGGCGGTGACCGCGTACCTGTGGTGTGATCGTTGGGGCCGCATGCTGACGTTTGCTGCGGTGTATGCGATCAGTGGCGCACTCATCGGTTTGTGGGTGAGCGTCCAGGCCGGGCTGGCGTCAGGTCCGGCGATGGTGTTGGTGCTCGGCGCGGGGTTCCTGGTGTCGTGCGCAATCGGTCCACGACATGGGTTGTTGCGACGGTTCTTACGGCCAGCGCATCATCATCAGGAGGAGAGCGACGAACATTGCGAGGTGCCGGGGCATCGGCATTGATGAAGGACGCACGCAAAGCGCGCGGAGACCTCGCCGTCAGACCATGTTCAGCTAAAACTGTCCAAGGAAGACGACACGAAATCCTGGCCCCTCGACACTGCGCGGTTCATCAACGCAAGAGTCGTTGTAGAGCACCGCCGTACAGATCGCGTTGTCAGGCAGGTCCGCATTGTCGACGGCAACCAGTACGTCCCTAACCCAGGAATCGACTTGAGACCAATTCTTCAAGGCGCTGCGCAATCCTTGATCACCATTTTGCGAGACTTCCATGTGATCGTGATCTATCCACTTTTCGCCCTGACTTTCACAAAACTTTGAAATCGGCGAGTCGTCACCCGCCCGGTCATTCTCTTCGAAAAAGTCCCACATCTCCTTGTCGGAGGAAAAATATCCAACGAAGAACTGACGCCCTCTCATCTTCAGGTCTCCTGGCAGAACTCTTCCGTCCTGCCTCTCGGTCTGCAAGAGGCCGACGAATTTTTCCAATTGTCGGGATCATTCCTCACTCCCTCCGCAACCGCTCCGCATCCCGTTCGCTCAGCGTCTGCGTCTCGTTCTCGTCACTCGCGATTACCACCGGATCCTCATCCGACAACGGCTGACGTGGCGCCGGAGTGAAGAGATGTTCCAATCCATGCCGACGTGCGCGGTCGCGTAGGGCGACGCCGAGCGCTTCCCAGGCGGTGATCACCGTGCGCAGGCGTACCTGTTCGACGGCGGCCAGCAGATCGCTGGCGGTGAGTTCTTCGGCGGCGAACAACGCCGCGAGGCGGTCGAGGTCGGCCGCGGCCTGGGCCATTTGGCCGCGACGGGCCTCTTGCGCCTGTTCGGCGCGCCAGCGGTCCAGGGCGATGCGCGCCTGCATGGCTTCGCCTGAGCTCAGGCGTTGGAGGATCGCGGGTGTCAGGTCGGTGCCGGCCAAGGCCTTGGCGCGGTCGAGGTGGCCGACCATTTCCCAGCGACTGCGCGCGGAACGGTCCTGCCGTAGGACGGCGATCCGCCTAGCGGTGACGCGCAGGCTGATCAGGGCGACAGTGGTGGACGAAGCGGCGGCCATGTGTCCCAGGGTCTTCCTGGCAAAGCGGCGGCAAGCACTTGCCTCGCGAAAGCGGACGACACACGGTGTGCACCCCCGACCCTGGAGGCCTCATGCGCAACACTCCTTCTGCTCTGTCACGCCGCACGTTGATCGGCAGCGCTCTTGGTGGCGCGGCATTAATCAGCGCCGGATGCACCAGCACGCAAGCACGGCCCGCCGCTGCAACGGCGGCAACCACGGAGGACGCCGCCAAATCGGCCGAGGCCGCTTGGCGAATCAGCAAAGGTCGCATCAAACAGTCGGTGGTCGGCTGGTGCTTCAATCCGATGGAGACCGCGGTGCTGGCCAAGGCCGCAGCCGGGCTCGGCTTCAAATCAGTCGAGTTGGTCGATCCCAAACATTGGCCGATGCTCAAGGAACTGGGCCTGACCTGCGCCATCGCCGGCAGCCACGGTTTCGTCCAGGGCTTCAACCACGTCGAGCATCACGGCATGTGCGTGCAGAAGATCAGCGCGGCGATTGAAAACGCCGCCGCGTTCGGCTGCCCCAACGTCATCACCTTTTCTGGCATGCGCGAAGGCATCACCGATGAAGAGGGCATCAAGAACTGCGTCGCCGGCATCAAGCAGGTGGTCGGCCTCGCCGAGCAGAAGGGCATCACCATCTGCATGGAGGTGCTCAACAGCCGCGTGAACGAAAACATGAAGGGCCACCCGGACTACCAGGCCGACCGCATCGAGTTCGCGGTCGAGATCTGCAAACAAGTCGGCAGTCCGCGCATGAAGATCCTCTTCGACATCTACCACACGCAGATCATGCAGGGCGACGTCATCACCCGCATCAAGCAGTACCACGAGTACATCGGCCACTACCACACCGCCGGCGTTCCTGGGCGCGGTGAACTCGACGATACGCAGGAGATCAATTATCCGGCGGTGATGAAGGCGATACTCGCCACCAAGTACAAAGGCTTCGTCGGCCAGGAATTCATTCCGACGTGGCCGGACAAAGTCGCCGCGCTGCGCCACGCCGCGCGCGTGTGTGATGTCTGAACCTCGGACAACGTCAGCAGAATCGGACATGGAGGACCGGAGAACCGGAGAAAACCGCCGCACCATCCTCTGGTTCTCCGGTCCTCCATGTTGATTTTTCAAGTCATCATCAGCCAACCAATCCGTTTCCTCCCCGTACCAACTGTCCCACAAGGAATGACTCCATGAAGTATATCATTGCCTCCCTCGCCATTTGCGCCGTCATCGGTGCTCCCGCGTTCGCTGAGGACGCGCCCAAGCCGAAGAAGAACCTCGGCTACCAGGACACTCCTCTGGTTCCAGGCACCACCTGGCACGTGCATGACGGCGAACGTCCGCAGCCGACCGTCGTCACGCCTGGAACGTTCAGCACGCAGGATCAGCCGGGTAAACCGCCGAGCGATGCGATCGTGTTGTTCGATGGCACCAGTCTCGACAAGTGGCAGAACCAGGGTTGGAAGCTCGAGAACGGCTACATGGAAGCGGCCAAGGGCACGCAGACCACGAAGGATTCCTTCGGCGACATCCAGCTGCACATCGAATGGACTTCGCCGGTTCCTGGAAAAGGTGAAGGCCAGGGTCGTGGTAACAGCGGCGTGTTCCTGATGGGCCGTTACGAGATCCAGGTGCTCGACTGCTTCGAGAATCAGACCTACCCCGACGGGCAGGCTGCGGCGATTTATGGCAGTTTCCCTCCGCTGGTGAACGCCTGCCGTAAACCCGGCGAGTGGCAGATGTACGACATCATCTGGGAATGCCCGAAGTTCGAAGGCGACAAAGTGGTCAAGCCGGCGTTCGTCACCGTGATCCACAACGGCATCGTGGTGCACCACCGCACCGAACTGAAGGGCAACACCAACCACAAACAGGCCGCGTCCTACACCCCGCACGCCGCGACCGGTCCGATTTCCATGCAGGACCACGGCAACCCGGTGAAGTACCGCAACATTTGGGTGCGTCCGCTGAAGTCCTACGATCAGCCGTAATTCTCAGGCTTATCTAGCGTTCAACGATGACGCCGTCCCCGAAAGGGACGGCGTTTGTCGTTGGACGGCGCACCTCAACCAGGGATGCGCGCTATTTCTTCCTCTTGCGCCCTTCGTCGTCCGATTCCTTCACGACTACTTTTGAGAATTCCGGCCCGCGATTGATCTGCAGTGCGGGAATGGCTTTGGTCAGCGCTGCGACGCCAGCGTCGGTGACCTTGGTTTGCATGATGAATAAACGCTGCAGTTGTTTGAGACCGCTGAGGTGAGCCAAGCCCGCATCACTGGCGCTGGTGCCAACCAGATTGAGCGAGTTCAGTGACGTGCAGCTTTTGAGCTGGCTGAGTCCGGCATCCGTAACCGCTGTTTTGTTGAGGTGCAGCCGTGCGAGGTTGCGGCACTTGGCCACCGTACTCATGCCGGCATCGGTGATCGCGCTGCCATGCAGGTCGAGCCAGAAAATGTTGGGCGCGATGCGCTCAACCTGCTTCATCAGGCCGGCGTCCAACGGTTGGAGCAGATGGCTCAGGTCGACATCGAGCGCTGAACCGTTGCCGCCGATGGGGGTGACGATCGCGCCAGCTTCGCTCAGCAGCTTGATCACTGACTCATCTGGGCGGGAGAGCTTGGCGCTCGCCTGATCGATATCGCTCGGTCCCAAGTGCACGGGGCCGAGCGTCTCGGGCTTGGCTGCCGCCAAGGGATTAACGACCCCGTCGAACGACGCGCCGGCCTTGATCCACTCGCGCAGCGCATCGGTCTGCGCCTGCGTCAGCGGATCGCCCTTCGCCGGCATGCGGTCATCGTCGCCAGCTGGCAGCAGCGTCAGGGTATAGAGCGTGCTCTTGCTGGGGTTTCCTGGAGTGAGAACCACCCCATTTTTACCGCCTTTCTTGATCGCCTCGATCGAATCCAGCCGCAGGTCGCCCTTCTGTTTCTCCGGCCCGTGGCAGGATTAACAGCGATCGACCAGAATCGTTTTGATGTTCTTGGCGTAGGTCGGCGTGTCGGCGGCGGACAACGGGACGGACAACAGGGACAGCAGAACAACGGATTGGCCGCCAAGACGCCAAGACGCCAAGACGGACAACAAAGAGTCGCAACCTGGGTGCATAGATCCTTACCTTCTTCCTTGGC
>JANPLC010000076.1:0-30006 GCA_031426335.1 Planctomycetota bacterium
GCTTATCGCGTTTGAAGTCCTCGAAAAATCTGCCGTTCTCGATGAACACCTGCTTGTGCGTCTTGACCTCAGGCTTCGGGCGCAGCGCCATCGCCGCGTCGAGCGCCAAGTCAGCAGCTTCAAGGTAACGCGCAACCTGGATGTAAGACACGTCCTGCGCCGCCGACACGTTGTCAAAGCCGCTTGAGAGCGGGTCCTGCGGCAGGATGTCCTTCAGCTCCAGCATCGGCAGCGCGAGCAGATCGCGGACACTGTTCTCGTACTCGACGCGGTTGAGCCGGCGCAGCACCACGCGCCCGTCCTTGCGGCTCCGCTCACGATCAATGGCGGCCAGCGTTTTGGCCAGCGGAGCGGTGAGCGCGCTCGCCTCATCCGCCGTCAGCTTCTTCTTCGGCGGCATCTCGCCGGCCGCGACGCGGTCGTGGACCTTGGCCCAGGTCGCCAACGTCGACGGATCCTGCTCTGGCGGCTTCAAGGTATCGAGCCGCAGGCCACCCTTCTGCACGTCAGCGTCGTGGCATTCGACGCAACTCGCCTGCACTCGTTTGCTGATGACGGAATCAGCCGCCGTAACAACCACTGGGCTGACCATGGCCGACAAGATGGTGACCAAACGGACGACAACGGCGATGGCCATACGCTTCCCCACGTTTCCGCCCCATGATGGCAGCGGAGTGTCGACGGTTACCTACGAACCTGCGTAAGGTACCTCAGGACTGCGGTGGTCGTTGCCGTGCTGCTCAGCCGCGTCAGCCGCGTCAGCCGCGCTCCCGGGTCAGGGCTGGTTCTTCTTCGGCTTGAACAACACCACCAGGACTGCGCCAATGATCAGGGAACAAGCGATCGCGGTGAAACCACCGCCAAAGCCAAATTTCTCTTTCAGCAGTCCCATGCTGTTTGGCCCCAGGAAACCGCCCAAGTTGCCAATGGAGTTGATCACCGCGATACCACCAGCAGCCGCGGAACCGGTGAGGAATGCTGCCGGCAGCGCCCAAAACGGTCCTAAGGCGCTGTTGACCCCTGCCACGGCAAAGCAGAGGCAAATGATCAACGCTACCGTGTTGTCGAAGAACAACATCGACGCCAATACCGCCGTGGCCGCGATCACATGGGGGATGGCAATATGGAAGCGGCGTTCATTCATTTTATCACTGTGCCAGCCATTGATCATCATGATGAAGGCGGTGAAGAAGAACGGAATGGCGGTCAATCCAGCAGCCATTCCTGGGCTCATGGTGGGATCACTGGCTTTGATCACGGACGGGATCCAAGCTCCCAGGCCGTAGTTGGCGATGACGTTGGTGAGGTAGAGTCCGACCAGCCACCAGATACGATGATCATTGAAGGCTGCGGCGAAATCCTTGCGCCCGCCGTCAGCGACTCGTGCCCGATCGGCGGTGAGATCATTCTCGATCCATTCGCGTTCCGCGGGACTTAACCACGTAGCCTTGGCTGGGCGATCGGTGAGCCAAAACAGAACCAGTACACCAAGCACAATGGTCGGCAGACCCTCCACCAGGAACAGCCACTGCCAACCCACCAGACCACCAACCTGGTGCATGTGGTCAATGATGAGTCCCGAAATGGGTGCGCCGACAACGTAGGAAACCGGGATCGCGACCATGAATCTGGCGACCATGCGCGCGCGCAGGCGGACCGGGAACCAGTAGGACAAGTAAAGGATCATTCCTGGAAAGAAGCCTGCTTCTGCAATGCCCAACAGGAAACGCAGCGCGTAGAAGCTCCAATCGTTCCACATGAACATAAACGAAGCGGAGATCACACCCCAGGTCAACATGATGCGCGCTATCCAGATGCGCGCTCCGACCTTCTCCATGATCAGGTTGCTTGGTACCTCGAAAAGCAGGTAACCGATAAAAAAGACTCCGTACCCAATCCCGTAAGCCACCTCACTGATGCCCAAATCGACGGTGAACGTCAACTTGGCATAAGCGATGTTGGCGCGGTTGAGGAACGCCGCGATATACAGAATGAACATGAACGGGATAATGCGCCACGCGATCCGGGCGTAGAGCTTGTCACCGTCGACTTGGAGAGGTTCGGTCATGGGCGCGGAGCCTGTGGAGCCTGGGCGATCCGCCAACCGGCAATCCGCTCGACTAGCGGGATTGTCTCACCAGCAGGACGGGCCACAGGCTACAGGCTACAGGCTACAGGTACTTCGACCGCACCTGCCGACCATGAACGGTTATCAGCTTGCTGGGCGATAGCCTGTGGCCTGTAGCCCGTGGCCTGTAGCCTCCCGCCCCAATGACCGATCGCATCTGGCTCATCGCCGTGCTGTTCGCGCTGCTGATGGGGGTCTTCCTCATCCGCCTGATCGATCTGCAGCTGGTCCAGGGCAGTCACTTGGCGCAGGTGGTCGACGATTCACGCCATGTGACCGAGGTCATTCCGCCCAGGCGTGGACGCATCCTCGATCGCACCGGGGCGCCGCTGGTCGACAACCGCGCGGTCTATCACCTGGGCGTGGTGCTCGCCGACCTCGAACTGTCTGGCCGCGAACGCCGGCTGGTGCCGCTCTGGCGCCTCGATGAACAACACACCGACGCGCTGGTGGCGGAGTTGGCGGTGCGTCTGCGCCGACCGCCGCTGGGGATACGCGAAGCGTTGACGCGTGACCTGATCAACCATCCGGCGGTGGCGGTGCGCCGTGGTGCGCGCGTGCGCGACGACAACCTGACGTTGGTGGCGGTGCCGCGCCGGGCGCTGGTGCCGACCGGCACCGAACGTGATGCGGAGGTCGCACGCTTAGTCGAAGGTGATCTGGTCACCGAGGATCCCCGTGAAGCGCTCAGCCGTGAACTGAGTGCGCGCTGGCAGGCACCGATGGGGCTGATCACCGAAAAAGAGTTCCGCGCCGCCGCCGCAGTGCTCGACCAGGATTTTTCGCAGGACGTCCCGCAGTGTGCGCCGGCGCTCGAACCCTTCCTGCCGCAGTTCCGCGTCGCTCTTCCGCTCGAAGACGGCAACACGCTCACGCTTGATCTGCGACTGGTCGATCCCGACCGCCGAGCGCAGGCCGAGGAAGTGCTCGCGCGGCTGCTCGGAGAAACGCCGCAGCTGGTGCATGAACGCTTCGACCGCGCGTTGGCCTCGGCGCGTGAGCGTCCGCCGGTGACGCCGTACTACTTCGCCCACTCGGCGCGCGCGGAAAGTATCGCCCCCCTGCTGCCGATAGATCAAGGACTGCACGAGCTGCCAATCACCGGTGTGCCCGGCCTGCGCGAACGCATCCTGCTGATCCAGGGCGACGCGCCGGAAAGCGACGGCCTGTTCGCGCAGATCACCCGTCGACTGGGCGCGACACTCGGCGTCGAGGCCTCGCTCATCGAATCGCTGATCCTGCGTCATGCCGAACGCCAGCGCGCGGTGTCGGCCGAACGGGAATTCCAAGTCCGCCAAGTGGTGTTCGATCCGCAGCGCTATGATCGCCTGTGTGCTGGCCTGTCGGCCGAGATGACGCGCCTCGGGCAGCCGCTGACGCGCCTGGATGTCGAAGCCGCATTATCGCAGGCCCGCACCATCGCCGATCGTTCGTGGGCCGGGCAAACGCGCCTCGACCTGATCCCACTGATCGAACGTGTCCCGCACGCCATCGCCGTGCGCCTGGCCGGCATCAGCGTGCTGCCACCCGCAGACCTCGCGGGGAAATACGAAGACAGCGGTGCCGCACTGCCGGGCCTCGGACTGCAGGTCGATCTGGGGCGCGCCTATCCCTTCCCTGGTTCCGCCAGCCACCTGATCGGCAACATCCGGCGTGGCGAAGACCCGGAGGAACCCGGCTCGTTCAGTTGGCAGGGCACCAGCGGGCTGGAAAAACGCTACGACTCGATCCTGCGCGGTGTTCCAGGAACGCTGGTGCGCGCGCGCACACCCGACGGACCGCGCGTGGTGCGTGACGATCCGCCGCTGCCCGGCAACGACCTCACCACCGAACTCGACATGGAGCTGCAGACGCTGGCCGAGGACAGTCTCACCAACTGGTTCAAACTCGCGGAGGAGCTGGGCAGCGCCTCAGATAAAATGAAGGCCGCCCTACCGGTTGGCAAAGGTCGCGCCGGCTTCGCGCTGATCGACTGCCACACCGGCGCCATCATCGCGCTCGCCAGCAGCCCAGGTTATCAGCTCGACGAAATGCGCACGCGTTTCGACGAGCTGCTCAAAGCGCCCGGCGACCCGTTGCTCAACCATGCGACCATGCCCGACCAACCGCCGGGCTCGGCGATGAAACTGTGCACCGCGCTCGCCGGCCTGGAGTACGGCGTGCTGACCCCTGGGGAATTCATCCATTCGAAGGGCTACATGGATATGACCCGTTCCGGGCAGAAGATCCTGCGCGACCACGCACCGCCGGGCGACTACGACCTGGCGCGCGCCATCCAGGTGTCGTCGAACGTCTATTTCGCCGAGATCGCCGAACGTCTGGGTGGTGAGCGCCTGGCCGAGGTCGCCAGCCGTTTCGGCCTGGGACGCAGCAACAGTCTGGACGTGACTGATCAGCGACCGGGCGTGCTGCCCAGGCCATCGACCATCGCGCGCACGCGCCCGCTGGAGCCCAAGTGGTATCGCAGCGACGATTGGCGCCTGGGCATCGGGCAGTTCCTCACCGCCTCGCCACTGCAGATCGCCGGCTTGGCCGCCGCGGTCGCCAACGGCGGCCACATCGTGCGGCCGTACCTGGTCAAACCCGCGACCCAGCCGGTGGTGCAGGACCTGCACATCAAACAGGCCCACTTGAATGAACTGCGTCACGGCATGGAACTGGTGACCGAGAACGTCCCTGGTTCCACCGCCAAGCTGCTGGTGCTGGAAGGCGCCGCCGCCGGCATCAAGGTCGCGGCCAAAACCGGCACCGCCGAATGGGGCAGCGCCGAATCGCGCGCCGCCGGCCGCACCCCCGACCACGCGTGGATGGCCGGCTACGCCCCGGCGAAAAACCCCACGGTGGCGTTCGCCATCTTCATCCACAGCGGCACCTTCGGCGGCCAAGCCTGCACGCCGGTGGTGAAACGCGTGCTGGAGCGCTACTTCACCAAGTACGGCGCGGCGGGACATGCGGTGGAGCGCAAGTAGAAGCCCAGGACGGGCTGGCACGTTGCACCGTGGGTCGGTTGCCGATGGCACGTTCGGCGATCCCGGCTATCTCATCCCACCTCGCCACGCCAGGGATCCGTCATGCGCCTACCTGCCTTGTTCCTCGCCCAGTTCCTTATCGTCCTGAGCGGGCTTGCCGCGACGGCTGCCGAACCGGACCACCAGCTAGCGGCGCAGGCTTTACGCGCGGCCGTGCCACGCGTGCAGATCGCCATGGATGCGAAATTGGGCGTCGCCCGACACGTCGCCTCAGCGGACGGTTTCCTCACCGGTCCCGCGGGCGTCGGCAAAGCGGTCGCGCGCGCCGCTGTCGCGGGTGAGGACCGCGCCCTGCGCGGGTTCCTTGACACCTGGCCGGCCTTGTTCGGTGGCGGCGCGGAGATCCTCAGCGACGCCGAGATCATCCGCGATGACGTCACCGCGCACAGCGGGCTGCGGACCAAAGTATGGCGGCAGATGCTCGATGGCATCCCGGTCCATCACGGCGTGCTGGTGGCGCGCACCACGGCGCGTGAGGAATTGATCGCGGTGGGCAGTGGTTTCGTGCCGCGTCTGTCGCAAGCCGCCGCCAAAATCGCCAACCGCGCGGCGCTGGTGGCTGCTCCCAAGAACGAAGTCACCGCGGCCGTCGCGGCGGCGCTGAGCAGCAGCAAATTGACCACCACTGATATCTCCACCACCACGACCGCCGATGGCGCGACCAAGGCGCAGCGACTGCGGGCTGCGAGTGCCAACGGCGAGATCGCCGCGCAGCTGGTGTGGTTCGTTGGTGACGATGGTTTGCGCCTGGCGTGGTCGGTGTTGCTGGTCGAACGTCCCACCGGGCTGATGTACACCGTGGTCGTCGATGCCACGTCGCTGGCGGTGCTTGAGCGCATCCGCCACACCTCCTACGGCTTCGCCTCGGCGGAGCGCTTGGCGGCGCTGAAAAACGCCCCCATGGTCGCGGATGCCGCGGCAAAACCAGCGGCCCGCGCTGCCGCCGCCGTGGGCACACCGACCAGTTCCGCCGCCAGCACCATCGCCCTGCGGGTCTACACCAGCGACAGCCCCACGCCGAAAACGCCTGGATTCGGTGCGCCGTCCAGCACCGAACCGGCCGAAGTCGCACGCACGCTGGTGACCTTGCAGAGCATCGATGCCACCGCGTCGCCCGAAGGCTGGATCGACGCGAACAAAGAGACTCGTGGCAACAACGTCGATGCACACCTCGATCTGAACGACGACGATGTCGCTGACACTCCGCGTCCGCTGGGAACCGGCACGTCGCCCGTGACTTTCGACTTCCCCCTGGATCTCACCCAGGAACCATCGACCTACCGCAATGCGGCGGTGACCAATCTGTTCTACTGGTGCAATGTCGCGCATGACCGGCTGTACCAACTCGGCTTCACCGAGACCGCCGGCAACTTCCAAAATAATAACTTCAGTCGCGGAGGCGCCGGGAATGACGCGGTGCAAGCCGATGCGCAGGATGGCAGCGGTACCAACAATGCCAATTTCAGCACGCCATCGGACGGCTCCACGCCGCTTATGCAGATGTTCATTTTCAACGTCGGAGCATCGCCGGATCGTGACAGCAGCCTGGATGCCACCGTCATCCTGCACGAATACGTCCACGGTCTGTCCAATCGTCTGGTCGGCGGTGGCGATGCCGGCAGCGTGGACGCGTTGCAAAGCAGTGGCATGGGCGAGGGCTGGAGTGATTTCTATGCGCTCGCTCTGCTGAGCGATCCCACCGACGATCCGCTGGGCACCTACACCACCGGTGGCTACCTGATGCGTAACCACTTCAGCGGCATCCGCCGCTATCCCTATGCGGTCGAACCAGGCAACCTAGTCACTTCCTCATCGCTCAATCCGCTGACCTTCAACGACATCATCAGCAACACCGAAGTCCACGACATGGGCGAGGTGTGGTGTCAGGCCTTGTGGGAATGCCGCGGTGAACTGCTCACCAAACATGGCGCGGCGGCCGGCAACACCCTGATGCTCGAACTGGTCACCGACGGCATGAAGCTGACGCCGGCCAATCCAACGTTCACGGAAGCGCGCGACGCGATCATCCAGGCCGATCTGGTGGCGACCGGCGGCGCCAATGCCACGGAACTGTGGCGCGCCTTCACCAAACGTGGCCTGGGCCGCGGCGCTTCGGCGGGCAGCAGTGGCACGGTCACCGGAGTCGCCGAGTCGTTCGAGAATTCGAACGTCTTCCGGGTCAGCAATGCTGCCGGCCTGCGGGCACAAAGTCCGAATGGCGCCCTGCCACAACCGTCAAGCGCCGACTTCGTGCTGAGCAATCCTGGCACCGCCAGTCTGAACTGGACGGCGAGCAAGAGCCGCACGTGGTCCACCCTGTCGGCCAGTGCGGGAACCCTCGCCGCCGGCGCATCGACCACGGTCACCTGCACTCTGACCAACGATGCCAGCACGCTGACGGATGGCACGTGGCTCGACACCATCACCTTCACCGACACCACGCATGGTCTGACGGTGGTCCGCCCGATCAGGGTGATCAAGGCGCCGAATTACGTCCTCAGTTCCACCGGCTTCAGCTGGATCGATCCGGCTGGCCATACGGCGCTGTCGCTCACCGATGACAGTTCGCTCAGTCAGACGCTGCCGTTCAGCTTTCCCTTCTATGGCACGTCGACCACCGCGATGTTTGTCAGTTCAAATGGCGTGATCGGCTTCGCCAGCAGCACGGGACTCGGCACCCCCTACAACCAGTCGCTGCCGGAGAGCGGAAACCCCAATAATCTGGCGGCAGGGATGTGGATGGACCTCAATCCGGTACAAGGGGGAAGCGTGCGTTACGGTGAAGAAGGCAGCGCCCCCAACCGCAAGGCAGTGATCACCTGGAATGGCGTGCCGCCATTCAACGTGCCGAGCCTGCCGATGACGTTTCAGATCGTGCTGGAGGAAGCCACCGGCAATCTGGTGATGCAGTACCAGCAGGTGCAGGCTGGAAATACCACCTTCGGCGCCGGTCGGATCGCCTCAGTCGGAGTCGAGAACAGCACCGGCACGGTCGCAGTGCAGCACTCCTACGCCGGTTCGAGCCTGTTGGCCAATGGACAAGCCCTGCGTTACGTCTGGACCGGGGCCAATCCATCGCCCACCAATGCCACTCCGACGGTCGTGCCTCCCGGCGTCATCCTCGGTGCGCTGAATCCCGCTGGCACCACCCGCACGGTGACAGTGCTGGGAGCCGATGCTGACGGAGGCGGTGAAATGAATCTGATGTACACCTGGTCGCTCGCTGGATCCCCAACATCAATTTTCACTTTCGCGGCCAATGGCAATAATGCGGCGAAGTCCAGCGTGGTGACGTTCACCAAGGCTGGGACCTTCCCCATCCGCGCGACCATCACCGATGCCGCTGGTGCCTCCGCCACCAGCACGGTGAACGCTACGGTGCCACAACAGCTCACCAGCCTTGGCGTCAGTCCGGCGACCACCGCGATCGCCAACGGCACCACCGTGGATTTCACCGCGCTGGGCTTCGACCAGTTCGGTGATGGCATCACCGGCGAACCGACGGTCACTTGGAGCAAGCTCAGCGGTCCGGGATCGATCAACAGCACCGGACTCTACACCGCGAGCGGCCAAGGCGCGGTGACCATCCAGGCAGCGAGTGGCGCGCTGACTCCCGCCACCGCGACTATCACCGTCACCAACGGTGCACCGACCGTGGCTACACCAGCGGCCGCTTCGCCAGGTACGGTCACGGGCACCACCACGACGCTGTCGGTGACCGGCGCGGATGACGGCGGCGAGCCGGCGTTGACCTACACCTGGAGCACCACCGGTACCCCGCCGGCCGCCGTGACCTTCAGTGCGAACGGCAGCAATGCGGCGAAGAGCAGCGTCGCGACCTTCAGCAAGGCCGGCACGTACGTGCTGCGCGCCACCATCAGCGATGCCAGCGCAGCGACTGTGACAAGCGACATCACGGTGACGGTGCAACAAACCAATTCTGCCCCGGCGGTGGCGATCAATCCCGGAACCGCGACGATTGCGCCTGGGACCACCCAGGTCTTCACCGCTCATAACGCCGACCAGTTCGGCGATCCGATTATCGCGATCATCCGTTCCGTCACGTGGTCGGCAGTCGGTGGCACCATTGCCACGGACGGGACCTTCACCGCGCCGGCCTCCACCGGTACCGCCACCATCACCGCGACGGCGGTCGGCGGTGGCCAGACCGATTCCGCGACGGTGACGATTGCCGCGGGTGGTGGAAGTGGTGGAGATGGCGGCGGCGGCGGTGGTGGCGGCTGCGGATTGGGCGCCACGTCGACGCTGACCTTCTTGCTGCTGATGCTCACCTGGCGGCGACGTCGCCTGGGCGAGTGAGCCTCCAGCGATCACGATCCCTGAAGGGAAAGCCCGCGATCAGAGTGATCCAAACGCCGGGATAGAACACGGAGCACCAGAGCACCAGAGGATAAGCCAGGGGCTTATGCCTAGGCTCGTAGTCACCCAACAGGTGATCGTACGAGAGAACCCAACCTCATTTCGGCTCTGGGGCTCTGGTTCTCTGTGTTCGATCCATTGCCGGCTCCTCAGCCGAGTTTCATCGCCACATTGTCAGCGAAGCGCGCGAAACCGAGCGCCTGCGGATGCAGGCCGTCCGGCAGCAGGCGGTGGTCGTGCGGCATCAGGTCTTCGACCAGTTCTAGCCGAGGCGCGTAACTCGTCAGACATTCCTTGAGCGCCGCGCGTACGCGTCCGGCGCGTTCGCCGGTGGCACGGTCGAGCGGCACGCCGGAAAAGTCGGGCGGACCTTTGCCGTCTTCGCACGGTTTCCACGGCGGCAGCAACCACACCACGCGACCATGACCACCAGCGAGCGCCAGCTCGGCCAGTTCTGCGGCACGTTCGGCAGCGCTGCCGACATCGGACTCGCGCCAAGAATGGTTGCTGCCCAGGGCGATGGTGACGAGGTCGTAACGCCGCGCGGCCAGCGCCGCGCTGAACACCGCGGGTTCGATCTTCAGTCCGCCAACACCCAGATTGTATGCCGGCAGCGTCCAGCGCCGCGACAGGCGATGCACCCAGTTCTGCAACGGCGACTGGACGCTGAAGCCCTGCGTCAGGCTGTCGCCGATGGCGAGCCAACGCGACTCGGGCAAGGTCGCGGTTTCGACGCGTGCACCCTCAGTCACTTTCACTCCGGCGATGACGCAGGTGCTGATCAGCGGTAACCACATCCACACGCTGCGCAGTTCGCCGCCACGTTCGAGACCGGTTGGCAGGCCGACCGCCAAATCGCCATCGCCTTCGCGCAGGTCTTCGCTGTGCACCTGATGCCAACGCTGATTCCCATCCTCTGGACGCTCCACCTCCAACGCGATGCCACACGGAATTGGTTGATGATGGCGCAAGCGTTCGATCATCAGCGTCACGCGCGGCGAATCGGTGCGCAACACCACGGCACAGCCGGACGATGAGCGCAGATTCGCCAACGGCCCGATCTGACCGGCCACCGCCTCATGCGCGGCGCGGGGGAACCGTTCGAGCCGCACGGTCGCCAGGCTGCGATCGACCGCTTCCGGGCACCAATACGACAAGCGCGGATCGGCGGCAGGAATCAGCTGCATGTCACTTGTTGCCGCCCGGCACCCACAACACCTCCTGCTCACCGTTCGCCAACCGCGCCCACACGAACAACAGGTCGGACAGGCGGTTGAGGTAGCGGATGAGGTCGGCGTTGAAGGCGCGCTCCGGCAACGCCGCGATCGCCGCGCTGATATCGCGCTCGGCCCGCCGCACCACCGTGCGTGCCAGGTGCAGGTGCGCAGCGGAACGGGTGCCGCCGGGCAGGACGAAACTTTTCAGCGGCGCGACGCCGGCGTTCGCGTCCGCCAGCAGCGCTTCCAGATGCGCGACCTGCGCAGCGGTGACGCGCGGGACCTTGTCCTCATGCGCCATGCCGGGCGGACACGCAAGATCGCTGCCGACATCGAAGAGATCGTTCTGAATGCGCGGCAACGCGGCGCTGACCACGGCGGGCAACTGCTCCAGGCGCACGACGCCGAGCAAGCTATTGGCTTCATCGACCGTGCCGATGGCAGCGATCAGCGGATGGTGTTTGGGCAGACGACTGCCGTCGCCAAGACCAGTGGAGCCACCGTCGCCAGTGCGGGTAGTAATGCGATCGAGACGGACCATGGCGCGCACGGTGGGCGTCAGCAGCGCGACGGCAATCCCCTGAGACCGCAAATTCCGCATTGAACCAACAACCGCCGATAGAACACCGAGCACCAGAGCACCAGAGGAATGGCCAGGGACAAATCCTGTGCTCGCGCTCACCCAACGGATCATCGTGCGAGAGAATCCCACTTCTCGGCTCTGGTGCTCTGGTGCTCAGTGTTCTATCCCTTTGCCGCCTCCTCTCTGATTCCCATGGGCACTGTCCCCCTCACCGGTGGAGCGCGTTGCGACATTCGGGCTGCGTCTTCCGCGCACGCCGCTGACATGCCGACATGGACGAGGCAGAGGTCATTCCCGACTGGCATCGCTGGTTGCTCGCCGAACGGCCGCGGCTGAGCCATTTCCTGGTCGGCGCGACGGCTTTGCTGCTGCCGGCGGTGGCGGGGATCTTTGGTCCGGATGGCATCCTGCCGGCGATGAGTGTGGCGGCGGTGATCGGCGGAGGCCTCGGCATCGGCTGGACGCTGGCCTGCGGTCCACGTTGGCTGCGCGTGGCGCCGGTGATGGCGATCGGGGTGCTGACCATGGCCCTGGCCTGCCTGGGACACCTGGCGGTGATGCCGCGTTGGGAGGTCTTGCTGCGCGCCAACGCCGCCATCGCCGAAGGCCGCGCGTGGGTGCAGGACAGTCCCGAGAACCGCATGACGCTGCCACCGACCTACGCCAGCGGCGATGGTCCTGTACGCTTCAGCGTCGGCGATCCGGCGAACGAGACCCTGCAAGCGATCGCGCTCTACACCCCGCAGGCGTTGACGCGCTGGTCGCCATTTGGTCGGGTGGAGAGCTGTTTCATCGTCATCCGCCGCGACGGCTCGGCGCAGGTGCTGCGCACCATCGCCGATCGCGATGCGGTGTTGGCCGGTCAGGCCATCGCGCCATAGTCCGCGCACCATGTCGACGCCGCTGACGCTCTATTACGCCGGTCCGTTGTTCACCGACGCCGAACGCGCGTGGAACACCGCCAACGCGGCGACGTTGCGCGCACGCCTGCCCGGCTGGCGCGTGGCTCTGCCGCAGGAGTTCTGCGCCCAATTTGACACCACGACCGCTGGCACGCCGCGTTACGACCTCATCGCCAAGGCCTGCCTCGATCATTTGGCGCACGCTGATGTGGTGCTGGCGGTGCTCGACGGCCCCGATCCCGACAGCGGCACCTGCTTTGAAGCTGGTTGGGCGGTGGCGCGCGGCATCCCGGTGATCGGCCTGCGCACCGACTGGCGTCCGGCTGAGGACGGCGCGGCCAACTGCATGCTGACGCGCACCTGCCGCAGCGTGGAGCGGTCGCTCGATGCGGTGATCGCGGAGATCCTGGGAGCGGCGAGCCCCAGTTCGCCGGCGCGTTGATTCCAGGCACGTGGCCGCGGCACATCTGACGCAGGCGAGCTGGGGCTCGCCTCTCCCAGGTGAATGCCCTCCGCTTGCCCCGCTCCCGCGCGACCAAGACTGCGCGCCATGAACGCATCCGCCCGTACCGCCAAGTCCGCTGGAAAATCGAAGGCCGTTAAAGCTGCCAAGGCCGTGAAGACCGTGAAGGCCGTGAAGGCCGTGAAGGCCAAGAGCCCGAAGAAACAACCCAGCGCGAAAAAACCGGCAGACGACCGCGCGCTGCGCGCCCACGTCGCCGACCTCTGCGCCCGGGCGCTGCCGGCGAAACGTCAGGTCGCCTTGCTACCGGACAGCGCCCGGCGCTTGGGATTGATGGCGGCAGCGGATGCCTTGGCCGACAACGCCGACGCCATCCGCGCCGCCAACGCCAAGGACGTGGCGCAGGCGGAACGCGACGGACTGGCACCGGCGATGATCGATCGCCTACGCCTCGACGGCAAACGTCTCGATGCCGTGATCGCTGATCTGCGTGACGTCGCCACGCTGGCGGATCCGGTCGGCGTGGTGCTGGAGGAACGCACCATCGCCCAAGGCATCCGCACGCAAAAAATCGCCGTGCCGATCGGCGTGGTGGCGATCATCTTCGAATCGCGGCCCAACGTCACCATCGACGCTGCGAGCCTGTGCCTGCGTTCGGGCAACGCCTGCATCCTGCGTGGTGGCAAGGAAGCGCTGCACAGCAACCGCGCGCTGGCGACCGCGTTCCGTGCCGGCCTCAGCAACGCTGGCATCAATCCCGACGCCGTGCAGTTGGTGCAGGAACAAGACCGCGCGCTGATTCCGTTGCTGTTGTCCCGCGACGACGCACTCGATCTGGTCGTACCGCGCGGCGGCGAGGCGCTGATCCAGGCAGTGGTGGCGTGCAGCAAGGTGCCGGTGATCAAACACGACAAGGGCGTGTGCAGCATCTACGTGCACACGCACGCCGACCAGGAGATGGCGCTCAAGCTCATCCTCAACGCCAAGGTCCAACGTCCTGGGGTGTGCAACTCGATCGAAAACGTGGTGGTCGACCGCGCGATCGCGAGTCAGTTCCTGCCGCGCCTGGCCAGCACGCTCGCCGGGGCCAAGGTCGAGGCACGCGCCGACGCCGAAGCCAAGAAGCTGATGCCCGGCGCCAAACTCGCCACCGACGCTGACTGGTCGACCGAGTACCTCGCGCTGATCCTAGCGGTAAAGGTCGTCGCCGACCTCGCCGAGGCGATCACCTTCACCGAGAAATACGGCAGCCACCACAGCGACAGCATCATCACCCATGACACCGCCGCGGCAGAGCGCTACTTGGCCGAAGTCGACAGCGCCTGCGTCTACCACAATGCCTCAACGCGTTTCACCGACGGCGGCCAGTTCGGCTTCGGCGCCGAGGTCGGCATCAGCACCAACCGCGTGCATGCGCGTGGGCCTATGGGCATTCGTGAATTGTGCACCTATAAGTGGGTGTGCCGCGGGAATGGCCAAGCGCGCTGATCCGCTGGGAAGGGTCCGGAAGTCCGGAAGTCCGGAAGTCCGGAGGTCTTGTGGGCGTTGGTCTGGGGTCGGGCTCATGGCATCTCTACGGAGAGCGTCGGCACCCGACGACTTCCGGACTTCCGGACTTCCGGACTTCCGGACCGACACACATTGATCCATCCCGTTCCACCCCACACTGTACGCGTCTATGATCAACGCCGGTGACGTTATCGGAGGCTGTCGCATCATCGCCAAACTCGGCGGTGGCGGGATGGGCACGGTCTACCGTGCGGAGCAGATCTCGCTCGGACGTCAGGTGGCGCTCAAGGTCATGTCGCCTGCGATGCAGGAAGACGTCGAGTGCGGCGAGCGGTTCCTGCGTGAAGCGCGCACCGCCGCTTCGGTCACGCACGCCAATGTGGTGTCGATCGTCGATGTCGGCCGCGACCAGGGCCGGCTCTACTTGGTGCAGGAGCTGGTCACCGGCGGCAGTGCCAAGGATCTGCTAAACAACAGCGGCGGCATCCTGGGCGAACGTCGGGCGATGGAGTTGATCGCCGATTGCTGCGCTGGCCTGCAGGCGATCCACGAAGCCGGACTCGTCCATCGCGACATCAAGCCGGAGAACATCCTGCTGACCGGCGATGGGTCGGCCAAACTCGCCGACTTCGGCCTGGCCCGTGCGGTCGGTACCGGCGGCGAACTGACCATGACCGGCGCCACCATCGGCACGCCGGCCTACATGTCGCCGGAGCAGGCGCAGGGCGCGAAGGACCTCGACGTCCGCTCCGACATCTTCTCGCTCGGCGCGACGCTCTACTGCTTGGTCACCGGATCATCGCCCTACAAAGCCGATTCGATCTGGGCGGTGGTGGCGAAGATGTTGACCGAGCCGGTGCCGGATCCGCGCACGCTGCGACCGGATCTCTCCGACGGCACCGTCGCGGTGATCATGCGCGCGATGGCGCGCAAACCGGAAGACCGTTATCCCACGCCGCGGCTGATGCGGCAGGTGCTGGAGAACCTCCTGCGCCGCCGGGCCGGCTCGGATGACACCGTGCCGACCGCGAGCATGCAGGCCGCTTTCGCGAAAGTCGAAACCACCCGCGGCACCTTCCCGCCGCAGGTCAAAACCGCCAAAACCGTGGCGCTGCCACCGACCGCGGAACGACTGGCCACCACGCCTTCCGCCGCGGCGGTCACTGAAGCCATCGAACGCAAACGCGCATCCGGACAGGGCAGTCGTGCCGCGGCGGTGAAAGCCGCGCCCGCTGCGAGCAGGGCCACGGCGGCCAAACCAGTCGTCGCCGCACGCCAACCGCGGAGCTCTGCCGGGCAGAAGCCGACTGGTTCGACCACCATCATCCTCGTTGCTGCCGGCATGGCCGCGGTCCTCGGCGCGGTGGTGGCGGTGTTGCTGATGCGCTCCGGTTCGCCCAAGCCACTGCCGCCAGCGGCAACAAGCCCGGCCGCGGTGGCGACCATCCCAGCGCCGAGCGCGCCGACGCCCGCGGCGGTGTCGCCGACTGCGCTTCCAGCTCCGGCGCCGGCTCCAACACAAACAACGGTCAAAACCGCACAGTCGCCATCACCGGTAGACCTCATCCGTCGTGGGGCCGAGTGGCGTTACCATGATGCGGGGGTCGATCTCGGTACTGAGTGGCGTGCGACCGTGTTCGCAGATGCCCAGTGGAAACGCGGCGCGGCGCCGCTCGGCTTCGGCGATCCGTGGATCCGCACCACGGTGAACGCTGGCAGCGACGCGCAGCACCGCCCACGCACCACCTACTTCCGCAGCTCGTTCACCGTGCCGGCCGACCGCAGCTTCTCTGCCGTCACGCTGTCGCTGATGCGTGACGACGGTGCGGTAATCTACCTCAATGGCCGCGAAGTCGCGCGCTCCAACATGCCCGCGGGCAGCGTGACCTACGCCACCGACGCCAGCGTCGTCATCGGCAATGAAGACGAACAGCGCTTCGTCGACATCACGCTGAATCCCGCTGATTTGACCCCAGGCACCCACGTCCTGGCGGTGGAGATCCACCAGAAAGGCGACATGAGCACCGACCTGGGGTTTGATTTGGGGTTGGTGGGACGTTGAGCCTGCGCCGTGGCGCGGGTGTCCCGCCAGTGTGAAATAGCACCTATGCGTCCCGCAGGGACGCTGTGGTAATAGCCCGGCACTTCAGTGCCGGGACCCGATGTGAAAGATTGACCTAGTCCCGGAGGGACGGCTGAAACGTCGGCAATTACAGCCGTCCCTCCGGGACTAGCGATTATTCTGCGCCTGTTCCCGGCACTGAAGTGCCGGGCTATTACCAGGCCTCCCCTCCGGGGCGGCGACATCGCTTGACGTTCCAGCATGGGAGAAAGGTCCATGCCACGGAAGTCTACTTCGCGCGGTGAAACCGCTGATGCGCTTCCTGCAGCAACGCCGCGACATCGATACCAGCCGGCCACCGTGAGCGATCGAGTTTGGCGATGGCGTCATCCGTGGCGTAGGTCCCAGGAAACCAGTGGCCCTTCGCTTCGAACATGTTGTAGCGGTACTTCCCAAACGCTTCCTGATCCCAGCACTGCCACATGCGGCGGTAGCGCAGGACCTCGGGGATGTTGATGCCGCTCGGGTCACCGAGCAGTTCCCAGCCTTCGTAGGAGCCGATGGGGTCGAGGGCGGTGCGCGCATCCATGCGCGCGGTGATCGCCAGATCACGGGCTGAGAGCGGCGTGGTCGCCGGGCACACGCCGAGCATTTCGCTGACGTGGGACGGCTCAGTCAGGCCGAACGACAAGGTGTGCACGTGCGGCGTGCGCAGGCACCAACGTGCGTTCCATTGGATTGGTGTCAGCGGCGCGGTGAGTTGGCGTAGCGCTGGCGAGGGATTGAAGAGTTGCCCACCTTTGTCATTCGGCGAGATGATGAACACGCCCAGGTCTCGCGCGGCAGCAAGTGCGACGGCGGCGGCGTTTCGCTGCAGGAAATAGTAGTAGTGCAGGTTGACGAAGCTGAAGAGCCCGGAGCTGATCGCTTCGCAAATAACTTCCACCGGTGCGTGCGTGCTGAAACCGACGTCGCCGATGAGGCCTTCGCGCGCCATCTTGTGCAGTTCCTCCACCGGCCCGCCTTGGGCGAGGGCCACGCGGCAGATCTCCGCGTTGTTGATGCCGTGCCAGCCATACAGGTCGATGCGGTCGGTCTTCAGCGCTTGGAGTTGTTCCTCGACCAGGCGCCGTGCCTCGCTGGCGGTCTGCGGCGCGCCCTTGGTCATCAGGTGGTAACGGTTGCGCGGGATTTTCAGATCGTCGTTGAGCACGAGTCCGTAACCGACCTCGCTCTTGCCGTAGCCGTGCGCGGTTTCGATGTGGTTGATGCCTGCGTCCAGCGCCAGCGTCACCATGCGCGCACATTGCTCGCGCATGTCCCTGGGAATCTGATCGCGCGGTGCGTCCCAACCGTGCAAGTAGCGCATGCCACCCAGGGTGATGACCGACAGCATCCGCCCCGTGCTTCCAAAGCGGCGGTAATCCATCAGTGGGTGGTGATTGCGGATCGGCGTGGTCATGGCGGCACCTGGGGAAGCACGCTTCCCCAGGTGCCGCTCATTTCAACCAGCGTTCCTGCGCCCTGCCGCACAGCAGCCCGGTTTTCAGGGATTGATGACGCCATTGACCGCCTTGCCCTTGGTCGCCACGTCGTTCAGAGCGTCGCGCAGTCTGGCTTCGTCATCGATCAGACGGTTCACCGACGGCTTGATCGCCTGCAGGCCCTGCTGCGTCAGGTCGAGATCCAGTGCCTTGAGCGACTGCTCCAGTTGGACGAGGTAAGTGTCACTCGTGGCTTTGAGCGTGGCGTTGCTGGCGCCGAGCGCGTCCACCGCTCCACGGAGATCGTTCTGCCGTTTGCTGCTGGCATTGCGCAAGTCGGTATCGGTGAAGGTGTCCGCCTGTTTGCGCCACTCGTCGTTCTGCGCTTTGCCAGCGGCGATCGCCCGTTCGCTGGTGCTATGGACGGCCGCTACGGAATCGCGGAACTCAGCGGTGGGGCTTTGCAAATCGCCGTAGAGTTTCTTCAGGTCGGCACTGTCGCTGGCATCGCGCACGTTTTTCAGACCAGCGACCACTTGGTCGAGGTTCTGCTTCGCGGTGGTAACATCCACCGCGACCAGCGCAGACGTACGCGCGGTTTTTTCGCTGCGATCCTGGCCATTGCCGCAGCCGATCATGGGAAACGTAGCCAGAGCCAGCATGGTGGCGACGACGAGTGAAAGTTTAGACATGGGAACCTCAGTGGTTTAGTGGTGGTGTTGAAGCGTCACTGTCCCATCTGGGGTTCGGTTTCAAGATTGCAGATGGACATGTGGATAAGGTCACCGTCGTGCAGGATGCACGGCGCCTGGTGATTCCAGTCCACGCGAACTTAGTGGTGAAATAGACCAGAGAAAACCCGCACCAGCACGGTCCAACTCAGGGCAGATACGGCTGCTCCGGCTCACCCAACCGCTGTGCGCGTCGGCCAGTCACCGTCGCACGCAACCAACCATCCGGCATACGCGCTTCGATGATGTCGCCGTCGACCACCTGATCGGTGCGGCGCACCAACTTGCCATCGGCGCTACGCACCACGCTGTAGCCACGGGCGATGACCGCGAGCGGCGACAACGCGTCCAGCCGTGCGGCGAGTCCGAGGAAATGTTCCTGCACCTGCGCCAAGTGATGTTTCGCCGCTGCTGCCAAGTGCCGGCGATTCTGCACCAGCACCTCACGCGCGGCGTCGATGCGACGGGCCGGGCTGACGTGCTCCAAACGGGTGCGCAACAGCCGCAGATCGGTCACACGCGTCTCGCGCAGGCCGACCACCCCGTCGTCCAAGCGTTGGCGCAGCTCATCGAGCCGCTGCCGCCGCAAGGCCACCTGATGCGCGGGTGTCGCCAATGCACGGTGTTTACCGAGCGAACGCAGGCGTTCGCGGGCATCATCGAGCAGCGTGTCCATCGCCCGGTCCAGGTGCAGCCGGTACTCGGCGAACGCGGCTTGCAACTCCGCCTGCACCGGCACTACCAGCTCGCCAGCAGCCGTCGGCGTCTTCGCCCGCACATCGGCGACGAAATCGGCGAGCGTAGTGTCGGTCTCGTGGCCGACTGCGCTGACCACCGGCTTTTTGCACGCGGCGATGGCGCGCACCACGGCTTCCTCATTGAATGCCCAGAGATCTTCGATGCTGCCACCGCCGCGACCGACGATGATGACGTCGACCTCCGGATGCGCGTCGAGCCGGCGCAGCGCTGCAACGATGGTCGCCGCGGCTTGCGCGCCCTGGACGATACACGGCGCTACCACGATCGGCATGGCGGGGAAACGCGTGCGCAGCGAATGCAGCAAGTCGGCCAACGCCGCGCTGCCGCTGGCGGTGGCGAGTCCGACGGCACGGGGCAACAGTGGCAGCGGGCGTTTGCGCTCCTCGGCGAACAACCCTTCCGCTTCCAGCTTCACCTTGAGCGCCGCGAAACGCGTCGCGAGATCGCCGATGCCGACCGGACTGATGCGCGTCGCGGTCAGCTGATACTGCCCACGTGGACCGTAGACCGACAGCGACCCACGCACGACGACCTGCTCGCCTTCCTTCGGCAACGCGGTTTGCCGCACCACCGCCGAACGCCACATCACCAGACTGATGACGGCTTCCTGGTCCTTGAGCGTGGCGTACAGATGCCCACTCGGCGCGACCTTCACCTGCGACAGTTCACCCTGCACCAGCAGCGAACCGAAGTCCTCCAGGGTGAGCGTGATCCGGCGCGTCAGCGCACTGACCGAAAGCGGGCGTTCGTCTGGCACAGCGGGATTAGAGCGCCCCATGCTGAGCACGCTACCCAGGGACCTGCGCCATCGCAGACCGTTCGCAAGCGCCAACGGCGCGGCGTCAACACAGCCCGGGGCAACGCCGGCGGAAGCCTCTGGCTGGCGTTACGTCGCCGCCGTTGGCGGCTTTCGAACAATCAACCTACTGGCTTGGATCTGTGGGAAGACTCTTGCACCACACGATCAAATCCGGGTGGGAGAGATACGAGTATCGATAGACCCGACCATTCCGTCGGTCGAAAAAAATGGAAGATTTCCTCCCACTGTCAGTGCGGAGGAGCCTTGGGTGACCACTTCCTTGTTGGCCCAAGGAATGAGCCAACCGAAGTCGTTTCCCTGAATGCCCCGATGGATGATGCAGACCCGCTTATCGTTGTTGGTGATTTCATTCAATCGGACTTGGGCAGCGATGATGGCATGAGCGAGGTCCATGGATCAATCCCCAAAACACGTCCCCACCAGTCTTCCGGTCTTGATCCACGAATGATCCTCCGGCACCGTCTTGATCCGTCCGGCCACATGTTTGAGCGCCACCGGTTCACAGCGATCGCCGCGCACCGCCACCATCACATTATAATGACCCTCAGCCAGCAACTGCGCCGCCGTCGTGCCCAACCGCGTACACAGCAAGCGATCCGCCGCTGACGGACTGCCGCCGCGTTGGACGTGGCCGAGTGTGGTGACGCGCGCCTCCATGCCGGTGAGTTCCTGCAAGTGACGCGCCAGTCGGCTGGCCTTGGGTTCTTGCACGGTGTGGTAGATCATCTCCACCGCGGTGTCACCGCGTTTGATGGTGACGGTTTTCACCGGTGCTTCGGCGCGATCCGGATCGGTCAGATCCTGCGGCTTGAGTTCGTTCTGCTTCTTTGTTTTCTTCGCCGCTTGTTTGGCCTTCTCCGCCGCCAGTTCCTGCTCCGCCAAGGCCTTCGTCTCTTCGCGCGAGTGCGCACCTTCAGCGACCGCGATGATGCTGAACCGTTTGCCCGCACGACTGCGATCCATCAGGTGTTTTGCCACGCGTTCCGGATCGTAGGCGATCTCCGGCAACAACACGACATCGGCACCTCCGGCGATGCCGGCGCCGAGTGCCAGCCAACCCGCACGGTGACCCATGATCTCGACCACGATGGCGCGCTGATGGCTGGTGGCGGTGGTGTGCAGTCGATCGATGGCTTCGGTGGCGATGCCGAGGGCCGTGTCGAAGCCAAACGTAATGTCGGTCTCGGCGACGTCGTTGTCGATGGTCTTGGGCAGCGTCAGCACATCGAGCCCGGCCTCTTTCAGGCGCATGGCGTTCTTCTGCGTGCCGGCGCCGCCGAGGCACACCAAACAATCGATCTGCAGGCGTTTGGCGTTGTCGACCGCCGTGCGCGTCATGTCCATGACCTTGCCACCCATCGGCATCTTGTGCGGCTTGTCACGGCTGGTGCCGAGGATGGTCCCACCGCTGGTAAGGATCCCCGACGCCGCGCGGTCATCGAGCAGGATGGTGCGGTTTTCCACCAAGCCACGGAAGCCGTCGAGGATGCCGACACACTTGATGCCATAGATCCCGGTGGCGGCCTTGACCACCCCGCGAATCGCAGCGTTAAGGCCAGGACAATCGCCACCGGAAGTGAGGATGCCGATGCAGCGGGTTTTGCTTTTGGCCATGAGGTACTCCCAGAATGGACCGTCACGCTAGACGGAGCCCCGCCCTCCGCCAGTCATGAGCAACGGGCGAACGCCGAATGCCGTTTACGTGACACGGGCGTCTCGCCCGTGATCAAGCCTACCTAATCACGGGCGAGACGCCCGTGCCACGGGAATGCTGAAAGCCGACCTGTCTGTTCCCAGCTCCTCACCGACGACGACGCACCGCCGCCTTTTTTGCCGCTGCACTACGGGCAGCACTGCGACGGCGACGACGAGCCAGTCCCAAACGCGCAGCCTTGCGGTGCACAAGGCGCTTACGCGCCGCACGCCGACGTTTCTTGAGCTTGGTCTTGCGCGCCTTGGCAACCGTGCGTTTCGCTGCCTTGGTTTTTCGATAGTCGCTGCGCTCATAGCGACGATCCGCGATGATCACTCCGCCGGCATCGTGTTCGACCACCTGCGCCGTCGGATGATTGCGCGCCAACTTCGCCGCCGCGCGCAAGGCCTTGGGTTTGGTCGGATGCGTGCTGCTCGCACGGGCAGCGCGACCCTTCTTTACTGACCACCCGGCAGGATTGGGAAGCACGTGATAGATGATGCGCGCGACCATGGGACCTCCTGATGTCTCCCGCAGGGGTGCGAGTGCCATCACTGTCCGATCAGCGACCACAGTGCCAGCGATCACCCAGGCCGACTCGTCCGGCGGATCACCCGCCGACGGACATCACTGGATGTCCCAGGGCTCCGGTTTGCACGGTTTGGGCGGCAGGTCATCCATGCGCACGGAGAAACACGTCGCGCCGGTGTCGAGCATGGCCTGCAGATACGGCCGACAGCCGCCACACCCGAGACCACAGCGCAGGTTGAGGCTGACTTCCGCCGCGGTGCTCCAACCATTTTCCCGCGCCACCGCGAGGACATCGCGGAAGGTCTTCTGGAAGCAGACGCATCGCGTGACGGCCATGATGATGGGAAGCTAGCGAGCAATCGCCGCAAACGGAAGCGGTTACGGCGTGTCGTCGCACGGAGACGGTACGGTCAGACCACCAACAGGTGACTACGGGCTACAAGCTACAGACTCCAGGTTGACGATAGATCACCGACAACAGGAGCCCAAATCAGCGATGAGCACCCGTAACAAAACCGGTAGCCGGTAGCCTGTGGCCTTTCCCCTGTGCCTGTCGTCTGTCTGTAGTCATTCCCGCAGCAGTGGTTGCGTCTTGCCACATGACCTCGCCGTCTACCCTGCGCCGCACCTGCCCAGGAGATCCGCGCGATGATCCGTGCCGCCCTTGTCGCCACCGTGTTGTCACTCATCTCCTGGTCCGCAGCGGCAGAATCGCTGACCATCGTCAGCAGCCTGCCGCGCACCGGCAGCGCGAACGCGCAGACCTCCTCGATGATCAACGGCATCAAGATGGCGATCGCCGAGGTCGGGGCCAAGATCACCGTCGGCGGCGTCGAACACACCATCGTCTATGAGGACTGGGACGACGCCTCGCCGGAACGCGGTGCGTGGGATCCGGCGGTCGAAGCCGCCAACGCCGACAAGGCCATCCGCAACGCCGACGTGATGGCGTACATCGGCACCTACAACTCGGGCGCGGCGAAGATCGCCATGCCCAAGCTGAACCAGGCCGGCCTGGCGATGATCTCGCCCGCCAACACCTGGCCCGGCCTGACCAAACCCGGCATCGGCGAAGCCAACGAACCGATGGTCTACCGCCCGGCCGGCAACGTCAGCTACTTCCGCGTGGTCCCAGCGGACGACATCCAAGGCGCGGTCGGTGCGCAGTGGGCGAAGGAACTCGGCGCATCGAAGGTTTTCGTGCTGCACGATCGCGAACTCTACGGCCAGGGCATCGCCAAGATGTTCAAGCTGAACGCCGAAAAACTCGGCCTGACGGTGGTCGGCTTCGAGGGCGTCGACGGCAAGTCGGGCAACTTCAAATCGCTGATCAACAAGATCCGCAGCCAGAAACCCGAGCTGGTCTATTTCGGCGGCACCACCGAGACCGGCGCCGGTCAGTTGGCCAAGGACATGATCGCCGGCGGCCTGACGGCGAAACTGATGGGACCGGACGCGTTCTACAATTCCGCGCTGATGACCTCCGCCGGCGATGCGGCGCTGGAAGGCCGCGTGTTCATCACCTTCGGTGGCGTGCCGCCGGAACAACAGACCGGCAAGGGCAAGGCGTTCGTCGATGCCTACCGCGTGCTCTACAAGACCGAGCCGGAAGGGTACGCCATCTACGCCTACGAAGCGGCCAAGGTCACCATCGACGCGATCGTCCGCGCAGGGAAGAAGGATCGCGCGGCGGTGCTGGCCGCGCTGCGTGCGACCAAGAACTTCGACGGCGCGCTCGGCACGTGGTCGTTCGATGAGAATGGTGATACGACGTTGATGGTGATGAGCGGCAATACGGTGAAGGCAGGACAGTTCTCGTTTGTGAAGCTGTTGGGGCAGTAACGTGATTCCACGTCGTGGATCACGGCTCGTCGTGGTTGATGGCATCGCCTACCGGTGGCTGATCCGACGCAAACCCACGTACGCCCAAGCAATCGCTCAGACTCCTCTGACGATAGCGATCCAACAGGACGATGGCACAGGATCCGTTCTGATCGTCGAAACTGAGCGTGCGCGCCCTGACAACTGGTTGGGAGCGGATGCCGCAGTGATCACGCCCAAAACAGTTACGAGCGTCATCCGCCAAGCGCAGCGTGACGGATGGCCCAAGAAGTTGGCGCTGAAGGCAATCACCTGATGGGCGCTTCATCCTCGCCTGTCCTGATCTGCGGTCCGTCCCATTCATGATACCAACCGCTCTGGTCTTTACCGGATTTGTGTTCGTGATCATGATCGCGATCGGCGTGGTGGTCGCGCAGCGATACGCTGGCATACCAATGTGGATCCTCGCGATCGTGCTGTCGCTCTGCAGTCTTCCTGCCGTCGTGTACGCGGGTTATTACTTGCACATGGTGGATGAGCCGGTGCTGCTGTATCGCCTGCGTGCGCTGAACGGTAGTGAACTGCTGGCAGGCATGATCGGTCTCCCAGTGGGTTGGCTGGCGTTACGACTCGGTCGCAGTCACGTGCGTGCCGTACGTCTGAGCACCATCGCCTTGGTCATCGCGCCGATGCTGCTGCTGATTCCCTACGCTAAGGCCACGCTGTCACCGCTCGATCGTTCGTACCTGAAAGATCAATGGAGCGACGGTGTGTGCCAGCAATCTACCGGTTCCACCTGCGGACCGAGTTCTGCCGCTACCCTGCTACGCTCCTTCGGCTTGCCCGGGGATGAAGCGACCTTGGCACACGATGCCAATACCACTGCCAGTGGCACTGAGGTGTGGTTTCTGGCTCGGGCACTGCGCGCCCGCGGATTGACGGTGTCGTTCATGCTCACGTCACCAAATCCCCCGACCCTACCCTATCCATCCATCGCTGGTACTCGGCTAGGAAGTTCGAGTGGGACTGGTCACTTTATTGCCATCATTGGCCGTGAAGGTGATCGTTATGTCATCGGCGACCCGTTAGGCCGCCGAGAATTGGTGCGCGTGGAAGACCTCAGTTCCAAACGCTACTTCACTGGCTTTTTCCTCGTCGTCGAGCCACCCGGATGATGGACATCATCTTCCAGTTGCTGATTACCGGCCTCGCCAACGGCATGATCATCGCGCTGATCGCGCTCGGATACACCATGGTCTATGGCATCGTCGAGTTGATCAATTTCGCCCATGGCGATGTGATGATGCTCGGCTGTTTCCTCGCTCTGACCGTCGTCGGATTGTGTGGTGGAGAAGCTGCCTCGCCGTGGTTGGCGATCGGGTTGATGCTGCTGCTGGTGCCGCCGTTCTGCGCTGCGCTCAACTGGCTGATCGATCGTCATGTCTATCGGCCACTCCGTAGTGCGCCGAAACTGACGGTGCTGGTGTCGGCGATCGGCGTATCGTTTGTGTGCGTGAACCTCGGGATGTTCTGGGGTGGGTTGCCGATGGAGGTGTTCGGCAATGGCTCGCAGGCGGCATCGGCTAAATCGTTCCCGGAGTTGATCGGCTACCGCAATCTGCTGGGTGACGGGGCGGCGGTGCTGCTCACCTATAAAGAGCTGATGGTCGCGGTGATCACCGTGCCGCTGATGATCGCGCTCACCTGGTTCATCAGCCGCACGCGACTTGGTACGGCGATGCGCGCCGTGGCGCAGAACCCCACGGCGGCGCAACTCATGGGCATCGACACCAACCGGGTGGTCGGGCTGACTTTCATCATCGGCGGTGCGCTGGCTGGTGTCGCTGCGGTAACCACCGCGCTCTATACCGGCTCGATCAGTTTCCAGATGGGCTACCGCAATGGGCTCGACGCCTTCACCGCCGCCGTGCTCGGTGGTATTGGTAACCTGCCAGGAGCGGTACTTGGCGCACTGTGCATCGGACTGGTGCGTGCCGTGATGGAGGGCTGGGTTCCGAACGGGGGACAGTGGAGCAATGCGGTGGTCTTCGGCGTGTTGATCCTGGTGCTGGTGTTCCGTCCGACCGGCATCCTGGGATCACGCGTGCGGGAGAAGGTCTGATGCCCGCCCATCTCCGTGAGCACATCGCTCGCTGGTGGCCGCTGCTCCTGCTGGGGGTGGTGCTGTCGCTGCCGGCGATCGATCCGCTGCTGACGGTGTTGGAATCGAACCATCGTTTCGGCGACAACCTCGCGCTCCCGCTGCCCATCATCATGGTCTACGCGATCATCGGGCTTGGCCTGACCATCATCGCTGGATTCACCGGTCTGCTGAATCTGGGTGGCGCGGCCTTCATGGCGATCGGCGCCTACACCTTCTCCATTCTCACCTGTCCGATCTATCCCTTTCAGGTTGGATTCTGGCCGGGCCTCGCGGCAGCAACGCTGGCCGCAGGGATCGCCGGCATGTTGTTGTCGCTGCCGACCATGCGCCTGCGTGGAGACTACCTGGCGATCGTCACCCTCGGCTTCGGCGAGATCGTGCAGGACTGTCTGCGTAACCTGGACGCCATCACCAAGGGCACCCAAAGCCTCAATCCGGTGGCAGCGCCTGGGCTGCCCTTCGTGGCGTTCGGCGATGACTACCGCCCGACCTACTACCTTTATCTGGTGCTGCTGATCGCCGCCGTGTGGTTGTGCCACAACCTGCGCCATTCCCGCCTGGGCCGCGCCTGGGTGGCCGTGCGCGAGGATGAATTGGCCGCGCGCTCCATGGGTCTGACCACGCCACGCGTGAAGCTGATCGCCTTCGCCGTCGGTTCCGCGTTGTGCGGCTTGGGCGGCGCGTTGTACGCCAGCAAGAGCGGGACCAGCCTGGACCCGGCTTTCTACGACTTCCAGCAGTCGGTCATCATCCTGTGCATCGTCATCATCGGCGGCATGGGCAGCATCACTGGTGCCCTGCTGGGCGCGTTGATCATCGCCGGCCTCAATGGCATCGTTCTCACCAATCTCACCGAAGCGTTGAAACCCGGCGATATGCCCGACGGCAGTCCTGGGACCTCCTCGAACAGCGTCCTGGCATCGCCTGGGAATTGGAAGTTCCTGCTCTATGGATTGACTCTGATCCTGATGATGCGTCTGCGTCCGGAAGGGCTCATACCGGCGCAGGATGCGCCAGCTGGGCTGCGCCATGACGACGCGACCAAAGCACCGCAGGGAGCGCGCTGATGGCAGTGCTCCAGCTTGATCACCTGTCCCTGCGTTTCGGCGGCCTGACAGCGGTCAACGATGTCAGCGTCGCAGTCGAACGTGGGCAGATCTTCGCCATCATCGGGCCCAACGGTGCGGGCAAAACATCGGTGTTCAACGCCATCACCGGACTCTACCCGCCGAGTGGCGGACGGGTGCTGATTGATGGGCGGACGGTGCGTTCGCCCCCCAGTCCTGCCGACCTCGTACGCTGGAGTGTCGCCGGCATCGTGACTGGCATTGGCACCGCGCTGGCGATTAATGCCAATGTGCTGTGGGACGCGGCGATCAATCGCAGCGCTCACCTAAAACCGTTTCCCTGGAGCGAAACTTGGAACGCGGTGGTTGCCACCGCGACGCAAGGTGCATGGACCACGGTGCCGTTGGCGATCGGTGCAGCGGTGGGCGTCAGCGCTGCGTGGAACGCCTGGCGCAGCAGCCGTTGCACACCGGACGCGGTGGCGCGTGCCGGAGTCGCGCGCACCTTCCAGAACATCCGTCTGTTCCGCGATCTGAGCGCGCTCGACAACGTGTTGGTCGGCATGGATCGCCACCTCACGGCACGCGGTTGGCACGCGGCGTTGCGTCTGCCACGCCATCGCCGCGAGGAACGCGACGCACGTGAAACTGCCATGCGCGAATTGGAATTCGTCAGCCTAGGTACCGCCGCAAACCAACCCGCGAGCAGCCTGCCCTACGGCCACCAACGCCGTTTGGAGATCGCCCGCGCGCTCGCCACGCGTCCGACGTTGCTGCTGCTCGATGAGCCGGCTGCCGGCATGAATCCAGCAGAGGCAACCAAGCTGATGGAGTTGATCAAGCGCATCCGCGACCGCGGCATCACCGTGGTGCTGATCGAACACCACATGCGCGTGGTGATGGGCATCAGCGACCGCATCGCGGTACTGCACTACGGCAACAAGATCGCCGAAGGCACGCCCACGGAGATCCGTGCGAATCCGCAGGTGATTGAGGCGTATTTGGGGAAGGAGGAGCTGGGATGAACAACCCCGCTCCAACCACCGCAGCGGTTATTCCGACCACGGGCGCTCCGTTGCTGGAGCTCACGAATGTCGACGCTGGCTACGGTCCCATCCGTGCGCTGCACGGCGTCAGTTTAATCGTGCGCGCTGGCGAAATCGTCACGCTCATCGGTGGCAACGGCGCCGGAAAAACCACCACGCTACTGTGCTGCTCGGGCATCGTGCGTCCGAGTGCCGGCACTATTCGCTTTCGTGACGAGGCCATCCACGGCGAAGCCGCGCACCACATCGTGCGCCGTGGTCTCGCCCAGGTACCCGAAGGTCGCAAGATTTTCCCGCGCCTCAGTGTGCTGGAGAATCTCCGCCTGGGCGCTTTCACTCGCAGCGATCCTGCCGAGATCGCCGCCAGCATCGACCACGCGTTCGCCCTGTTTCCGATTCTGGCGGAACGTCGGCATCAGTCCGGAGGAACGCTCTCCGGCGGCGAGCAGCAGATGCTCGCCATCGGCCGCGCCCTGATGTCGAAGCCGCAGGTGCTGTTAATGGACGAACCCTCGATGGGCGTCGCCCCCCTGCTGGTGCTGAAGATCTTTGAGACCATCCGCACGCTTAACCGCGAGGGCCTTGCCGTGCTGCTCGTCGAGCAAAACGCCCGCCTAGCGCTCAAACTCGCGCACCGCGGCTACGTCCTCGAAACCGGACGGATCGTCATGGAAGACGACGCGACACGACTGCTCGCGGATCCCAAGGTGCAGGAGGCGTATCTAGGTGAATGAGGTAGGCTGGAGGAGGGATTGCCCCAACAGCCACGTCACCAGGATTGCAACATGATCGGCTGTACTCCATGACCCTCTTCAAACCCTGCATCGACCTGCACGACGGCCAGGTGAAACAGATTGTCGGCGGCAGTCTGAACGACACCGGCGCGGGACTCAAAACCAATTTCGTCGCCAGCCAGCCGCCGGAGTTCTTCGCGGCGAAATATCGTGAGGACCGACTCGAAGGTGGCCACGTGATCAAGCTCGGGCCGGGCAACGACGACGCCGCGAAACGTGCGCTCGCCGCGTGGCCGGATCACCTGCACCTGGGTGGTGGCATCGACATCGACAGCGCGCACTCATGGATCGAACAGGGCGCGAACAAGGTGATCGTTACCTCCTGGTTGTTTCCCAGCGGCACCTTCGCACCAGAGCGTCTGACCGCGCTGGGCAACCGGCTGTCGAAAAAACGCTTGGTGGTCGACCTGAGCTGCCGCCGCGTTGGTGATGGCTGGGTGGTGGCGATGAACCGTTGGCAGACGCTCACCAGTTTCGCTATCACCGAAGCCAACCTCGCGCTGATCGCCGCATCGTGCAGTGAATTGCTGATCCATGCTGCGGATGTCGAAGGCCTCTGCCAAGGTGTCGATCAGGAATTAGTTACCGCGCTCGGTAAGTGGTCACCGATCCCCTGTGTTTATGCCGGTGGCGGCAAGTCGATTGAGGACCTCATCCTGGTTGATCGCCTGAGCAAAGGCCGCGTCGATCTGACGTATGGCAGCGCGCTCGACATTTTCGGTGGCCGTGGTGTGACGTATGTCGACTGCGTGGCGTGGAATCGGGCGCAGGAACGTCATCGGCGGTAGACCCGGGCGCCGAGCACCAGCTCGGCATCGACGTC